>NZ_PJFA01000020.1:0-69304 GCF_002843485.1 Paenibacillus sp. BGI2013
TCAAGATGAGATTTCCCAGTATGTAAGACCCCTTGAAGACGACGAGGTAGATAGGCTGGGGGTGGAAGTGCAGCAATGCATGGAGCTGACCAGTACTAATCGGTCGAGGGCTTATCCAATAGCAAGTTGTAATTCGCATGTTTCGTTTCGAATCTAGTTTTCAGAGAACAACAACTCTGAAATGTAAGCTACGCGTTTGGTGGCGATGGCGGAGGGGTTCCACACGTACCCATCCCGAACACGACCGTTAAGCCCTCTAGCGCCGATGGTACTTGGACCGCAGGGTCCTGGGAGAGTAGGACGCCGCCAAGCAAAGAACCACTGCCGATGATATTCGGTGGTGGTTTTTATTTGTTTATAAGGATTAAATATGATAAGTGGAAGCTCTGACATGATCGATACTGGAAGGTAACATTTTTGTTACGGATAACAGCGGCAAAACCAGTATAATAGGACTATGTTAAATATGCTAAAAGTACCTGACCACAGAGCTGGAATGTGCAGCTGTGAAAAGGAGGGTGTGTGTGTTAAGTTGGCGGAGACTTGGACTACAATCATTTCTGTTGCTTTGTTTGACCGTTGTTCTAGCAGGATGCGGTGAAGCTTCAGGATCTGTATGGACTTCATATGAAGGTGCGGTGAACGAGAAGAGTTTTCCAGTACCGAAAGTAGCGAATAAATCTGACCAGTCTGAAAATAATTCGGATATGGATTATGTTCGATATACGCTGTCTGGTATTAGTGAGAGTACTAGCTTGCCTGAGGTATATCTAGACGAGATTAAAAGCTGGGGTTGGACAGAGAGGCAAGCCAAGGGTACATCCAATGAATCCAGTACCTTGCGTGTATTTGCAAAGGAAGGACATACTGTGCATTTAGCAGTACATGATGGTTCCTTTACACTAATGGTTCCTAGAAATGATGCTACTCAAACGACAGTTAAATCATTGGCTGAAGATGATTGAGCTGGTTCAGGTATGGTTCGGTATGATTAATTAACGTTGTGATGTTCCTTATAATATAGTAAAGCTCCCATGTATCTGATCGGGGGCTTTTTGTTATTTAGGGAAGTAGGTTTTAGTAATGATGGGAGAATCTATCACGTATGGTGGATCAGAGGTCATAAAGGTACAGAAGGAAGGAATGAGTATTTTCTTCCGTACATGTATAGGTGGTATGTGTGCTTGAAGCATAGGGGAGTGTAGAGCGTTAAAAGTAGAGGGGGAGAGATATAAGTTGTATAAAGGTATGAGGTAATGAGTGGCTGATGGAAAGCAGCTTGAGGGCATATAGAGCTGAGACTGAGTGAGAGATCGCTCAAGGCGTAAGTTCTACGAAACAAATGGGGTTATGAGATATGTAACAAGAGGCGAAAAAGAGGAGAAGAACGGAGCCACGAGTGGGGATAACTCATTTAACTATGCCCATGCTGTGGATAATGGATGATAAGGGAACAATAAATAAAGGTTATCCACAGTGGATAACCTTTATTTGAGCATATGAGGATGAGTCAACTGAACGATACACGATTATGTTTTTGCATCCGATTATTCGAAGGGCTCAGCGGTTATGTATTACAAGTAAGTAAGGTACATTGAGTATTGCATAAATGAGGGAGTGTTATTGCAGATAATATGAGACATCTTGTTCATTCAATTTGATGAGTCCATCTTTGCGCTCACGGGAGAGAACCATTACAACATACAAGCGAGGACCCAGCAACCACAAATGCCAGAAGATCAGCGAGAGGGTGAAGGACAATGGCGACCATATCAAACATACTGTAATGATACATAATCCAATCCAGCTCATGTTAAGGTGTACCCGGACAAACATACGGAAGCTAAAATGCTGATCAGGGATATAACCTAACCAGGGCATACGCATATTCCAGCGCCAGCGTTTGGCGTAAGAGGTACGGACCAGAAGTAATATCGTTCTGGCGATGACATAATGAATCCAGATGGTGATTGGACCTGCCAGTACAAAAAAGAAGAGGCCAGTCCAGGAGAATGCGAGTAGATTGAATAAGAGCATGATGACCGGCAGACACAGATAGCTGTAAATGACACTGCGGGCAATAGCCTTTTTTTTCAGAAGCCGGTATTGATAAAATGTTGCTTTATTCTCCGGTTCGGCGATCATACAATTATATATCCTCCTTCGGATTCACGTTTGTGTGGTTAGGTATTCGTTTTTCTTACACGAGTAAAAGGGAATGAATCATACATGTATGTATATATGAACCTTGTATCTCACGCCATGACGATTGTACAAGATATTGAGATTCGACGGAGCTTATCTTAGTATACTCCCGAATACATGGACTGTCAGGCTTTGATATCGTTATCATGTATTATATATCGGCTGGGATTCCAAGTTTTTTTAAGGAAATTGAATATAAGTTTGAGTCAGGCCAAGGGATACGTGATGTAGAGGTAAATGCAATGGCTTGTAGGATTACTGTATATACATAAGCAGGTGATGTTCTTGTAGGGAGAATGAATGTATTTTTCGGTACAGACACCCAAAAGGGGGTGGGCGAATATATATATTTTATAGAAAGAAAGCACTATGAAAATGTTTAAAATAATAGAAACTGTGCAATACTGATAGTAAACGTAAAACAAGGTGGGATGGTTCATGGAAGAACATGCCGAACACACATGTATTATCTGCGAGCAAAGAAAAAGAGAAGGCATTTTTATTGTATCTGAATTCATATGTGACACTTGTGAAGCAGAAATGGTTCATACCGACGCGCAGGATGCCAAGTACAATTATTTTATTCATCAAATGAAGCAAATTTGGGTACAAAAAAACGCATAATAAATTTTGCTAATAGAAGTAGAAGCGAAACATCACATTGTAACGATGCTGATGTGTATAGAGGCCCAATGGGCCTTTTTCTGTTTTTAAGAGGAGAGATTGTCTTGTTTGCCATCTTGGGAAGGCGTATGCTGATATAATGATATAGGAAATTTGCAGTAACGCGTGTGAAGATGGGGAAGAAGGGCGTTGCTTAGATTAGGATGCATTTTGGAACGCATCGGGCGCACATAATATATGTACAGGATGGTTATTTCATGGAATATAAAAATAAATCAAGTAGTGCCCCTTTATATGAAGCGTTGCTTGCGTATCGTGATTCGAAGCAGCGTTCTTTTCATGTGCCTGGGCATAAGAATGGACAAGCTTACCGACATTTGCTGGAACAAGCAGAAGCAGGGCAATCTCCAGCTAAGGATATCGTTAATGAGGAAAACCCGCATAACAGAGAGATCCAGAATGATGGAGAAAAGAATGTTAACCAGAAGGTAGAGCGTTTCAGTTCGGTGGGTGAACATGGGGCTGATCTGGAGAGCGTGGAACGACTCAGCGTTGAAGGGGCTCACTCGGAATTAGAACTGGTACCGATGCGTTCATTTCTGGAGATGATGGAGATGGATGTTACGGAGATTACGGGCACCGATGATTTGCACCATCCGGAAGGTGTAATCCAGGAAGCACAGGAGCTTGCGGCAGATTGTTTTGGAGCGGAGGAGAGTTTCTTCCTTGTGGGAGGAAGTACAGCAGGTAATTTGTCTCTATTGCTAACTGTGTGTGATGAGCCAAACAGTATTGTGCTGGTGCAACGGAATGTGCACAAATCCGTTATTCACGGGTTAATGCTGGCAGGCGCAAGAGCTGTATTTCTGGAGCCGTGGGTCGATCCTGCGTCTGGACTTGCGGTCATGCCGTCGGTGGAGACGGTTCAGGCTGCTGTCCAGTCCTATCCTGAGGCAAAGGGCGTATTGGTCACTTTGCCCAATTATTACGGCATGGGCGCTGATCTGACGCCCATAGCCGAGGTATGCCACGCCGCTGGCATGCCATTGCTCGTGGATGAAGCGCATGGCGCGCATTATGGGCAGCATCCGGAGCTGCCTGTCTCTGCACTGTCGTGCGGAGCAGACGGTGTAGTGCAGTCGACACATAAGATGCTGACGGCCTTCACCATGGGTGCCATACTGCACATTCAGGGACCGCGGTTAAACCGGTCCCTGTTAAGGCAGCGTCTGGCCATGGTGCAAAGCTCAAGCCCATCATACCCGGTGATGGCTTCGCTTGATCTGGCGCGCCGGCTGCTGCACGTGCAGGGCGCGAACACCTTCACGGCGGGGCTCGCCGCCGTGGACGCCTTTAAGCGCGGCCTCGCAGAGCTGCCGCGCTTTCAGTTGCTGCAGCCTGCACAGCCGCTGCAGCCAGAACCGCCAGCCGGAACAGCGAAGCCGGCTGGCATGTCCGTGTCCGCTGCGCAGCAGACACGGGAGGGTCTGACCGCGGCGGCGATGCCATCTGCCGCGGGGTATACCGCTCAGGACCCATTCAAGGCCGTCATCTATGACGGCGCAGGGGTGCTGAGCGGTTATGGGCTACAGCAGCAGCTGGAAGCGTGCGGCTGTGTGCCTGAGATGAGCGACGAACGGTACGTCGTCTTGCTCTTCAGCCTGGGCTCAACGGTGCAAGATGCTCAGCACCTGTTGCAGGCTTTACACCATATCAGCTCTGCCAATGGGCATGAGCAGGTCCAATCTAATGCAGAGTCATCTCATCAGCTTGCGAAAGGTTCGGCGCATTATATTTCCACGTGGAACAATTTACAAGAAAAAACTCGCTACTCGGAACCGATCCCCTTTACACTGCAACCGATTGTGGAGACGGATACGATCAATGTCCCGATAGAAGAAAGCGCGGGTTGTCGATCAGCCGAGATGGTTATTCCATACCCTCCAGGGATTCCGCTTGTATATCCGGGTGAACGTATTAGTACATTAATGGTGGAACGTATACAACTTCTGCGGGATGAAGGAGCAAAGTTTCATGGGGTATCCGATGCATCTCTACAGTCATTGAGGGTCATGAAGGATTGAAGAACAAATGAAAAGCTGAGTTTCATTCACCAATAGGTAGTCTATATGACCAATACGGATAGCGATACCGGACCCTACACATGTGAGGGTCTCTTGGTCATTAATCTAGTTGCTAGGTCGTGTCTTCAAACTCAGGCATGCAATAACGTTGAAGGATGTCAGGGTCCAACATTTTGAAGTCAAGGATTGCTGACCCTGGCGAATTGTCCAGACGATTTTCTAAGAAACCGAGGACGTCTTATTTAGCCTTCGAGTACTCCTTTTATTTTGTAAGGAACCTGAGACACGTTATTAACCAAATTGACCTACCAAACACGCTGTAAACGGCTAGTTATTCCAATATAACGTGTTTCAGATTCCTTAGATTGCTGCGGGCGCTTCAAATCACTGAATAAGACGTCACAGGATCGTTAGCGCTCCCGCTCCGTGCCCTGCTCCAGACACATTCAGTTTGAAGACACGCTTTAGTTCAACTTATAGAGATAGACATAAGAAAGAAGGGAACACTTTGGGTATTCCGCTAAAAAAATATACAGGAATAGTCCTGCAAGTTTTGTTGATGTACGGTTTTTATTGGATTGGCAACTTGATTCAAGCTCTATTACATCTGCCGTTAACAGGCAGTATTGTGGGCATGCTGGTATTGTTTGTCACCATTCAACTGGGATGGATCAAAATGAGCTGGGGAGAAGAAGGGTCGACGTGGCTTCAATCTCATCTGCAATTGTTGTTCATCCCGCCAACTGTGGGCATTATTAATCATTTTGATTTTTTTAGAGCCAACACATTGTTATTGGTACTTGGTTTGATCGTTAGCACATTAATCACATGTCTGATATCTGCCAAATTAAGTGAGTGGCTCATGACATGGAGATCGTCTCATTCAGGCAAAAAGGAGGCGATTACTTGTCAGCATTCATCCTCGGAATTGGAATGATCGCGCTAACCATCGCTGTATATATTCCAGCTACTCGTCTATACAAAAGGCTGAAATGGCCGATCCTTATGCCTGTACTCACAACGACTGCCATACTGATCCTGATCTTGGTAATCTCCGGTATAAAGCTGGATACGTACATGCTGGGTGGCAAATGGATACAGGAGCTCTTGGGTCCAGCAGTTGTATCGCTCGCTTTTCCCTTGTCCAGACATCTGCATGTGCTGAAGCAAAATATCATTCCAATTGTGGGTGGAACAATCGGAGGCAGTATTACAGGTGTCTCCACGGGGGCGTTGATCGCCATTCTGCTTGGCTATCCTCAAGAGATGGTCATCGCTTTATTGCCAAAATCAGTGACAACTCCTGTGGCTATTCAACTCGCTAATCAGGTTGGGGGGAATGCCTCATTCACATCGCTGTTTGTGATGATTGCAGGATTCTCAGGGATATTATTAGGGCCGATGCTCTTGAAATGGGCCAAGGTCCGCAGTAAACATGCCTATGGAATTGGACTGGGTTCAGCATCTCATGCCCTCGGCATGGCAAGGTCTTTTGAATATGGAGAGAATGCGGTAGCCCTCAGTTCAGTTTCCATGATTGTCAGTGCTATTGCCGGATCAATTATGCTTCCATTATGGGTATGGATTATCTACGGTTGAACGCTTTACTTTGTTGTTCATGTTGGAGTAACTGCTGACCTATAGTATGATAGAAAGAAACAAGCTTGTATGATCTTGGTGTTATTAATACGTACCGATATAGCTGTAGCTATACACCTCTGGGCAGGGGATATCATATCTTGTAGCAAGAGGGTCTAAGCATATTCAATTACAGCAGCAATACATGCAATTATCGACATAGAAAGCAGGGAAGCATATGCAGGGCAGAGGTAAATTCATTACGCTGGAAGGGGGAGAGGGTTCCGGTAAAACAACGATGATCGGTAGAATAGGTTCTTATTTTGAAGAACGGGGTATACCTTACGTAGTTACGCGAGAGCCTGGTGGAATTGAGATTGCGGAGAAAATACGTTCAATTATTCTGGACCCTCTTCATACGGCAATGGATGCTCGAACCGAAGCGCTATTGTATGCAGCTGCACGCAGCCAGCATCTGGCGGAGAAAGTAGAGCCTGCGCTGAGAGCTGGAAAAGCAGTCATCTGTGACCGATTTGTCGATAGCAGTCTGGTCTATCAAGGCTACGCCCGTGAACTCGGGATAGAGAATGTATGGGCCATTAACCGTTTTGCAATTGGTGATCTCATGCCGGATGTGACCTTATATCTGGACATTGAGCCTGAAGTGGGGCTTGCCCGGATCGATGCTCATGATGGCCGCGAAGTGAACCGTCTGGATCTGGAAAATCTGGAGTTTCACCGTAAAGTGCGAGAGGGTTACTTCCTATTAAAAGAGCAGTTCCCGGAACGAATCAGAGTTATCGATGCTTCCATGAAGCAGGAGGATGTCTTGGCAGCAATGATTTTGTCGCTGGAGACAGGGATTTTGAAGGATTTTGACGAGTAATTGTCTAATATATAGACAGGGCATTTGATAAAGGTGCTTATTCTAAAGGAGGTTATGCAGGATGAAACTGATTGTTGCGATTATACAGGATAAAGACAGCAACCGATTATCCAGCGCATTGGTCAAAGCAAACTTTCGGGCGACGAAGCTTGCCAGTACGGGCGGATTTTTGAAGGCAGGCAACACGACGTTTATGATCGGTGTCGATGATGGTCAAGTCGAATCCGTAATGAACGTCATTCGCAGCAGCTGTAAGGTTCGTGAACAGCTCGTGACTCCGGTCACACCGATGAGTGGAACAACCGACTCTTACCTGCCGCTACCTGTTGAAGTTCAAGTAGGCGGAGCTACTGTATTTGTTCTCCCGGTAGATCGCTTCGAACATTTCTAATTAAACCTATTGCATGGATCCCATGAGGGTCCTTCATGATCGATAGCATGTTGGAAACGATGGATGCAAGAAGAGTTAACAGAGTTCGTGCGTGCCACTTACGGAACGCCTTTCTTGACGAGAAGAATCAGCATACTCTTTCCGGATGAGCATTTCCCAGCTGGGAATGGTTCCTTTCGGAAAGAGGTTGACTACAAAGAACAAGTCCTTGATGGTGATGTGTATCTACCATTATATATAGAGTGTGATCAGCATATATAAAAGCCTCATTCTCACGCACAGGCGCAACGCGCACTGTGCTGATGGGCGATTGGCTAACTATGATAGAAAGCGGGCGTATCCATGAAAATCAATCCTGGATTCAGACCGATTCAGAGCGGGATCAGTTCTACTGATTCAGGTTCCAAACCGGTTCAATCCAAAAATTTCTCTGATATGATGAATCACCAGGGGGAACGGGCCTCACAAGCTGAACTGAATCGCCGGTTTAGTGAAATCCAGCTTCAGGGAGATCGCTTGGCACGTTCCATGACGATTCGTGAACTGAAGGCGTATAAGCAACTTGTTAAAAGGTTCCTGGAAGAGACCGTTCGTCGCGGTGTATCCATGAAAGAGACAAGGGGTTGGGATCGTCGTGGCAGAGGTAAGCGGTATAAGCTGATTGATGAAATTGACTCCGCTCTGTTATCCATGGCTGATGAATTGCTGGATACAGAAGAAGGAAAAATCTCTCTATTACAACAAGTAGGCGAAATTCGGGGGATGCTTATTAATTTAAGCTTCTGAGGAGGAAGTATGTCCTTTCAACAAATTATGGGTCAACAAGCGGCCAAGCAAATGTTACAAAGCAGTTTGAGACGTAAGGCAATAAGCCATGCGTATTTGTTTAGCGGTCCAGCTGGTAGCGGGCAACGAAAGACGGCAATCACCTTTGCCAAGGCAATATTCTGTACAGAGCTTGAAGATGACGCTTGTGGACAGTGTCTTGAATGTCGTAAGGTGGATCATGGTAACCATCCGGATCTAACCATGCTTGCGCCAGATGGAAACAACATTAAAATAGATCAAATCCGGGATCTTCAGCGTATTTTTTCATACCGATCCGAGGCAGGACATCCCAAAGTATATATTATAGAACAAGCCGAGAAAATGACGGTGCAGGCAGCAAACAGTTTGCTCAAATTTCTGGAGGAACCTCAGGTACCAGCAGTCGGCATCCTGATTACAGATAATGGACAGGCCATGTTGCCAACGATCCGCTCACGCTCCCAATTGGTACCGTTCAGCGCACTGAATCCGGAAGAGATGCTGCAATCACTAATTGAGGAAGGGCACCCTGCCAATCTGGCTCGCTCTGCCGTCCATTTAGCGTCAGGATTGGAAGCATGTAGAGAAATTCTCCAGCAGAATTGGTTTGCAGAAATTAGAAACGTAATGTTACAATTAGGGAAGGAGTCCCTGGGTAGAGGAAGTACATCATTGATCTCTGCACAGCAGAAGCTTTTTAAAACCGGACTCTCTGAACACCTGGACATGCTGCTTAGTTTGTTCCATCTATGGTTTAGGGACATGCTGTATGTTCAGTACGATAGGCATGAACATATCGTTTTTATAGATCAGTTAGACATGTTATCTCAGTTGGCACATACCCGCAGCACAGAGCAGTGGGTCTCCTATATGGATATGGCCGCAGCATGCAGAAAAAAATTGCGTTTCAACGTCAATGGCCAGCTTTGTCTGGAGCAATTTTTGATCGGTTTGGCATAAGACTGGGAGAGGGCAAAGTTAGCTCCAATCATATGCAAACGGTTATAACTTCGGCCGGTTCCCTAAGAAGACGGGGCTTCAGACGAAGTGGGGTTGGCTTACAAGGGGGTTAATTTTTTGTACAGTGTAGTGGGTGTCCGTTTCAAAAAAGCGGGCAAAATTTATTACTTCGATCCCCTGGACCTTCCCATTGAGAAAGAAAACTGCGTTATCGTGGAGACAGCGCGGGGGGTAGAGTACGGTAAGGTTGTCGTAGGTAAGAAGGAAGTGGGCGAGTCCGATGTGGTGTTGCCGCTGAAGAAAGTCATCCGCGTTGCGGGCGATACAGATGCCCGTGTGGTTGATGAGAACAAGCGTGCAGCGAAGGAAGCATTCGGTACTTGTTTAAATAAAATCAAAGACCATGGCCTCAAAATGAAGCTGGTCGATGTGGAATTTACGTTTGATCGCAATAAAATTATATTTTATTTTACAGCTGAAGGAAGAGTTGATTTCCGGGAGCTGGTCAAGGATCTGGCAAGCATATTCCGGACACGAATCGAGCTGAGACAGATTGGTGTACGTGATGAAGCGAAGATGCTTGGCGGAATCGGACCTTGCGGCCGTGTGTTGTGTTGTTCTTCCTGGCTGGGAGACTTTGAGCCGGTATCAATCAAGATGGCTAAAGATCAGAGCCTGTCACTGAATCCGACGAAAATTTCAGGGTTGTGCGGAAGACTCATGTGCTGTCTGAAATTTGAGCATGATAACTATGAAAGTGTGAGAGAAGAACTGCCAGCTGTAGGCAAATTGGTCGTCACCTCATTGGGTGAAGGAAAAGTTGTCGGAATTAATGCCGGTAGCCGCACAGTCCATGTTCAACTGTTCGACATCAGTAAAGTCAAAGAACTTCCGCTGGATGACGTCGTTATCAAGTAAACCATAAAGGTTGCTTCGGGGTGGAAACTTGGAAAAGAAAAATCTGTTTACGCACATTCATGAAATGGAAACCCAACTGGGTCAGTTGCACGGTGATTTAGGAGAGTTAAAAATGATTGTGAAGGAGCTGCTTGAGGATAATCAGCGGCTTACCATCGAGAATGAGCAGTTACGCAAACTGCTCAAACGTGAGGCTCCGGCAGATCTGCCGATCTCCTCAGCACTCGCTCCTGTAGCAAGACCAGCAGGTCCGGCTACAGGCGAGGATGTTGTGGGTGAAGGGTATGATAATCTGGCTCGGTTGTATCACGAAGGCTTCCATATCTGCAACGTCTATTATGGACATTTGCGTACGGAAGGCGATTGTCTGTTCTGCCTGTCTTTTTTGAATAAATGAAGTGACCGTAGGGATTCCCTACGGTTTTTTTTCAAGGTTATAAACCTAAACTAAACGAACATGAGATATAGAGTACCGGAGGATGAGCGTAACATATGAAAGCAAATGAAGTTGTGTTACATGAGTCAGAGCGGATTGATGATCTGCTCTCTCATGATCTGAGAATCATTCAAAGTGATGAAGTGTTTAGTTTTTCGATGGATGCCGTATTATTAGCCCGGTTTGCTTCCGTACCTAAACGGGGTCGTATACTTGATCTGTGTACGGGTAACGGGGTGGTTCCCATTTTGCTTACAACGCGTACACAGGCTAGTCTGGAAGGGATCGAGATTCAGCCACGTTTGGCTGATATGGCGCGTCGCAGTGTGCAATTAAATGCATTGGATGAGTCGATTATGATTCGTGAAGGTGATTTGCGAGAACTCGTGAAAGAAACAGGACATGCTGTATACGATGCAATAACGGTTAATCCTCCATACATGCCTCTGAATGGCAGTGATCTCAAGATGAACACACATCAGGCAATGGCACGTCATGAGATCGGTTGTACCCTGGAAGAAGTGATACAAGCTTGCAGTCGACTTGTACGTAATGGCGGCAAAGTATCGATGGTTCATCGTCCACAGCGCCTTGCAGAGATTATCTCACTCATGCGCGAATATAAGCTGGAACCAAAACGGATTCGGATGGTACATCCCCGTGCTCATTTGGAAGCCAACATGGTGTTAATTGAAGGAATGAAAGATGGTAAACCGGAAGTTAGGATGCTTCCTCCACTCATTGTCTACAATGAAGAGGGGAAATACTGCGAAGAGATTATGGATATTTACTATGGTCAGCAACATGCTGAGCGTACTACGAAAGGAGGGCTTTAGATGACTTTGCATATTCAAAAAAGCTATGCGGAGCAGCTTGAAGGATCAGGCAAGCTCTATCTGGTTGGAACACCCATTGGTAATCTGGAGGATATGACCTTCCGTGCCATCAAGACATTGCAGAGTTGTGACATCATTGCAGCAGAAGATACACGCCAGACCCGAAAGCTGCTTACCCATTTTGAAATTACACCTTCGATGCTGTTTAGTTATCATGAGCATAATAAGGGGGCGAGTGGACCTGAACTGATACGCTATATAATAGAAGGAAAAAATTTGGCACTCGTCAGCGATGCCGGTTTGCCAGCCATTTCGGACCCTGGTTCTGACCTTGTACAGCTTGCATTGGAAGCCGGAGTAACGGTCATTCCCATCCCGGGGCCCAATGCTGCGTTGTCTGCTCTGATCGTGTCCGGATTACCGACGGAGCGTTTTACATTCGGCGGTTTTTTGCCGCGGGAGAAAAAGGACATGCGAAAAGTGCTGGAGGCTTTTGACGAATCCAACGGGACTTTGTTATTTTATGAATCGCCTCACCGTATTCGGAAAACATTAGTCCACCTCGAAGAAATTCTGGGTGATCGCTCGATTGTCCTGGCTCGTGAACTAACCAAGCGTCATGAGGAATTCGCAAGGGGCACTGTGAGGGAATGCATAGACTGGCTTGAAGAACATCCGCCTCTTGGCGAGTACTGCTTGCTGGTAGAAGGCATTAAGGAAGAGGAGCGTAAGGCTGAGCGCGAAGCATGGTGGCAGCTCATGTCACTCGCGGATCATGTCAGCCATTATGAGGGTGAAGGACATAACCGCAAAGATGCAATGAAAAAAACGGCTACCGATCGTGGTCTGGCGAAGCGGGATGTATATAATGCATTAATCGAGTAATAATCTAACCAAATATCTTCTGTTGTGGGGAACATAACCTGAAAAGAAGCTTATATCCAACCTTAGTGGAATATTAAAAAGAGCAGAGTGGCTGAAAAAAAATTCCGAACATATTTCATCGTTCTCTCCCAGTTCGCGTGTGACCGAATCATTTTGGGTAATGGAACCCATAACATGGCAAAAAAATACCTTCCGCGGTGGGGTTCACACCGGGAAGGTCATTAAGGAATATTAAAAAGGTTATAAATAACAATTTAGATAAGTCCAGTATACCTGGTTTTTCTTATTTTGTCACAGGTGCAGGGATTTCGGAAATACATTCGTTACAAACAATTTTACCTTTGAAGTAAGTAACATTCTCTGCATTACCACAGAAGATACAAGCAGGCTCGTATTTTTTCAACATGATGCGCTCGCCGTCAACGTAGATTTCCAGAGCATCTTTTTCACCAATACCGAGCGTACGGCGCAATTCAATTGGAATAACTACCCGTCCCAGTTCGTCCACTTTTCTTACAATACCTGTTGATTTCATCATTATAATCAGTGCTCCTCTCAGCTAACTATCTTTGTCATTATTCGACATTATTTTATGTTTTATGATACTCATCATACCAACGATTCCCAAATCAGTCAACCTTAAAATTAGCTTAAAATTAAGGCTGTTTTTCACAAGGTTAATGGTGGTAAGGGATTGGAAGCCATTTTTCGCATTTAAACCTCAATGTCAGCTTTGTCGATTTGGAAAACGACAAAACTACTTCATTCGACAAAGTTCGTCATATGGTGTCGAATCTTAGATGAATCTCCGAGCTCAAAGCGTTAATATAAAAGAAATTAAAGGAGTGAGTCGACATGGAACAACGTTTAACGGAAGAGAAAGTATTCAAAGATCCGGTACATAATTATATCCACGTGCAAGATCCGGTTATATGGCAGTTAATTAACACCCCGGAATTTCAGCGTTTACGCCGGATTCGTCAACTGGGTACTTCTTACCTTACCTTTCACGGAGCAGAGCATAGTCGGTTCTCACATTCACTAGGTGTTTATGAGATCACACGCAAGATCATCTCTCAATTTGAAAGAAGTCATTATTCGGATTGGCCGAAGGAAGAAAAGATTGTAGCTCTGTGTGCAGCTCTGCTTCATGATCTCGGGCATGGGCCATTCTCTCACTCCATCGAGGAAGCTTTTGACATGAATCACGAAGATTGGACTTGTCGCATTATTACAGGTGATACCGAAGTAGGGGCGATCTTAAGACGGTATGCTCCTGATTTTCCTGAGAAAGTAGCGTCTGTCATTCAAAAAACGTATGAAAAGCCGATTGTGGTGAACTTGGTGACCAGTCCGCTTGATGCAGACCGAATGGATTATTTGCTTAGGGATGCCTATTTTACAGGTGTAAATTACGGCACGATTGACCTTGATCGTATCCTTCGGATGCTGCGTCCTTATCATGGGCGGATTGTAGTCAAGGAGTCAGGCATGCATGCTGTGGAGGATTACCTAATGTCTCGGTATCAGATGTATTGGCAGATTTACTTCCATCCGGTAACTCGTAGTTCTGAAATTATATTGCGGCAAATATTCAAGCGAGCGAAAACACTCCTACAACATGGTTTTCAATTCCGCTTCATGATTGATCCACTCCCTCAATTATTTGAAGGAGAATTATCCGTGGATGAATATTTGCAGTTGGATGAAGCATTAATTCAGACGGCATTTACGCAGTGGCGCAAGGAGGACGATACTGTTCTGAGTGAGTTATGCGAACGTTTTATGGATCGCAAGTTATATAAGTATGTAGAGCTTGAACAGGTCGACTTGACAATGATGGAAGAGATTCGGGAAGCTTTTGTACAGGCTGGCCTCGATCCCGAATATGATCTTGAAATTGATTTTCCTTCGGATAATCCGTATGATGTGTTTCGTCCGGATGAATCCACAGATAAGCAGATCCTTCTTCTGGATCGACAGGACAATTTACGTGAGTTGTCAGAAGTATCTGACATTGTCCGTTCCATCAGTGGGCTTCACCGAGGGAAACATCATTTGTATTACCCGCAAAACAAGGTGGATGCGATTATTCACGAATTACCGTCACATATACGCCCCTATTTCTTGTAATCGTGTGGGTATAATCCGATGAAGAATTTCGATATCAAAACACTTTCTAAAAGAGCTATTTTCCATGATACAGTAATCTGCTTTAATGGGGAGTATATGTAGATCGACATAATTTTGTAAATGCAAGCAGGCAGAATGAGCACAATTAGCAATATATAGATCAGAATATCCGTATATCTTCTATATATTGTAGTTGTGAAGAAACAAACGTAATGATGTAATACACAGATACCCAAAATGTTTTATGTATGAGTCATTGAATTATTGAATTTTACAAATTGGATTTTGAAAAAGAAGATAGTCGTTATTTCGACATGAAGGGAGATACAGACATGATGCTGTTCGACACACATACACATCTGGATGCACCACAATTCGACGAGGACCGCGAGGACATGATTCAGCGTGCTGTGGATGCAGGAGTTGGTCGCATGATCAACATTGGCTTTAACCGGGAGACGATTCCAACCACAATGAAACTCGCCGAAACGTATGACTTTATATATGCAGCTGTTGGGTGGCATCCCGTAGATGCGATCACAATGCAGGAGGGCGATTTGGAGTGGATTGCATCTTTATGCAAGCATGAAAAAGTGGTTGCGATCGGTGAGATTGGATTGGATTATCACTGGGATACTTCACCAAAAGAGATACAGCATCGCGTATTACGACAACAAATTGCTTTGGCGCGTGAAGTGAACATGCCAATTGTCATCCATAATCGGGATGCACATGAGGATATCATAAGAATTTTGCGTGAAGAGAAGGCGGGCGAAGTTGGTGGTGTGATGCACTCGTTCTCGGGCAGTTGGGAAACAGCAAAAAGTTGTCTCGATATGGGCTTCCATCTCTCCTTCGGAGGACCGATCACATTCAAAAATGCAAAGCAGCCCAAAGAGGTGCTGGAGAAGGTTCCTATGGACCGGTTTTTCATTGAAACAGATGCTCCATATTTGACACCTCACCCTTATCGTGGGAAGCGAAATGAGACAGCGCATGTACGTCTGGTTGCAGAGGCAGCTGCGGAAATTAAAGGCATTTCGGTGGAGGAAATTGCTGCAATAACAACCAAAAATGCCATGGAACGATTTGGGATTCGGTAAAAAAACGAGCAAATGAGGTGAAAAAGGCAGGTAAGCGGAGGTAATTTGCCCTTTGATCCAAATAAATCAAGAATATTACAATATTTTAACCAAATATTCAGAAAAACGTACTTGATCAACGCTTTACAACATGCATCAAAACAGGATATCATCTTTTCAGTGAATTGTTGTGCGGAAAATTGGACAGATGTTCGGGGGATGAACAAAGGGACACTTTCCGATGAAACAACATTACTTTCATGAATCAGTCTCGCTGAGTCTCCGTTATCGGAGAGCGGGGGAACCAATAGGGCTTAAACATCGGTGTATTTGGCCGATGCGCAACGTTCGCTGACCCAAAAGCAGCGAAGGGAACTGCGAAGCCGTATTTGATTTCTTCTTTGGGTCTCGGGGTGAATTCAAGGGCGTCCGCCATGAGCGGGTGACCCAAGATAGGGCGGCTCTCTTTCGCCCGAACCCGACAGCTAACCTCGCAAGCGGAAAAAGAGAGGCAACCTCGTGCATGAATTTCCGATATTCAGAATCATTCGGAAGCCACGAAAGAGTTCCTCTTACACTCTTTCTTTGGCTTTTTTGTTTTTGAATAAAAGAAATATTGTCATCATACGGTAGGTATTCAGGAGGATGACATCATGTTGCGAAGATTGATTCATGGTGCAGAACCGGATTATGTTGGTCCAATCTGTGTTCTGTAGAAAATTTGGTATAGTCACGTCAAAGACATCATGCATTACTTTAGACGGCGAGGCTATGAAGGAGGACGGAGAAGTGGGCACATTCCAACCAGAAGAGACCCATGAGTCACGATCATCCAGTAAGTCTTTCGCGTTGCGGTGGAAGCATGAGAACATGCGTCAAATGGCATTGATCGCGATTTTCTCAATTGCGCTTACAATCATGATCTTGTTAGTCGTTTACGGTCAGGCCGGGAAACAAATTTCACTGGTTATTGATGGCAAAGCTCAGGTGGTAGAGACTCGTACAGGAATGCTTCAGGAAATGCTGGAGGAGCAGTCGATCACAGTCAGCCCTCACGATAAGGTATCCATGTCCATGAATGGGGCGATTACAGATGGAGACCGAATCGTTATTGAGCGGGCCGTTCCAGTTAACATTACGGCAGACGGAGACACCAAGACTCTGTATACAACCGATTCATCGGTAGAAGATGCAATTCAAAAATCAGGTATTCAAGTTGAAAGTAATGATAAAGTGTATCCGGCGCTTGGAACTGCGATCAAAGCGGAGATGAAGATCCGTGTAGTGCGCGTAACAAAGCGTACAGTGGAAGTAGAGCAACCGATCGCTTACAAAGTCATTAAAACGGCTGACCCTAGCTTGTACAAAGGGGATAACCGAGTCGTTGTGAACGGCAAAGAAGGCACAATTGTACAGCATATCGAAAAGGTATTTCAGGATGGAGAATTGGTCTCCAAAAAAATGGTCGGCAAATCTGTCGCGAATAATCGTGTAGATAAAGTGATCGCTGTCGGCACCAAAGCAAAACCGGTCGTGAAAGAACCTGAGATTCAGACCGTATCGGCTCAAACGTCAACAACCAAAAAGGCTACAACAACGAACTCGAAGAAAACATCTGCCTCGGGCAGCAAAGTGATTACCGTATCCGGGACTTCTTTTAAATACTCCAAAGTACTTAAAAATGTATCCATGACTGCCTACTCTTCCGAAGAGCCTGGCATTGGAACTAAAACAGCTTCCGGTACTCGTGTAACGGAAGGGCGCACCATTGCGGTTGATCCCAAAGTCATTCCAATTGGCTGGTGGGTATATATCGAAGGTCTGGGATTCCGTCGTGCGGAAGATACAGGCGGTGCCATTAAAGGCAACAAAATTGATGTGTATTATGACAGTGTGAAGCATGCCCTGAATTTTGGACGTAAGAAAGGCAAGACGGTCTACGTGATCGGTCCGGTGAAGCCGGAAGCGAACTAAAATCGTTTTACTTTGAAATGGGAATGCTATAAAATAGTTGCATGAATGATTCATGCGGAATATGCGGCGGAGGAGTCTGAATTCAGTCTCCCCCGCCGTTTGGCAGAGAAGAGGATATTCCTCTTCTTTTTGCGTTAGAAAGGAAGAAATGGAACATGATAAAAGAAGTCATTGTGGTGGAAGGCCGTGACGATACGGTAGCTATCCGTCGGGCCGTGGAAGCCGATACCATAGAAACAGGTGGATCAGCCATCAACCAACGCATTCTGAAGCGGATTGCGCTTGCTCAGGAGAGACGGGGAGTCATTGTACTGACAGATCCGGATCATGCTGGCGAACGCATTCGTAAAATCATTGCGAACAAGGTGCCTGGCTGCAAACATGCCTTCATTCCGGAAGCCGATGCAACGCGCAAAGGGGACATTGGGGTGGAGAATGCCTCACCAGAGGCGATCCGTCATGCTCTGGCGCGCGTACATACTTCATACGAAGGTGCTCCGAGCCTGATCGATTGGGAGGACCTGATCGCGGCAGGACTTATTGTGCATCCGCAGGCTGCTGCACGTCGTATGGAGATGGGCAATCTGCTGGGCATCGGTTATTGTAACGGTAAGCAGTTCCACAAACGTCTCAGTGTATTTCAGATTACACGGGAAGAATTCTCTACAGCATTAGCGCAAATTGAACGTGAAGGATTGTGAGCATATGAAGAACATGGAAGAGACGATTGAAATTGCAACGCCCAAGCGTACGAAAGAGATTATTCAAAGACACGGATTCTCATTTAAGAAAAGTCTGGGTCAGAACTTTCTGATCGATCAAAATATACTGAACAAAATCGTTAATGCAGCCGATCTGGACGAGTCTAAGGGCGCACTGGAGATCGGGCCGGGTATTGGAGCCCTCACGGAGCGACTGGCTCGGGTAGCCGGTCCCGTCACAGCCGTAGAGATTGACCAGCGCTTGATCCCAATCCTGGGAGAAGTGATGCAGCCTTATTCGAATGTACGTGTTCATCATGGGGATGTGTTGAAGCTTGATCTGGCTGAGTTGTTTAATACGGATTTTGCATCCGTGGACAAAGTCAGTGTCGTAGCTAACCTGCCTTATTATGTAACGACTCCAATCATGATGAAACTGCTGGAAGAGAAGCTGCCGGTAGACAGCATTGTTGTCATGATCCAAAAAGAAGTGGCTGAACGCATGGCTGCTGCACCAGGATCAAAAGACTACGGTAGTCTAAGCATCGCAGTTCAGTACTACAGTATGCCGGAACTTGTGTGTATTGTGCCTCCTACGGTCTTCATTCCGCAACCTAATGTGGAATCAGCTGTCATTAAGCTGAAGGTGCGTGAGCAGCCACCAGTGGAGATTCCGGATGAAGCACACTACTTCGAAGTGGTACAGGCTTCTTTTGCTCAGCGGAGAAAAACAATCTCAAACAACTTGAAGGCACGTTTCTTCACAAAGGAGAACCGGGAACAGGCAGACATTCTGCTGGAGCAGGCAGGTATTCAACCGTCCCGGCGTGGAGAGACATTGAGTCTGCAAGAGTATGCCACACTCAGCACCGTAATGTGGGAAGCTGGGGTACGTGCAGCGCTGTAAAATTTGAATGAACCAAACCGGGTCTTTGCCCATACGATGGGGTAGAGGTGATTACGTTGATGAATATCGGAGACTTGGTCGTTCGGAAGTCATACGGCGGCGATGTGACTTTTCGGGTGGAAGGCCTCCAGTTGGATGCTGCGGTCATTAAAGGGACTGAGTTCCGGCTGATTGCCGATTCCCCGGTGGACGATTTGATACAGGTTCCCTACGAACCACAAAGCGCCAAGACCAGACAGGCGCATATTAAAGCACATCAGACCCTGTCCCGTCTGCAGCAGAATCGTATGGAACAGGCTGAGCGGAATCGTGAAGGTCTGGTACAGGATTGGTCTGCCCAGCAGGAACCGGCTTATTTTGAAATGCCTGGAAAGGTGCTTCATCTGGATGGAGACCCGAACTATTTGAAAAAAAGTATGGATCTCTATGAGCAACTTCGTGTGCCCGCAGAGGGACAGTATGTCCATGAATCGGCAATGGCAGATACCTTATACCGCTTATTACCCAAAGTACGTCCGGATATCGTAGTTATTACGGGTCATGATGGGGTGTTAAAGACACGTCAGCCCTATGACTTATATAGTCTTGGTAGCTACAAGAACTCGCAAAATTTTGTGTCGGCTATTCAGGTGGCCAGACAATATGAACGCCATCTGGACGCCCTCACTATTGTTGCAGGGGCCTGTCAGTCCCATTTTGAGGCACTGCTGCGCGCTGGAGCGAACTTTGCCAGTTCCCCAGGCAGAATTCTCATTCATGCACTTGATCCGGTCTATGTGGCAGCCAAGGCCTCCTTTACCTCTGTGCGCGATACGGTCAACATGAGTGATGTTCTGCACAATACCATCAGTGGTAGCCAGGGTGTGGGTGGTGTCGAGACACGGGGGAGTTACCGGGTAGGTCTGCCTGGGCTGAATGATTTATCTACGCTAAAAGTGAACCCGTCGGCAGTCTGATGTAGGCCATTTAAAGTCCCAATTTGGGGCTTTTTTTGTTTGAAAAAAAATTCATTGACAACAACTTTTTGATGCTGATATAATAATTAGTTTTGATTTGACAATGACTGTAAAATCCGGTATAATGGACAAGAAAAGAGGTGGTCGTCGACAATGGCTAAAAACACGCTGTTGGATATCAAACGCAATCTCGATGCACATATTGGTCAGAAAATTATGTTGCGGGCTAATGGTGGCCGCCGTAAGACCATTGAGCGTACGGGTGTATTGGAAGAAACGTACCCTTCTGTTTTTATTGTTAAGCTTGATGAGGAGCAAGAAACCTTCAAGCGAGTATCTTATAGTTATGCGGATATACTTACGGAATCGGTGGAAGTCATGGTTTATGACCCGGGCAGCCAGACGCATAGCTCCTATATGGAGACGTAAGTATCGATTTACAGGCGATTCGCCCCACAAGGCGGATCGCTTTTTTGTTTTCTTTAAACACCAATTCTCCCTCTAACGTAACCCATACATACTCAGGAATGAGCGAGGAACGGTCGCGGCATACTATATGGACAGGTGAAGGGACAGTTTCTTAAGCAATGCAGGAAACTGAATATGGCCTGGTGACAAAATGTCCAAAACGTGAACGAACAACGAACTCATCACATTATGAAGGATACTTTGGAGGAGGATGGTTCATGAGTCGCAGAAGAAGAAGTGTCATGTCAGAGGATCTGAAGAATGAGCTCGCGAAAGATCTGGGCTTCTATGATACGGTGCAACAGGAAGGTTGGGGCGGAATTAAAGCCAAGGATGCAGGAAACATGGTAAAACGTGCAATTCAACTTGCTGAACAGGCTGCGCGCAAATCTTAATCCGTTTCAAGCAGACTGAAAAGCGGGGAAATCCGTCAGGAATAACCCCGCTTTTTCCCCTTAGATGCGGAATACAAATGACTTGACAGCCCCATTTTGATATAATATGTTAAGTTGTCTTAGGGAAAAGGTGAGGACGGGTGAACGCCTTGAAAATTTACGAAAAAGCGCCTGCTAAAATTAATTTGATGCTGGACGTTTTACATAAAAGAAGCGATGGATTCCATGAAGTTGAAATGATCATGACCATGGTCGATCTGGCTGATCGGCTGGAAATGTCGGAGCTGCCGCGAGATACTATTTTCATCTCCAGTCAGGCGGGTTATATCCCGCTCGACGAGAAGAATCTGGCTTTCCAGGCAGCCAGACTCATTAAGGAACGATATAACGTGCGTACGGGTGTCCATATTCATCTGGATAAAAAGATTCCAGTTGCAGCCGGACTTGCCGGCGGCAGCAGTGATGCGGCAGCAGCGCTGCGTGGATTGAACCGTCTGTGGCGGTTGAATATACCGGATCACGAACTTCAGGAGCTTGGGGCTGAACTTGGGTCGGATGTTCCATTCTGTATCACAGGAGGGACTGCACTCGCTACAGGCCGTGGTGAGAAGTTAACTCCCATTCCTAATCCGCCGCAGTGCTGGGTAATTCTGGCCAAGCCTCCGATTAATGTGTCTACAGCCGATGTGTACGGAAGGTTCCGCAGTGACAAGATTGTTCGTCATCCGAGTGCAGCTAAAATGGAGCAGGCTATACGCAATCAATCATTTACGGAAGTCTGTGACCAGATGGGCAATGTGCTTGAAGATGTGACGTTGAAGCTGTATCCGGAAGTTCAGCATCTGAAGGATGCCATGATTCGATTGGGTGCAGACGGCGTGTTAATGTCTGGTAGCGGTCCAACGGTATTTGGTCTGGTTTCCAAAGAATCCAAGGTTGCCCGGATATACAATGGTCTGCGTGGGTTCTGTAAAGAAGTGTATGCTGTACGTATGTTAACGTAAAATTCGCTTTTATAATGTACAAACACGTATAAAGGTGTTATATTCTTAAATAATTATTCGGATTTGGATGTTTCCGTGATCGTGAGGATGGATCTCTGTGAAGAAGTTAAAACGAAGCGCAAGGCTGGTTGAAATGACGCAATACTTATTGTCCAGACCGCATACGGTTATTCCGTTGACCACATTTGCCGAACGTTATGGTGCCGCAAAGTCTTCAATTAGTGAAGATTTGGCGATTATCAAAGAAGTGTTCGAAGAAGGTGGGTCAGGAGAACTGCATACACTGGCTGGAGCAGCCGGGGGAGTAAGATGGATTCCGAAGGTATCCCGAGAACTGGCACTGGCATTTGCGGAGCGGCTCTCGACCCAGCTCGCGCAACCTGATCGGATCTTGCCTGGAGAATACCTGTATATGTCCGACTTGCTTGGTCAGCCCGCATTGATGAATGAAGCCGGCAAGATTTTTGCAACGGCCTTTGGCAATATGAATATTGATGTGGTTATGACGGTAGAAACCAAAGGAATTCCATTGGCTTATGCGACCGGAGCCCAGCTCAACCTGCCTGTCGTGCTCGTACGCAGGGACCATCAGGCTACAGAAGGATCGGCCGTAAGTATCAATTATGTATCCGGGTCCCACAAAAGTCTGCATACCATGTCCCTCTCTCGTAGGGCGATGCGTGAGCATTCCAGAGTACTTATTGTGGATGACTTCATGAAGGCCGGGGGTACGGTGCAAGGAATGATCGATCTTTTGGCCGAGTTTAATGCTACAGTAGCCGGGGTAGGGGTACTGGTGGAATCTGGTTCTGTGGATTCAGAAGAACGCCTGTTAACAGATTACGTATCTCTGGCGAAACTGACAGCGGTTGATGCCAAGAGCAGACAGATTTCCGTCAAGCCTGGCAACTATTTTGACCTGTAGAAAGATGACGAATGTTATGTCGTTAAAAGGTCTTTTCCATCGACCTGGCACTAACGTTGTCGAATTGTGTATTAAATAAAAAAATTCCTGAAATTAGGAAATTTTTGTGGTTATAAAAAGAAGGAGTTCGTATATGCTGTGTGGAATTATACACCAAGTTCTGATGGAAAAAGGTGGTGAACACACACATGCAAATTACGGATGTCAGACTCCGCCGTGTTAACTCGGAGGGGAGAATGAAGGCTATCGCATCCATTACCATCGATAACGAATTCGTCGTTCATGACATTCGTGTCATTGATGGTAACAACGGAATGTTTGTTGCTATGCCGAGCAAACGTACTCCTGATGGAGAGTTCCGTGATATCGCCCACCCGATCTCTTCCGGTACGCGTGAGAAGATTCAGGCAGCAGTTTTGACTGAATACGATCGTGCGGCAACTGAGGAAGAAGTCATTGAAGAAGGTGCCTGAGAACATTATTGGGGTTCGAAGGAAAAGAGAGCCATGTCTTATGGCTCTCTTTTCTTTTTGACCGGAATAAGATATATTCAGTATTGAGTTTATTAGCAGAGAACAAAAAGCGCATCGTGCGCTTGGTGGCAGGGCGGCATCTTAGGAATCATTGGGATTCGGTTAAGCTCGCAGGTACACGGCGTATACATATAGGTCACGATTCGTTGGTGTCCGCGTTGTTACGTGTGATTACAGAGACAGCAGGCGATGAACAGGACCGGCTTGAAGCCGGCTGAACGATACTCATTGGATATAGATCAGCAATGCATTTCAATGGGATTTTCAGAACAGGAGGTCGTTAATTTTGAAACGAATGGCAATCGTTCTTGCCGCAGGGCAAGGAAAACGAATGAAATCAAAATTGTACAAAGTACTGCATCCCGTATGCGGTAAACCTATGGTTGGACATGTGCTGGATGCAGCACTCAGCGCAGGCGTTGAACGCAGTGTAGTTGTAGTCGGTCATGGTGCCGAAGCGGTGCAGTCATTTTTGGGTTCCAGAGCGGAGTATGCACTTCAGGCGGAACAACTGGGTACAGGTCATGCAGTGAAGCAGGTTAAATCCTTGCTTGGCGGTGAAACTGGCTCTACGATTGTGGTCTGCGGAGATACACCACTTGTGACCAGTGAGACGTTGGAAGGTCTGATGAAGCTGCATGAGAGCAGCGGAGCAGCAGCCACAGTTCTTACGGCTCAGTTGGACAATCCCAAAGGTTATGGCCGCGTCATTCGCGGAGAAGATGGATCTGTACAACGGATTGTGGAACAAAAGGATTGCACAGAGCAGGAAGATGCTGTGAATGAGATTAACACAGGCACATACTGTTTCGATAATGCAAAATTGTTCGCTGCCTTGGAAAAAGTGACGAACCAGAACGCTCAGGGAGAGTATTATCTCACAGACGTAGTTGGCATTTTCCGCAATGATGGAGAAGTGGTTGAAGCTTACATGTCGGATGACATCGCAGAATCCATCGGGGTTAACGACCGACTTGCACTTTCGCAAGCCGAAGCCTTCATGCGTGAACGTCTTGCCGTACGCCATATGTTGAACGGTGTGACAATCATTGATCCGTCATCGACATATATCGGAGCGGATGTTACGATTGGATCAGATACAGTTTTGTATCCGGGGACGATCCTCAAAGGCACAACTTCCATCGGTGAAGCATGTCATATTGGTCCTCAGGCAGATGTGGAAGACAGCGTTATTCAGGACGGAGTTACAATTAAACATTCGGTAGTATCCAATGCCGAGGTTGGTTCTGATGCAACGGTAGGTCCATTTGCTAATTTGCGTCCAGGGACTAAGCTGGGTCGCAACGTAAAAATTGGTGACTTTGTTGAAGTGAAAAATGCTACAATTGATGAAGGTTCCAAAGTATCTCATCTCAGCTATATTGGGGATGCCAAAGTAGGGAAAAACGTAAATGTTGGATGCGGGGCAATAACTGTCAATTATGATGGTTATAATAAAGCTGTGACAACGATTGAAGATGATGCTTTTGTAGGCAGCAACGTCAATCTGATTGCACCGATTACGGTAGGAAAAGGCGCTTATGTGGTTGCTGGCTCCACCGTTACCCATTCCGTTCCCGAGAATGATCTGGCCATTGCTCGTCCACGTCAGGAGAATAAACCTGGTTATGCGGAGAAGATTCGCGGACGTGCCAAAGCCAAGAAACAAAATGCCAAACCCCAATAAGGGGTTTTGATAACAAGATTGCCTCCCGAAGATCGGGGAGGTGCCGACATGTCGCAGACGCTTATTGATTCCAATGAACCAGCACGGAGGGTTTTTATTTTATGACTTATTTTGATTCGAAATTAAAAATATTTACTTGCAATTCTAACCCCAAGCTTGCCCATCAAATTGCTGATTATATCGGGATCCCCATGGGTGAATCTCACACAACCAGCTTTAGTGATGGCGAGATTCAAGTGAAACTCTCCGAGAGTGTTCGGGGTTGTCACGTTTATATCGTGCAGTCCACTTGCTTGCCGGTTAATGATAACCTGATGGAAATGCTCGTTATGATTGATGCACTCAAACGGGCATCTGCCAAGACGATTAACGTCGTTATTCCTTACTATGGCTATGCAAGACAGGATCGCAAGGCACGTTCACGTGACCCAATTACTGCGAAACTGGTTGCCAACCTGATCGAAAAAGCGGGTGCAACCCGTGTCATCGCGATGGACTTGCATGCAATGCAGATTCAGGGATTCTTCGACATTCCGGTTGACCATTTGCTTGGCGTGCCAATTCTGGCTCAATATTTCCGGTCGAAACAGATCGAAAATCCGGTTGTTGTGTCGCCTGACCACGGTGGCGTAGTGCGCGCACGTAAACTGGCTGATTTCCTGAATGCACCCCTGGCGATTATCGATAAACGTCGTCCTGAGCCAAATGTGAGCGAAGTGATGAACATTATCGGTAACATCGAGGGTAAAACAGCTATCCTGATCGATGACATTATTGACACGGCGGGAACGATTGTACTGGGAGCGAATGCTCTGATGGAAGGCGGCGTAAAAGAAGTATACGCGTGCTGTACTCACCCGGTATTGTCCGGACCTGCGATGGAACGTTTGGAGAATGCACCATTGAAGGAAGTCATCGTAACGGATACTATTCCAATTACGCATGCTAATCCGACAAGCAAACTCAAAGTGTTGTCTGTAGCGCCTTTGCTCGGAGAAGCGATTATCCGGGTTCATGAGGAATTGTCAATCAGCAAGCTGTTTGAAATTGAATAAGGATGTCTGCATAAAGTAGTAGAGGGGTTACGTTTTCCGGTTCAATGGAAAATGTAACCCCTGTCGGCGTGCCGTTTTATTAAGAGTGAAACAGACACTGGTCAGCTAATACCCGGGGCGGGAGATAAATCGGAAACGACGCCGATGAAAAAGCGTGTCGGCAATTTCGACGAATTGATTATCGAAACGTGTGATTAGACCAATCTCAATATGGGTGTCGCGGTCGTATACCTGTACAGGTACGTGATATTCGAGATGATAGATAAAATCGCTATGTTGAGTCAGTTGTCCATTGTCTTCGCGCAAAACCCGCTCACCTTCCTGGGTCGATAAAATATTAACTGTGAACACTACAGTAAATCGATCTTTACTTTCTTGATATTATATGAAATATAAGATTCGAAGTCTATGCCTCACCTCAGGCTAATCCGAAGGAGGGAACAAGATGAAGTGGATTGTCGGACTTGGAAATCCAGGCTCAAACTATGCCAAAACCCGTCATAATATCGGTTTTATGGCACTGGATCGGTTGGCTGATCGTCATAATATCTCCATTACACAGAATAAATGTAAAGCGCTGATTGGAGAAGGCAATATTGGCGGTGTGAAAACCGTACTGATCAAACCAATGACCTATATGAACTTGTCTGGTGAATCGGTTCGAGCATATATGGATTTTTATAAAGTTAGTCTTGAAGATCTGATTGTTGTGTACGACGACATGGATACAGAGATTGGCAAAGTCAGATTGCGTTACCAAGGTAGTGCAGGCGGACATAATGGAATCAAGTCCATTATTCAGCATACCGGTACACAGCAGTTTAACCGGGTGCGCATGGGAATATCCCGGCCTGAACCAGGACATGCCATTGTTGATTATGTACTGTCGACATTCATGAAGAAAGAAAAGGAAGCCCTTGATCAGACCATTGAGCAAACATGTGATGCCCTGGAGCATAGCTTGACTCATACGTTTGAACAAACAATGGCGAAGTTTAACGGTTAATTTTGTAAGACATACTGGTAAAATGATCATAAAGACGGGTTCGATTCAGCCATACTGGACATACTGGATGTATAAACCATGTTCAGGAGGCATAAACATGTCAGTGAATTACGTATGTAGGCATTGCCGTACCTTTATTGGACGAATCGATTCTGCCCGGATAACGGAAGTAGAGCTCGGTTTTCATTTCTTGACCCCCGACGAGCGGAGGGATATAATAGCGTATAATTCCGGTGGTGACATTACCGTTCGGATTACATGTGATTACTGTAAGGAAGCCCTGGAGCACAATCCGGAGCTTAGCCTGCTCGCGAGTCCGCTTCAGTAGACATCGCCTGTACAGGATCGAATGACAGTTGAGGGCGGTTGCGTAATAACGCTCCACCTTTTATAGCCTTGGCAGCCTGCTGAGGCTTCTTTTCAGTTGGCATGAAAGTCATGGCTATCTCGAAATCAGGCTCAGCCGCATCAACAGATGTGGCAATGTTGCGAGTAATCCGATATGATGAAACAGGACAAAAAGGAATTTGTATCCATTTTAATAGTGATGCTACGCGTATGCGTGAGATAATCAAGTAAGTTATAAGAGAGGTGCCCCTTTTGTTACAAGCACTTATACAGGCTTTTTCCAAAGATCCGGACTTCGGATCCATTACAGCCGGAATCAAATCCGGCATGAAGGAACAATTGGTTTCGGGTCTATCCGGCTCGGCGCGTCAGATTATGCTGGCTGCTCTGCATCAGGAAATGAACCGACCATTGCTCGTAGTAACACATAATATGTTTTCAGCACAAAAAATTGCAGAAGATTTACAGGAAGCGCTTTCACCTGATCAGGTGTTAATCTATCCTGCCAACGAACTTGTCGCTGCGGAAGCTGCTGTTTCCAGCCCGGAAACATTGGGTCAGCGTATTGATGTGTTGGTCCGCTGCGCCCAGGGATTCAGGGGCGTTGTTGTTATTCCTTTTTCCGGGGTAAGACGTTATGTTCCGCTTCCAGAAGTGATGGCCAATGCTCGAATTTTGATTAAACAGGGTAACACACTTCAACTGGACTCCTTCCTGCTGGAGATGGTAAAGCTCGGGTACGAGCGTGTGGAACGCGTGGAATCTCGTGGTGAGATGAGTGTACGCGGAGGTATCATCGACTTCTATCCGGTTACTTCATCGATCGCATATCGGGTGGAGTTATTTGATGATGAGATCGACTCCATTCGGACATTTGATCCAGCCGATCAGCGTTCGATTGAACGGATTGAAGAAATTACGGTTTTACCATGCAAGGAGTTAATTGCAGATCGTGAACGTATGGAAAAGGCTGCCGATGCGGCTGCTCTTTTGCTGGAGCAACAGCTGGAGAAAATGACGGACCGGCAGGCGAAGTTGCGTCTTCGTGAGGAAATTCACCGGGAGATTGAGCTTTTGCGGGAACACGTGTATTTCTCCGAAATGTATAAATATATTTCTCCGCTCTATCCGGAGAACAAAACGATCTACGACTATATGCCAGAAGATACCCTGCTGGTTCTTGATGAGCCTGCCAGACTATCGGAGACATCGAAACAGCTGGACCGTGATGAATCAGAGTGGAACCTACATTTGATGCAAAACGGAAAAACACTTCCGGATCTTCCATTATCCGCAGACGGTGATGAACTCTTGTATGAGCGTCCATTCCAGACGCTGTTTATGTCGATCTTTTTGCGCCAAGTTCCACACACTCAACCACAAAACATTCTGAACTTCATCAGTCGTGGCATGCAGGATTTCCATGGACAGATGAACGTACTGAAGGCAGAGATGGAGCGTTGGCAGAAGGCCGGAGTCAAAGTGCTCATGCTGGCGAACGGTGAGGAGCGACTCGAGCGGATGCGCCGGGTACTGATGGACTATGATATTCCAGAGCCAGAGATGATGATTGGTAATTTGCAAACGGGATTTGAAATGCCGTCCATTCATTTGGCTGTTGTGACCGAGGGCGAGATGTTCTCGCAAAAACAGCGTAAAGTACGCAAACCGATTCGGAATGTGGATAATGCTGAACGGATCAAATCATATAGCGAGCTAAAAGTGGGCGATTATGTCGTTCATCAGAACCACGGGATTGGTAAGTACCTGGGGATCGGCACCCTCGAGGTTGGCGGTATTCATAAGGACTACATGCATATTCTCTATGCGGGTGGAGACAAACTGTCTGTACCTATTGAGCAGATCGATCTGATTCAGAAATATGTTGGTTCCGAAGAGAAAGAACCGAAAATATACAAGCTGGGCGGCAATGAGTGGACACGGGTTAAAAATAAAGTTCGCACATCCGTACAGGATATTGCTGATGATCTGATTAAGCTGTATGCAGAGCGTCAGACCTCCAAAGGGTTTGGATTCGACAAGGATTCTGCGGAGCAGCAGGAGTTTGAGGACATGTTCCCTTACGATGAGACACGTGATCAGGTGCGTGCGATCGAAGAAATCAAAAAAGACATGGAACAAAACCGTCCAATGGATCGTTTATTGTGTGGGGATGTTGGTTACGGCAAAACCGAGGTGGCTATTCGGGCTGCATTTAAAGCAGCTATTGAAGGCAAACAGGTGGCTGTACTCGTGCCAACAACCATTTTGGCACAGCAGCATTTTGAGACGTTCCGTGAGCGCTTCTCCGGTTATCCGTTCAACATTCATGTGCTTAGCCGGTTCCGTTCCCGTAAAGAGCAGAATGAAACAGCGAAAGGCATCAAGGCAGGTACAGTGGATATTGTCATCGGGACACATCGATTGCTGTCGCAGGATCTAGTGTTCAAAGACCTGGGACTGCTCATTGTTGATGAAGAACAGCGCTTCGGTGTAACCCATAAGGAAAAACTGAAGAAGCTGAAAACCAATGTAGACGTGCTGACACTGACGGCAACGCCGATTCCGCGTACGCTTCATATGTCCATGCTGGGTGTGCGTGATCTGTCCGTTATTGAGACTCCACCAGAGAATCGTTTCCCGGTGCAGACCTATGTGGTTGAACACAGCCAGGCGCTTGTTCGTGAAGCCATTGAGCGTGAGCTTGCCCGTGGTGGGCAAGTGTATTACCTCTACAACCGTGTTCAGGGAATCCAGGAGATGGCAGCCGAAATTTCTGAACTTGTGCCTGAAGCCAAAGTTGGTGTAGGACATGGTCAGATGTCGGAAACAGAGCTGGAGAAAACGATTCTGGACTTCCTGGATGGTGAATATGACGTGCTTGTGAGCACAAGTATCATCGAGACCGGGGTAGATATTCCGAACGTAAATACACTGATCGTACATGATGCGGATAAAATGGGACTCTCCCAGCTGTATCAACTGCGCGGACGTGTGGGTCGTTCCAACCGTATTGCGTATGCCTATTTTACGTACCAACGGGATAAAGTGCTTACTGAAGTTGCTGAGAAACGTCTGCAATCAATCAAAGAATTTACCGAACTGGGTTCAGGATTCAAAATTGCCATGCGTGACTTGTCGATTCGTGGTGCGGGAAATCTGCTAGGAGCGGAGCAGCATGGTTTCATCGCTTCCGTCGGGTTTGATCTGTATTCCCAGATGCTTGCAGAGGAGATCAACAAACGCAAAGTTACGATGCTTGGCGAAGAGCCGGTACCTTCAGACCAGTGGAACACAACCCTGGATCTCAGTATCGATGCCTACTTGCCGTCCGATTATATCTATGACAGTATTCAGAAGATTGAGATCTACAAAAAAGTGGCGGTCATTGCATCCTTCGACGATGCGATGGAGTTGGAAGACGAATTGGTTGACCGATTCGGTGATCTTCCGGAAGCCGTCATTAACTTGCTGGCTGTTGCGCGGATGAAAGTATACGGCAAAATCTACGGTATTGAGTCCATTTCCCAACGTGGTGAGGACATTACCGTGAAGTTCTATGAAGGGCGTGAACATGCCTTTGAACTCTCGAAAATCGCGCACATTGGAAATCAGTTCGAAAGACGTGTACAATTTGAACAAGGACCCCATATGCTGATTCACGCTAAAGGCAAGGGGCTTGGGGATAAGCAACTGATGGAGCTGGTAGAGAAAATTCTGGAGTCCATGAAAACTGCTTTTAAATCAAAGGGGGAACTAAAGGATGTTACCAAAGTATAAAAAAGTAGGAAAAGTACTGTCTGTGAGCATGGTCGCAGTACTATCCTTATCACTGCTTGCTGCATGTGGCAAGAAAGAAGAAGCAAAAACACCGGAATCGACGGATACAAGTGCTGTAGTCGCTACGTATGATGGTGGTACTATTACAGCCAATGAATTCGATATGGAGCAACGTGTCATGAAATTCCTCTATCCGGAGTATGCACAAATGATGGATATGGACGATTTCAAAGAGTATCTGGTGAAACAGGAAGTTGCTTATGAATATCTGAGTGGCAAAGCAAGTGAAGAAGCCAAAACAGCAGGTACAAAAGCGGCAACTGAGCAATTCGATAAAATGAAAGCTTCTGTTCAGGCAGATCAATGGACAGAAATGCTCAAAGCTCAGAAACTGACTGACGACAACATTAAAGACTACATGACTCGGATCATGACAGTAATCAAAGATAAAGAAACAGGCGTTACGGACGATGCAATCAAGGCTGAGTTTGAGAAAAACAAAGATCAGTTCACAACGGCTTCCGTTCGTCACGTGCTGATTAACTTCACAGATCCAAAAACGCAAAAAGAGCGTAAAAAAGAAGATGCACTTAAAATTGCAAAAGAAGTAAAAACCAAGCTGGATGGCGGAGCTGATTTTGCTGAAATTGCAAAAAAATATTCCGAAGATCCAGGTTCTGCTGAAAAGGGTGGACTGTATGAAAATACACCTGTAGGTAGCTGGGTGGAAGCATTTAAGGAAGCTGCAAAAACATTGCCACTGAATAAGATCAGTGATCCAGTAGAGACAGAGTACGGTTACCACGTCATGAAAGTGGAAGCTCGTACTGAAGCTGACTTTGCCAAATTGACGGCTGAACAAAAAGAAAGTCTGAAGAGCCAATTGGCTGCAGCCGAAATCGATACGTTCATGCAAAATGAATTGGACAAAATCGTAAAAGAAGTTAAACTGCCAAAAACAGAAAAAGCTGAAGAAGGTAAGACTGAAGGCACAACTGAAGGCACTACGGGTACAGGAACTGAAGGAGAAAAAACAACCGAACCAAAAACGGATGACTCCACAGGTACGGATACCAAGACTGACCAAGGTACGACTGGAACAGACAAAGATGCAACTACAGATGAAGGTACAAGCAGCAAGTAAGCTGGTAAAATTGCTGTGTTAGCATACGTTCAGGGTTGAATTCGCCCGAATGAATGCCTTGTACTACGTAAATATGGACAACCATACAGAGAAGCAAGGGGAGGACTTAGGACCTCCTTCTTGCTTCTTCTTTTATATATTCAAGTCGTATGGGTACATGGTCGCCTTCTTCGAAAGTTACACAACTATATTCTCCGAAGCATGTATAAGGAAATGGGAACAGATGAATACTATGGTCAAGATATCACACTAAACGTTCTGGGACTTTCCTCTACCCATTAAGGAACAGTAGTTGAAAAATCTTCTCGAGAAAGTGGGGCAACATGTGAAATGAAAGCTACTGGTATTGTCCGCCGTATAGATGACCTTGGTCGTGTGGTCATTCCAAAAGAAATCCGCCGTACGTTACGTATTCGTGAAGGTGATCCACTGGAAATTTTCGTGGATCGTGATGGAGAAGTTATCCTTAAAAAATATTCGCCAATTGGCGAACTTGGTGATTTTGCCAAAGAATATGCAGAATCCCTGTATGAGAGTACAGGACATGTAACGATGATTTCTGACCGGGATACCATTATCACGGTGGCAGGCGGCTCCAAGAAAGAATATTTGGACAAGCAGGTAGGTCAGCTGTTAGAGGGATGTATGGAAAACAGGAAGACCATTCTGGAAACAAACAATGGTTCTTATGAACTTAGCAAAGATCATGACGAGACGTTATCCTCTTTTGTTATTGCGCCGATTATTTCAGGTGGTGACCCCATCGGAACGGTTATCCTGTTTAATAAGGATGAATCGGTGAAGATGTCTCAGATGGAAGTGAAGATGTCTGAGACGGCTGCTGGTTTCCTTGGCAAGCAAATGGAACAATAGACCGCAGATCAACTCCTGGTGCCCTGTCTTGGGCATACGGGAGTTTTTGCATTTTAAGGGACAACGAAGTTAATCCGGATGATTGTGATGGGGGAGGGTTAGTCTGTGTGCCTCCAGGCAGTTATAATAGCAGGGTATGCTTAAAAGGATTACGCGGGAGGGACTTATGAAACAGCCGTCTACAGGCTCAAGGCTGCTACAGGGTGCATTTATACTTGGGCTTGCTGCCATTATCTCTAAAATCATTGGTGCTTTTCAGAAGATTCCGCTGCAGAATCTGGGGGGAGACGGTGTATTTGGCATCTACAATACGGTATATCCGTTATATATGCTCATTATCACGCTTGCTGCTGCAGGGCTGCCGCTGGCCGTATCCAAATTCGTAGCAGAACAGAACGCACTTGGAAGACCAGACGAGAGCAGAAGAATTATTCGACTATCTTCCCTACTGCTCGGGGGAATTGGAATTATAATGGCGCTCTTGATGTATGCAGGTGCGCCACTGATCGCTGACATGATTGGCAACCGCCATGTGGTTCCATCGATTCGTGCAGCTTCATGGGCGTTATTGTTCGTACCGGTGATGACAGGGCTGCGGGGATATTTTCAGGGATTACAACAGATGGTTCCAACAGCGGTATCACAAGTGGTGGAGCAGACGATACGTGTCACCGTCATGATTGTTTTGCTTCTGTGGTTGATGAGACGGGATGCTTCGCTTGAGACTATTGCTGCTGGTGCCATGATGGGCTCCGTTGCTGGTGGGATGGTTGGGCTGTTAACCATGTTAGGGTACATGGTCCGTCACCGGCGAAAAGGCAGGGAAGCAGTCACCGAACAGTTGAATTCGGAATGGAGCAGTAACAGCGGAGAGGTTGGATCAGATCGTCATGAGCGTCAGGAGAATACACCGGTTACGCCGCTGAAAAAAACGGTGAGTGCTATTAACCCGGCTCTGGCAGAAAGATCACGATCCAATGGTGAGTGGATCAAGACGCTGCTCATGTACGCCATTCCCGTCTGTCTCGGGTCGCTGGCTGTACCGCTGATGAATCTGGTGGATACCTTCACCGTGCCCCGATTGCTACGGGGAGAAGGACTGGATGAGCTTCAGTCGATGGTTTCCTTTGGCATCTACAACCGTGGATTGCCGCTGGTTCAATTGGTGACGATGCTGGCTACGTCACTATCTGTGCTCTTTATTCCGGCGATGGCGGAAGTCCGGTTAAAGGGCGGGCCAGAAGCCGTCCGGCAGCAAGCAGGCCTCGCGCTGCGCTGGTTCTGGTTGATCGGCCTGGCGGCATCCGCGGGTCTCGCGGTGCTGGCGGAGCCGATTAACCGCATGCTGTACGGAGATGCCGCAGGCACCGAAGCACTGCGGTACATGGCGCTGACGGCTGCGGGCAGCACCGTCAGCATTATTGCGGCGGCGCTGCTGCAAGGCCTCGGCGCCGTGCGCGCACCCGCGTTCAGCATGCTGGCCGCCGCAGGCGTCAAGGCGCTGCTGAACGTTATGCTTGTGCCGGCGCTGGGCATCAGCGGCGCGGCCCTGGCAGGCGCAGTCGCCTACATGCTGGCGGCTGGCCTGAATGTGGCGCTGCTGGCGCGGCTTATCGCCCTGCGCCCTGCCCCTGACGCCGCCCTAGCGAAGCCGGCGCTGGTAATCGCCGCCATGAGTCTGGCGGCGGTAGGCACGGCCTGGGCCGCCGAAGCGATGCTCGGCGGCATGGGTGTCGCGGCCGACCGCAGGCTGGCCGCGATGGGCGTGAGCCTGCTGGGCATTGCCGCAGGCTCGGCCGTGTTCTTGCTGGCGGCGGCCCGGACAGGGCTACTGACCGCCGCGGAGCTGGCGGCTGTGCCCAAGTTGGGGCCTCGCCTTGCCAAGCTACTGCGCAGACTGCGTGTGCTGCGCTAGCTCCATGCTCACGGTGCTTCTACACCCAGCACAGCGAATATGCAATTATAGGATATCGAATGATTCTGGTATAATACGTGTAATTAGTCCTGTTCAGGCATGATGAATCAGTTAGCCTGGACAGGATAGTCCGGATGGAGGTTTACGTAATGAGTGCAGCTTTAACCGTAGTGGGTCTTGGATCTGGAGATGCAGACCAACTGACCGTAGGTATTATCAAAAAAATGAAACATGCAGCTACGCTGTATGTACGTACCCTGGATCATCCCGTTTTGAATGATCTGAAGCAAGAGGGACTGGTAATGACCTCATTTGATGCCATCTATGAGGCGAAGTCCTCCTTCCCCGAGGTGTATGATGAGATCGCGAACCAACTGATAGAGGCTGCTCGTAAGGGTGAGGCCGGAACCGAAGTTGTGTATGCCGTTCCGGGTCATCCCATGGTGGCAGAAGCAAGTGTGCGCCTACTCAAAGAGCGTTGTCCGCAGATGGGTATTTCACTGCGTGTGATGGGCGGGGAGAGCTTCCTAGATGAAGCTTTTATACGACTTGGATTCGATCCAATCGAAGGTTTTCAACTTCTGGATGCCAGCAGCCTGAACACGGAACTGGTACAACCACAGCTACATACGTTGATCGGACAAGTCTACGATGTGTTCACTGCTTCCGATGTGAAGCTATGCCTGATGGAGGTTTACCCGGATGATTATCCGGTATTTGTGGGTCATGCGTTGGGTGTGGAGGGTCAGGAGGTCATTCACAAGATTCCATTGCACGAACTGGACCGGATCGAAGGGTACGGCAATCTGTCACTGATCTATGTACCGAAGAACACCGATGATGCCTTGCGTCGCAGATCCTTTGCGCGTTTGCATGAGATCGTCAATATTCTTCGCAGTCCGGGTGGCTGTCCATGGGATCAGGAGCAGACGCATCAATCCATTCGCAAAAACCTGATTGAAGAGACCTATGAGGTCATTGAGACGATCGATGAGGATGACCCCGACCATATGAAAGAAGAGCTGGGTGATCTGCTGCTGCAGATTTTATTGCACTCCCAGATGGAAGAAGAAGTGGGTACATTTAATGTGTATGATGTCATCGAAGGTTTGAATGATAAGCTGATCTTCCGCCATCCACATGTGTTTGGCGATAATCAGGCAGAAGATGCGAATGAAGCTCTTCAGAACTGGGAACAGATGAAGGCAGAGGAGAAGAAGCGCAAAGGCCAGGATCAGCAGAAGGTTTCCGTGCTGGATGGTATACCGCGTGACTTGCCTGCATTGATGAAGGGATACAAGTTACAGAAGAAAGCAGCCAAAGTAGGCTTTGACTGGGATGATGTTGAAGGTGTGTTTGCCAAGATCGAGGAAGAACTGGCGGAGTTGAAAGAAGCGGTGCAACAAGGCCAGTCTGCGGAAGAACGGAAGCTCGAACTGGGTGATTTATTATTCGCAGCCGCAAACGTTGCAAGATTCATCGATACGGACCCGGAAGAGGCGCTTGCTGCGACCAACCGCAAGTTTGTCGGGCGGTTCCAGTACATCGAAGAGCGTCTTCGCGAACAGGGAAGAACACCAGCAGATAGCAATGTAGAAGAGATGGAGCAATTCTGGCAGGATGCGAAGAAGGCAGGATTATAACAGGTTCAATTTTCTGGGAAAAGCCAGATAACCTTATTCCATCATGTTATGCAGTGTGTTATGATATACGAACATGTGTTCATCTGTGTTGACTGGGATAGGTGTTTAGCGACGGATGGTTTCGGGTACTGGTCTTAGACTGTTGCCTGCGTACCATCGACAAAAAGCTAAAAAAAGTCGCGGACTAAGGCAGGATTTCAGATGCCAAGCCAGAATACATGTGTAGTGACCTAACGCGAATCAGCGGCAATCGATGTATTGTCAGGAATCGCAGATACTTTTTTTTCAATTTGGGAGGCTTTTAAAAATGAACAAAACAGATCTGATTAACAACATTTCAACCAAAAGTGGTTTGACTAAAAAAGACGTTGAGTCCGTATTGAACGGCTTTTTGGGAGAAATTACAGATGCACTTGCCAGCGGAGACAAAGTACAATTGATCGGCTTTGGCACTTTTGAGACCCGCAAACGTTCCGGTCGTACCGGACGTAACCCACAAACAGGGAATGAAATCGTGATTCCTGAGTCCACTGTTCCTGCATTCAAAGCAGGCAACAAACTTAAAGAAGCCGTAAAATAATGCGTCTTGATAAATTCCTGAAGGTCTCCCGGCTAATCAAACGCCGCACTGTGGCCAAGGACGTCTCTGAACAGGGACGTGTTCTGGTGAACGGACGTGAAGCTAAGCCCAGCGCCGCTGTCAAAGTGGGCGATGAGCTGACGGTTCAGTTCGGTCAGAAACTGGTCACTGTGAAGGTGGAACGAATTGCCGAGAGTACCAAGAAGGATGAGGCGAGCAGCCTCTACACCTTGGTGAAGGAAGAGCCGATCGCCAAGGATAACGGAATGAACTGGTAACAGTACATCTGGTATAAATATTCATTCAATGCAAGTTGAATCGAAACGTCCTCCTGTAACAGGGAAGGGCGTTTTTGTTTTTTACTGAATGCCGGGTTATTTGTTCAACAACGCTGGTTCTATTCCAACCTCCACACCCATAAGCTAGGTGTAAGAAGGAGGGGTACATGCCATGGTTGAGCACGGTAAGGCCAAACAGCATCATCTGAGCATGCAGAATCGGAAACTGCTGGATCTGACGGGTGTCTCCAACGTGGAGAGCTTCGACAGTGAGGAATTTTTGCTGCAGACTGAACTTGGGCATCTGACCATCCGGGGGCACAATTTACATATCAAAAACCTGAGCCTGGAGGAAGGTCTGTTATCCATTGAAGGCACAGTCAGTTCGCTCCAATATCTGGACCCCGGTTCCCAGTCCAAAAATGGTAAAGGCCTGTTTGGCAAGATGTTCCGATGAGTCCGGATACTCAATGGATCACATTGATGTGGATGCTTACCTCGGGGGTCGTGATGGGAATGGCCTACGACAGTTACCGGGTACTGTCCGGACAGCTGCGGTTTCCGAGATGGAGTATTCACACGCTCGATCTGTTGTACTGGGTTGCTTCCGCGCTGTTCGTTTTTCGGATGCTATACGCCGGAAACCACGGACAGTTGCGGTTTTATGTCTTTTTGGGGCTGATTATAGGGGTTTGCTTCTATTTTTGGCTTTTAAGTGTTACAACCCAGCGTTTTGTGGTAATGTTAATTAAACTCGCAAGAACGCTGATTCATTGGTGTGGACATATCCTTAACATCCTGATCGTTATGCCGGCTAAAGGAATTTATAAGTTAATTCGCGTATTATTCGGTTTTGTAATTGCGATACTATTATTCCTGGGCAGGCTGGTGCTACAGTGTTTGGTACCTTTCGGCAAGTTGTTCCGCTGGATGTTTAGGCCGCTCCTGAAACATTGGGTAACGCCACGCTTCATGATCCGTGTGGGTACAAGAATTGCAGCGATGTGGAAACGCTGGTTTTAAGGAGGTCCGTAATGGGTAAAACACCTGTGGGCAGATCAAAGGCTCCAACTAACCAAGGAAAATCTGCCGGTGCAAAAAGGCGCCTCATGCTTTGGATGACGTTTATGATTGTATTTGTAATATGGGCAGGATATACATTCCTTGTGCAGACTGCACAAATTTCGGACAAGAGTTCTCATCTGGCCACTCAGCAAGCTTCAAAGGAAGATACGTTGAAGAAGCTGGAACAGTTGAAGTACGAAGTCAGCCGGTTGAATGACCCTGAATACATAGGACAGCTGGCACGGAAAAAAGGATATTATCTTCCTGAGGAAACGCCGATCCAGGTTGAAGAGTCAGGGAACTGATGGAATTCGGTCTATTACCGAGCTAGGTTTGTTATCCGTGTGTCTGAAGCCGTTAAACCGGAAAAAATAGGCTCTCTGATGGGGTAGTGTTCAGTTGACCTTGGTTTATGGCATAAGGTATAATTACATTAGCGCAGCATTGATTTTGGCATTCAAAAAATCGGGTTGTATATTTTTAAGGGAGGATCATTTTATTCTATGGCAATTGAAGTGGGCACCAAGTTAGAGGGCAAGGTGACAGGAATCACGCATTTTGGAGCATTTGTGGATCTGTCAGGAGGTGTCACGGGTCTCGTTCACATCTCGGAAATCGCCGACAATTACGTCAAAGATGTCAACGACCACCTGAAGCTGAATGACCTCGTTACAGTGAAGGTTATCAACGTTGACAAGGATGGCAAGATCGGACTTTCCATTAAGCAAGCTGTTGACAAACCGGTTGAGCAACAAACCCAATCTAGACCCCCGAGAGCTCCTAGACCGGAACGCAGTGGAGGAGATCGCGAACGATTCAGCGGCGGAGGCCCAAGTGGTGGCCAAGGTCGTGGTGGTGGCGGCGGTGGATTTAACCGTGGTGACCGCGGAGGCCGTTCTTTCAAGCCCGCAGCAGGCAAACCTTCATTTGAGGATAAAATGTCACGCTTCCTGAAAGATAGTGAAGAGCGGATCTCTTCGCTTAAGAAGAACACAGAAGGCAAACGCGGAGGCCGTGGAGCCAAGCGTGTGTAATCTGTCACAACCTGATCTAAACATATAAGTAAAACCGTTAGCCCATGGGCTAACGGTTTTTTTGCGTTTCTTTCACAGATAAGTAGTTGAATAGCTTTTTTTGTAAGGTGAAGCTCCATATCCCCAGTTTTTCTGCACGGAAAAATGAAACCATAAGAACATTTGTCGTCTACCATTTTTTACCGACAGGTTTCCGTGGCATTCCACAGTTATCCTGCTCAAATGGTGGCGAGACCAAACCATCTCCGGTTCAAAATCAGACATTCCGATTGTCGGAATCAAGTAGGAGAATGAATGAAACCACAATAAGGCCGGGGTTTCGCTCCACCGCGCCAGGCTTGTTTCTTTTGTCGTAAACTTTTTGGACCCTGCCCACCTATTCTGACAAACTACGTCTTCTAATCTATCTATAATCAGAACCATCGAGAACGAAACACGAAAATTCAAATTAATCGAATGGGGTGCCTTGAGGATGATGGAAAAGTGGAATGTCATTCAATTTCCGGGAATGAAAGCAGGTAAAGGAGGTACGGAAGCTCGGGAGGAGCTGTCGGTACGTCTGAAACAATGGCTTGGCTCCCGCAAGGCTGTCCAGATGGTTGCTTCCCGCAAATGGGTACTGCTGCTTACGTTTATGGGGTTCCTGCTCGGAAAGGCAATGATCCTGAATGAGTTATCTCCCTTTGCCATTGCTTACTTCGCTGTAATTGCTTTCATGCGCAGGGATTACATCATTCCGGTAGGCGCCGCTCTACTCGCAGGTAGTCTCTTTGCACCGTTTCCAGTACCACTCATTGTTGCATCGGAGATCGCCATCTTTTATCTGCTCTTCCGCGGTCTGGAGTCATATGAACGTGCTGAGTTATCTTATGCACCAACGATGGTGTTTACGACTACATTTATGGTCAAGTTATTCGCGGTTGTGATTGGACCATCCTTCAGCTGGTACGCGATGCTGATGCTCACGATGGATTCGGTATTAAGTTTCGTGCTCACCCTAGTTTTTATACAAGCCATACCGATCTTCACCTACCGCAAAAAAAAATTCAGCCTAAAGAACGAGGAGATCCTCTGCCTGATCATATTGCTCGCTTCCGTTATGACGGGAGCCGTAGGGTGGACCATTCAGTCTTTATCCGTCGAGCATATGCTCTCCCGTTATCTCATATTAATCTTTGCGCTGGTGGGCGGAGCCCCCCTTGGAGCCTCAGTTGGGGTCATTACCGGCTTGATTCTTAGTCTGGCTGACATGTCAGCGGTGTATCAGATGAGCCTGCTTGCTTTTGCCGGGATGCTGGCGGGTATGCTTCGAGAAGGCAAACGTGCGGCGGTTGCACTGGGCATGCTGCTGGGTTCGTCCATTCTATCCATATATCTGGGCGGACCGGGCGATGTGATGAACTCATTATGGGAGACGTGTGCAGCTATCGTACTATTCATGTTAACACCTAAAAGCCTGATGACGGCGATATCCAAATATGTACCGGGTACGCAGGATCATACCAAATCGCAGCATGAGTATGCCAAACGAATACGGGATATCACGGCAGAACGGGTAACCCGGTTCTCACAGGTATTCCGTCAATTGTCACGTAGCTTTGATCAGATGTCCGGTGCAGGGGAGCAGGTACAGAAAGAAGGTGGAATGGACCATTTCATGAATGCGGTTGCCGAGGGCACATGTGCAAGCTGTTTCAAGCGTACACAATGCTGGGATGCGAAGTTTATTCAAACCTACAAATATATGACGGACGTGATGAGTACGATTGAAGGAAACCCTGAGATCTCAGGCAAGCAGATTCCAGTCGACTGGAACAGGGTGTGTGCGAAACCGGAAGAGGTCCTTGAAGTCATGCGTGCCCAGTATGGACTGCATCAACATAACATGCAATGGAAGCGTCAAATTATCGATAGCCGGCAGTTGGTTGCAGAGCAATTGTCCGGTGTATCTCAAGTCATGGAGGACCTGGCCAAAGAAATTCAGCGGGAAAGTGATGAGATGGTACAGCAGGAGGAGCAGATTCGGGACGCACTGGAGTCACTGGGCTTGTCCATTCACTCCATTGAGATCATCAATCTGGAAGCGGGCAATGTAGAGATTGAGATTGTACATGCATATACACGTGGATTTGATGAGTGCCGGAAAATGATTGCTCCGCTGATCTCGGATGTACTGGACGAGCATATTGCCGTCTTGCACGAGACCATGACCGATCCTCGTCAGGGACTGGCAACCGTCACGTTTGGTTCGGCCAAAACCTTCGAGGTTACCACGGGTGTTGCTGCCGCCGCAAAAGGGGGAGATGTGATGTCAGGCGACAGCTTCAGTACGGTTGAGTTAGGCAACGGTACATTCGCGGTGGCGCTCAGTGATGGAATGGGCAATGGAGAACGGGCACGCATGGAGAGCAGCGCGGCGCTGAACATACTGGAACAGTTGCTACAGTCCGGCATGGACGAGAAACTGGCGATCAAATCCGTGAACTCCGTTCTGATGTTGCGCTCCCCTGAAGAGATGTATGCAACAGTGGATATGGCGCTGATCGATGAATATACGGCAGAGACCACGTTTATGAAAATCGGATCGACGCCAAGTTTTATCAAACGAGGACAGGAGGTTATTCAGGTTTCGGCCAGCAATTTGCCAATCGGTATTATTAAAGATATTGAAGTGGATCTGGTGACGGTACAGCTTCAGCCGGGGGATATCCTCATTATGATGACGGATGGCATCTATGATGCACCGGGGTATGCGGTGAACAAAGAGTTATGGATGAAACGGCTCATTCAAGAGATTGATACAGATGATCCACAAGATTTGGCCGATTGCCTGCTTGAAAGTGTCATAAGATATCAGCAGCATGAGATTTTGGATGACATGACCGTCGTTGTTGGAAAAGTAGAGCATTTCCGCCCTGAATGGGCCACACTGCGTGTGCCTGGCATCAACCGGATGGAGCGTCCACGGACCGTCAGTTAATTGCATATTTTTCTGTTTGAAGTCTCTTCATTCTGGCAATGCTAGTCATAGAGTTGGAGAGTAACGAATAACGGAGGGATATCGGATGAAGCAAATCTTATTGATCACCGACGGTTGTTCCAATGTAGGACCAAGTCCAGTGCTGGCAGCGGCCGAAGCACAGGAAGAGGGGATTACGGTTAATGTGGTTGGCGTAATTGATTATGGAACCATTGGTGAGTTGGGTAGCCGGGAGATTGAGGATATTGCCAGAGCCGGAGGTGGAATCAGCCAAATTGTAGGTACACGTCAGCTTGCCCATACGATGCAGATGATGACAAGGAAAACGGTGGTTCAGACCATTCAGCAGGCGGTTAATAGAGAGTTAACACAAATTTTGGGAGAGAAGGAGCCCAAAACGGTAACCGATCTGGAGCCTGCACAACGCGCCCGGGTCGTTGAAGTGATGGATGATATGGCTGAAACTACAGCGTTACAGGTTATATTGCTAATAGACGTCAGTGCCAGCATGAAGCCCAAACTGGCTGCGGTAGAAGAAGGCATTCGTGATTTAATGTTAAGTTTGCAGGCGCGTATAGGTCAGAGCAAGCTTTCCGTATTTCATTTTCCCGGACGACACAGCGGAGAAGATGCGGTAATGGATATTGACTGGACAACGGATCCAGGCCGTGTTCGGTCCTTGTTTGGAAGGTTGCAGATGAAGGGTGCAACGCCGACAGGTCCTGCAATTCAGAAGGTGATTGATTTTTACCGTTATGGTACACTGGAGAAACAGCAGGAAATAGAAGGGAACTATCGCATTGAAAGAGAAGGGATGCTCGGTGACAACGTTGTCTGACGCCTCTTTCCCGCCAGGAACAGTGGTTACAGGGAAATGGAATCGCAGTCGTTACACGATTCGGAAGCTACTGGGCAAAGGAGCTAATGGCATCGTTTTTCTTGTCCAACGGGGTGAAAATGGCAAACACTACGCGCTAAAAATGGGATTTGATCCGGTTGATCTGCAATCGGAAGTCAATGTGCTCAAATCTTTTCAACTACAGCGTAATCATGAGGCCCTTCGGCAGAGCGGCATTCCTTCCTATCTTAAAGATGTGGATGATTATGCCGTTCGTGGCCGGGATATTCCCTTTTATGTGATGCGTTACGTTAGAGGTGAGGCACTTCATCACTTCATTCGGCGTCAGGGGACAGACTGGACACTTCTGGTGGGACTTAGACTCTTGCAGAAGCTGGCACAATTGCATCAGGCGGGATGGGTGTTTGGTGATCTCAAACCTCAGAATGTGTTGGTATCCGACTATGGGCAGGTGGAATTGATCGACTACGGCGGAGTTACGTCGATTGGTCGAAGCGTTAAACAGTTCACCGAATGGTATGATCGGGGCTTCTGGAATGCAGGTAGCCGTACGGCAGATGGTACCTATGATGTATTTGCATTTGCATTATTATTGATTCATGTACTTGAAGCAGACGCGCTCAAGGCACTGGCGGCCGAAGGATTACCGCAACTGCGAAGTGTGAATCAGCTCGTAGCGCTGGTGGAGCGCAGTGAACGACTGGGTCCTTTTCGCAATTGGACGACTCAGGCATTACGAGGTCAGTTTCGTGATGCAGGTCATGCGGCACAAGGGTGGAAGGAAATGATGGCACGCCCCACGCCTCTCCGCCGTCGTTCCAAAAGTACAACACCGCGCTGGCTTATGAACGCATTCGCTGTATCTGTGATATTACTTATTGGAGTGCTCATCTATGCACTACTTTTCTGATCTGTGAGAGTGCATATACATAACGCAAGGAATGAGGAACAGGTATGGAGGCTTTACGCTGGAACATGCTGGTGAAGAACGTGCTGGATGCAGCGGAAGAGCATCAGTTATGGGTTCCCGGGGATCGGATTGTCGTCGCAGTATCGGGCGGGCCGGACTCGGTAGCTTTTTTGCATATCATGCACGAGATCAGCAAGCGGCATGTGCCACTTGAATTGATCTGTGCCCACGTGCATCATGGTTTCCGGAGTGAATCTGATGATGAAGCGGAGAAAATGATGGAACTGGCACAACAGCTTGGTATTACATTTGAATGGACCAAGGCCGATGTACCTTCATATATGGAGCTGACGGGTCAAGGACCACAGGAAGCAGCCCGCAACAAGCGATATGCCTTTTTGCACGAAGTGGCTTCCAAATATAATGCAGCAAGCATCGCTTTGGCACATCATGCGGATGATCAGGCAGAGACGGTCATGCTTCATTTGCTTCGTGGAACCGGCTTGTCGGGGCTCTCAGGAATGAAGTTTAAAAGACGAGAAAAAAATGTGGAACTTATTCGTCCATGCCTTCGTATAAACAAGACAGACCTTGTAGAAGCTTGTAATACCCAGGGTTTTATGTATTTCAATGATGAGAGCAACACCCTGCGTAAATATCGGCGTAATGCCATTCGCTTGGATGTGCTTCCTTTTTTGGGGCAGTATAATGGACAACTCACGCCGTCATTGAATCGGCTTGCCGAAATTGTGGGTGATGAAGACGATTTCATGGAGCAGAGTGCATATGACACATACAGGTGTCTAGTGCAGGTGAACGGCGGAAGGCAAACCTTTGAGGTGCCTTCCTTCTTGAAGTTACATGTCGCTTTACAACGAAGGTTGATTAAACTAATATTGAATTATCTGCCTTTGGACAGTGATTTTGTCGACTTTACCCGTATAGAAACCATTCGGCACAAGGTCATGGAGACCCATGTGACGACCTGGAGCCTGGATATAGGACAGACACTCGCCTGCACTCGGGAGTATAATCTGATTTCTTTTGGCATACGGACGGACGTACAGGATCAATCTTACGAGTATCGTCTTGCGCAATGGAGTGGAACTTATGAGCTTTCACTCACCCCAATTAACCGGTATATTCGGTTGATGACGGTGAGTCCCGAGGACTATCATGTACCGGAATCGGCGGATCAAGCCGCGTTTGATGCGGATCAACTGCTTATGCCGCTGGTTGTGCGTTCACGGTTACCTGGAGATACCATGAAAGTGATGGGATTAAACGGAAGCAAAAAGGTGAAAAATATTTTCATCGATGAGAAAATCCCCCCATCTGTCCGTCCACGTATTCCTGTGGTATGTGATGGAGCAGGTCATATCATCTGGATACCGGGTGTTCGACGGTCCAATGTGGCTCCTGTCAGGGAGGGCACTTCCGCAATCCTGTACATGACTGTAGGCGATTCAGCGATTCAGGGGTAGTGGTTATGGTTCAGGTAAGGCTTTCATAGTATAACTTAGGAGGTTCGCACAGTTGCAGAACGACATTCAGGAAGTATTGATCAGTGAAGAAGAAATTCAGAGTAAAGTCAAGGAATTAGGCGCAACACTAAGTGCCGAATATGCAAATCGCAATCCTTTGGTCATTTGTGTGCTCAAGGGTGCGTTTATATTTATGGCTGATTTGGTTAAAAACATAACGGTACCTGTTGAAATGGATTTTATGGCGGTATCCAGTTACGGCGCTTCCACCAAGTCATCAGGTGTTGTCAAAATCATTAAGGATCTGGATGTATCCGTTGAAGGACGGGAAGTTCTGATTGTCGAAGATATTATCGACAGCGGACTTACACTCAGCTATCTGATTGAACTGCTAGAAAACCGCGGTGCCGAATCGGTGCGTGTGGTTACGCTGTTCGACAAGCCTTCAGGCCGTAAAGTTGAGTTGGAAGCTCATTACACAGGCTTTGACATTCCTGACGCGTTCATCGTTGGTTACGGTTTGGATTTTGCGGAGAAGTACCGGAACCTACCCTATATCGGGATTTTGAAGCCGGAAGTCTATAGTAGCTAATATCCTGCCCGACCCAAGCCTTGAGCTGTTCTTGGCTTCTGTTGAGAAGCCATGTCGGGCTATGTTAAAATAATTAAAGTGTCTCGAGAGGAGGTAGGGGATGAATCGGTTCATCCGGAATTCTGGTTTTTATTTGATTCTTTTTTTAGTTGTGGTGGGGATAGTCCAGTTCGTCAGCAATGGCGGCGAAGCCACCGATAATCCTAGATATGATCAGTTGCGTGCAGCGATCAAAGCCAACAATGTCTCTGAATTGACGGTTCAATTCAACGGTCAAACGTATCTCGTGACCGGTCAATACAAGAAGGCACCTGATGGCGCCAAATCAGAAAATTTCTCAACGTATATTCCTCCTACGGATGAGGCAATTAGTGAGCTTGTAGCTGCAAGTGAAACTAACAATTTCCAATATCATCAGGAGCCAATGAAAGGTGACAGCATCTGGTTGACGTTGCTGACTTCCTTTATTCCTTTGATCATTATGTTCCTGCTGTTCTTCTTCCTGTTTAATCAGGCTCAAGGCGGCGGCGGTAAAGTAATGAACTTTGGTAAAAGCCGTGCTCGTCTCTACAACGAAGAGAAGAAGCGGGTTACATTTGAAGATGTTGCGGGTGCTGACGAAGAGAAACAGGAACTTGTTGAGGTTGTAGACTTCCTCAAGGACCCTCGTAAATTCGCAGCAGTAGGTGCGCGGATTCCTAAGGGCGTATTGCTCGTAGGGCCTCCGGGTACCGGTAAAACATTGCTCGCTCGTGCCGTAGCCGGTGAAGCGGGTGTACCATTCTTCACTATTTCAGGTTCCGACTTCGTGGAAATGTTTGTCGGTGTCGGTGCATCACGTGTACGTGATTTGTTTGAAAATGCGAAGAAAAATGCCCCATGTATCATCTTTATCGATGAGATTGATGCTGTAGGACGTCAGCGTGGTGCTGGTCTCGGTGGTGGTCACGATGAACGTGAACAGACACTCAACCAGTTGCTCGTTGAGATGGACGGATTCGGAGTTAATGAAGGTATTATCATCATAGCTGCAACGAACCGTGCAGATATTTTGGACCCTGCCTTGCTGCGTCCTGGACGTTTTGACCGTCAAATTACGGTTGACCGCCCTGATGTAAGAGGTCGTGAAGCTGTCCTGAAAGTACATTCCCGTAATAAACCATTGACCAAAGATGTGAAGATGGATATTATCGCGAAGCGTACAACAGGTTTCTCTGGTGCAGATCTGGAAAATCTCTTGAACGAAGCGGCATTGCTTGCAGCGCGTCGTAACCGTAAAGATATTTCCATGAAGGAAGTTGACGAAGCGATTGACCGTGTCATCGTTGGTACGGAGAAGAAAAGCCGTGTCATCAGTGATCGCGAGAAACGAATCGTTGCTTATCACGAAGCAGGTCATACCATTGTTGGATACTTCCTCGAACATGCTGATATGGTACATAAAGTGACCATTATTCCGCGCGGACGTGCGGGTGGATATGTAATCATGTTGCCAAAAGAAGACCGTATGCTGGTTACCAAGCAGGAATTGCTGGATAAAGTAACCGGACTTCTCGGGGGTCGTGTAGCTGAAGAATTGTTCATCGGAGAAATTGGTACTGGTGCATACAGTGACTTCCAGCAAGCGACAGGTATTGTTCGCAGCATGGTTATGGAATACGGTATGAGTGAGAAATTGGGACCTATGCAATTCGGAAGTTCACAAGGACAGGTATTCCTTGGTCGGGATATCGGTCATGAACAGAATTACTCGGATTCCATTGCTTACGAGATTGATCAGGAAATGCAACGCTTTATCAATGACTGTTATGAGAAGTGTAAAGACTTGCTTGTTAAACATTCAAAAGAGATGCACCTGATCGCTCAAACTTTGCTTGAGGTTGAGACTTTGGAAATGGATCAGATCAAGCAATTGATCGAAACAGGTTCTTTGACTCCAAAAGCAGAGAATGACAATGATGGTGAAGGCACACCAACTGAAGGCGGAGAGCCAATCATCGACACCATCGGTGATGTGCGTGTTCGTATTCAAGGTAAAGATGAAACGCCTGAGCCACCAGCCGGAGATATTCCAAACGAAGCTCCGAATCTGGAAAAGGGTATTAACAATAACCCGGATGATGGCGGAACTAAGCCAACGTCTTAATACACAATACATCTGGCTATGATAGCAGGTGAAATCAAGAGAGCCCTCGAGGCTCTCTTTTTTTATCCATTATTTTAAAAGAGGGTAGATAAAGATAAACGGGAGTTAGATGGCGAACCAGTTAGCAAACAGGTGGTTACAGCGCTGTCCCGGGCCTTTTTCATTTATTGACAGAGTCGTGAACGTTGTGTAAATTAGTTGTTAAACCGCTTGTGATTCGTTTCTCAAGCGAAGATAACGACTTAGGTTAGCCCACGAAACAGCGCATGACGCTGTCCCGATAAAGGAGAGGATCACAGGTGGAAGCTCTGGCTTTAGAGCGCAAGGCTGAGATGAACCGCGAGCTGCGTGAGCGGCTTATGGTGTTGAAGAAGGAACGTAATGCCATTATTCTTGCCCATTATTATCAACGTGACGAAGTACAGGAGGTTGCCGACTTCCGTGGAGATTCGTTTCTGTTAGCCCAGAAGGCAGCACAGACAGATGCGGATGTGATCGTTTTCTGTGGTGTTCATTTTATGGGTGAAAGCGCTAAAATTCTTGCGCCAAATAAAACAGTTATTATCCCGGACGAACGTGCGGGCTGCCCAATGGCAGATATGGTGAATGTGGATGGACTACGCAAATTGAAAGCACAACATCCTAATGCCAAGGTGGTTACGTATATCAATTCCTCGGCTGAGATCAAAGCAGAAACTGACATCTGTTGTACATCGGCGAACGCAGTCCGGGTTATTCAATCGGTGGATTCCGACGAAATTATCTGGGTACCGGATAAAAACCTGGGACATTATGTGCAGCAGCATACAGACAAGAAAATGATTATCTGGGAAGGTTACTGCAACACTCACGATATGCTTACAGTCAAAGATGTGGTGGAGATGAGAGCCAAGCATCCAAATGCAGAGTTTGTTGTCCATCCAGAGTGTCGCCCTGAGGTTGTAGAAATGGGTGATTTTGTAGGCAGCACAACAGCTATTCTGGAGTATTGCAAAAATTCATCAGCGAAGGAATTTATCGTAGGTACCGAAGATGGTACAGGATATCAGCTTCGTCTGGATAGTCCGGATAAACAGTTCCACTTTGCTACCAAGTTCCTCGTATGTCCCAACATGAAGGTGAACAACTTGAAGAAACTGGTGAAATGCCTGGAAACGATGAAGCCGCAAATCTACGTGCCACCGGCCGTTGCCGACAAAGCCAGAGAATCGCTAGAGCGCATGTTGTTGGTAAAGTAGGATGCGCTACTCTTGCTCCAAGACAGGTGAATAACATGATACCGCAATATTTAGTTGATTTTGATCTGTCTGCGCTACCCATGGTAGAGACGGATGTACTGGTTATAGGCTCAGGGATTGCTGGTTTGTTTACTGCCATTAAGGCAAGTGAACAACAACGTGTATTAATGATCACGAAGAAGTCATTACTTGAAAGTAACACCAGATATGCGCAGGGAGGCATCGCTGCGGTTATTGCTGAGGATGATTCACCTGCTTACCACTTGCAGGACACACTTGTAGCAGGAGCGGGCTTATGCCGCTCCGAAGCGGTAGAGGTATTGGTGAATGAGGGGCCGGACGGAGTGAAGGAACTGATTCGTTTGGGTACTTTATTTGATCTGGAGAACGGCGAGTTGGCGTTGACGCAGGAAGGTGCGCATAGCCACCGCCGTATTTTGCATGCCAACGGAGATGCAACAGGATATGAGATTGTACGTGCGCTTGCTGTTGAAGTGAATGAGCATCCCGGGATTGAAGTTTGGGATGAGCATTTTGTTGTTGACCTGATTACAGATCGAGATCGAGGGGAATGCATTGGCGCTCTGGTTCAGAAGGATGACGGATCGCAAGTGTTTGTGAAGGCACAGGCAACCGTTCTTTGTTCTGGTGGGGCAGGACAACTGTACCGATACACGACGAATCCGGATGTAGCTACTGCCGATGGTGTAGCCATGGCTTATCGGGCTGGGGCTATTGTTCGTGACATGGAATTTATCCAATTCCACCCCACCTCTCTATGTTACCCTGGGGCCCCGCGTTTCCTAGTGTCAGAAGCCGTACGCGGCGAAGGAGCATATTTGCGCAATGTGAAGGGTGAGCGCTTCATGGATCGTTATCATGCCCAGCTTGAACTGGCCCCACGAGATATCGTGGCACGAGCGATTGTTAGTGAGATGGAGTCCACCAACAGTACCTTTGTGTACTTGGACATTACACATGAACAGCCAGAGATGATCAAGCATCGGTTCCCTACCATATATGAGACTTGTATGCGTTATGGATTAGACATGACAACGGACTGGATTCCCGTTGCACCTGCTGCCCATTACATGATGGGTGGAGTGAAAACGGATTTAAGTGGAGAGAGCAGCATCTCCCGATTATTTGCTTGTGGCGAGGTGTCTTCTACAGGAGTGCATGGAGCCAACCGTCTGGCAAGCAACTCCTTGTCAGAAGCGATTGTATTTGGCCGGAGAATTGTTGATCGTATTCAATCTCTCCCTCCGCTTGGTTTATTACAAGCAAGAGGGGCTACGCCTTCATCTGTGGACATGAATAACATGAATAGCAAGATCATGAAAGAGCAAAAACCTATATCTGAAAGACGTTTACGACTACAGAAAATGATGGTTCGTCAGGTAGGTTTACGCCGGAATGGTGAGGACCTGCAGAAGGCCATGGACAAGCTGCAACAGGAATTGCAATTTTTTGATCAGACACTCACGCACAAGGAAGAGCTGGAGTATGCCAACCTTCTGACCTGTGCCTGGTTAGTTACTAGCGGTGCATTACATCGCGAGGAGAGTCGGGGGGCTCACTATCGTGAGGATTTCCCGGCACGTGATGATATCGTGTGGCAGAAGCATAGTCTGCAGCAGCGAGAACAAGCGATTGTGGAGGAATTGATGTCATGATACTGAATGGATATAATGAAGGGCTTATCGAATCAATCAAAAACTGGCTTCGTGAAGATGTTGGTGCAGGTGACGTTACAACAAGTGTGACGATTCCAGCAGGCAACCAATCCAAGGCCATTATACACGCCAAAGACAATGGTGTTATTGCAGGCATGACCGTAGCTAAACTTGTATTTCAAGTCGTTGATCCTGATCTTGTATTTACACCGAAGGTAACAGACGGCGACAAGGTTACCCATGGCACGATTTTGGCAGAGGTAGAGGGAAGTACACATTCACTGCTTACGGGGGAACGACTGGCACTTAACTTGCTGCAACGTATGTCCGGAATAGCTACGCGTACGCGTGCCTACGTGGATGTGCTGGATGGTCTTGAGACCAGGCTTGTGGATACACGTAAGACAACGCCGGGCCACCGACTACTTGAGAAATACGCGGTGCGCGTGGGTGGCGGAGCGAATCATCGATTTGGACTGTACGATGCCGTTATGATTAAGGATAACCACATCAAGGGTGCAGGCGGAATCACCGAGGCGGTACAGCGTGCGCGAACCGTTATCCCACATACGATGACGATTGAAGTGGAGACTGAAAATCTGGAGCAGGTGAGAGAAGCCTTGCAAGCCGGGGCAGATATCATTATGCTGGATAACATGCATCCAGAGCGGATGCGTGAAGCGGTTGAACTTATTCGTGAACAGGCTCCTCATGTGAAGGTTGAAGCATCCGGTAACGTGTCTCTTCAGACCATTCGTGGTATTGCAGAGAGTGGTGTGGATGTAATTTCGGTTGGCAGGTTAACCTATTCTTTTGAGAGCCTGGATATTAGTCTGGATTTAAATGAAAAGAAAGAGGGGTGAACCTCTTTGATTCTAGTTGTAGACGTGGGGAACAGCAATATGGTGCTCGGCGTATATCAAGGCCGGGAATTGCTGCACCACTTTCGTCTGAGTACATCACGTCAGTCAACAGTGGATGAATACGGCGTATTGATTTATAATTTATTTCATATGTCCGGCATCAGGGCAAGTGACATCGAAGGTGTCATCATCTCATCTGTGGTTCCGCCACTGGTGAATGTAATTGAAGCGATGTGTGAGAAGTATGTAGGCAAAAAAGCTTTGCTCGTTGGGCCTGGTATCAAAACTGGCTTGAATCTGCGATACGAGAACCCTCGTGAAGTGGGTGCAGATCGTATTGTTAATGCAGTGGCAGCCGTTGAGAAGTATGGCGGCCCTCTCGTCGTGGTCGATTTCGGTACCGCAACGACCTTTGACTGTATTGACGAGAAAGGTCACTACTTGGGGGGAGCTATTGTACCTGGCATTCAGATCGCCACTGAAGCGCTCTATGAGCGGGCATCCAAGTTGCCTCGTATAGAGCTGGAGAAACCTAAAAAAGTTATTGGCCGTAATACTATTCATGCCATGCAAGCAGGTATTATATTTGGCTATGCAGGGCAGGTAGATGGTATTGTAGAACGTATTCGCGAGGAGATGGGAGCGAAGCCCCGAGTTATCGCGACGGGTGGTCTCGCTACACTTATCGCAGAAGAAACCCGTAGTATAGAGGAAGTTGATCCGCTGCTTACGCTTGAAGGGCTGCGTATTATATATGAGCGGAACCGGGAAAGGTGAGCATAGTGACGGCATACAGCGGGCTGAGATTACAGCTTAAGTGTTGTGCCGTTTTTTCTGTGTTACGACTATTATGGCGATACGCCAAAGGAGGCTGAATGACTTGGAAAACAACAACAAGCATGACCGGTTAATTCGTGGTACAGCAATGAATGGAAAGGTAAGAGCCTTTGCTATCCAGACTACGGAACTGGTTGAGGAACTACGCAGAAGACACGATACGTTTCCCACGGCTACAGCTGCCATGGGGCGTACGGTTACAACAGCAGCCATTATGGGTGCAATGCTCAAAGGTGAAGAGAAGTTAACGGTACAAGTCAACGGTGTTGGGCCCATTGGACAGATTGTAGCTGATGCCAATGCGAAAGGCGAAGTACGAGGATATGTTTCTAATCCGCATGTACATTTGCCAAGCAATAGTGTGGGAAAACTGGACGTTGCAGGCGCAGTTGGAACGGAAGGTTTCATCAACATAACGAAGGATTTGGGACTGAAAGAACCATATCGTGGCAGTGTGCCTATTATTTCAGGAGAACTGGGCGAAGACTTCACGTACTACTTTGCGCAATCGGAGCAAACCCCTTCTGCAGTAGGCGTTGGTGTGCTCGTTGATACGGATAATTCCGTTATTGTCTCAGGTGGATTCATTATGCAGCTGTTGCCGGGATTGACAGATCCAGAGATCACGGCGATCGAAAACGCCATTAGTACGTTGCCGCCAGTGACGACGTTGCTGGAACAGGGACTTGAATTGGAAGAGTTGCTTCGCCGATTGTTGCCAGATGTACAAGTGATGGAAGGATTGGATATTCATTTTAGCTGTGAGTGTTCACGTGAGCGGGTAGAGAAGACACTAATCAGCCTGGGCCAAACGGAGATGGAGCAATTAATTGAAGAAGAGGGCCAGGCTGAAGTGGTCTGCCAATTCTGTAATGAAGCCTATGACTTTAACAAAGAACAACTTGAGACCATCCTAGAGCAAGCCAAGAACTGATCTATGCGGGGACGGGATGCGGAATGACAAGACAGGAAAAAGGGTTGTGGACGGCTGTAATTGTCTTGACGCTAGGTATGCTGGTCATGGGTAGTGTGATGGCTATGCATGGTCTCAGACAGGGCAAAGACGAGGCAGATGCATCCCATGATGCTAATACGGAAGAAGGAAGCACCGTAGCGACGATCAACGGAGAAGTTATCACGGACAAAGAGTGGACCGATGCGCTGAAACGACGTTACGGCAGTGAGTTATTACTCCAGATGTTAAACCGTAAAGCAGTATATGCCGAAGCAATCGAACGCAAGCTGATCGTCACTCCCCAAGAGATTGCAAGAGAACTTGCCGCCGCGATGGATGGGTATGATTCAGAGAAATCATATTTTGACGAAATGAAGTCTCAATTGGGCCTGTCGAAACAGGAACTTGAGTTGGAAGCCGGCTACAGGCTGCTGCTTGAGAAAATCGCAACGATCGGCATACAGATCAAGGATGCAGATATTGAGCATTACTGGACTGAACACCGTGAGGATTACGTTTCCCCCGAGAAATATGACTTGTCCATCATCGTAGTGAAGGAAGAAGATGAAGCCGATTCCTTACTGGATGCGTTGGAGAAGGGGGAGGACTTTGAAGAAGCTGCTCGCAAGCAATCGACAGACAGCTTCTCTCGTGATGCTGGAGGGAGGCTGGGGTGGATTGAGCGGAATGATCCATTCCAGTCAGAAGAAATCCTTCAACTTGCTGCCGGGCTGGATGTAGGCGATATTGCCGGACCGGTTCGAGTGGAAGAAGGTTATGTTATTATCAGACTTAATGATAAAGAAGAACGCCAGGTGCAATCTGCCGAAGAAGTCCGTGAGGAGATTCGAATGGAACTGGCTCTGAGTCAGGCTGATCCGTTGCCGCAGGTAGAGCAAATGCTGCGTAACAAGTATGAAGCCGTAATCCTGTCCGAGATTCCTGCCTCCTGAATTCAATGGAGAAGATTGTATAGTACTGCTGCATCTTGATAAAAATACTCTGTCTGCGGTCTTAGGGCCAAAGGCAGAGTATTTTTTTTGAGTACTCATATTGACAATAAGGGTTAACGTTGATAAGATGAAAATAATAAATACCTACTCGTTTACTCGGATATAAAAGATTTATTTATGAACAAAGAAACTTTCGGAAACCTCCGCCCTGCTAGAAATCTTGGCAGTAAGGGATAGGATCAACAGGATTTCCGCAGTTCTTCTATAACAGCTAGAGGCTATCGGCCGCACAGTATAGGTTAACAGGACTCAAGTTTTATTCATCCACTAAGGAGGGCATTCATATGGCTAAAGTAGTTAATAACGTAACAGAACTCATCGGAGGTACTCCGCTTGTTCGTCTGAACCGTATCGTACCTGAAGGCAGTGCTGAAGTATTCGTGAAGCTGGAGTACCAGAATCCAGGTTCAAGCGTGAAAGACCGTATCGCAATTAGCATTGTGGAAGAAGCGGAAAAAGAAGGCAAGCTAAAACCAGGTGATACCATTATTGAAGCAACAAGTGGTAACACGGGAATTGGACTCGCGATGGTGGCTGCAGCCAAAGGCTACAAGTCCGTTATTGTAATGCCTGAGACGATGAGCTTGGAGCGTCGTAACTTGCTTCGTGCGTATGGTGCTGAGCTTGTGCTTACACCTGGAGCTGAAGGTATGAATGGTGCTGTTAAAAAAGCCGAAGAACTGCTGAAAGAAAACCCTTCCTATTTCATGGCTGAGCAATTTAAAAATAAAGCCAACGTGAAGATCCACCGTGAAACGACTGGCCCTGAGATTGTTGAAGCAATTCAATCTGTAGGCGGTACGTTGGATGCTTTCGTTGCAGGAATCGGTACAGGTGGAACAATTACAGGTACAGGCGAAGTGCTGAAAGAAGCTTTTGCTGGTATTAAAATTGTTGCGGTTGAGCCAGCAGCTTCGCCAATTCTGGCGGGCGGCAAACCAGGACCACATAAGATCCAGGGGATTGGTGCCAACTTTATCCCTGAGATTCTGGATCAGGAAATCTATGATGAGATCATTCACATTGAGAATGATGATGCATTCGAGACGGCTCGTCAGGTAGCGAAGGAAGAGGGCATTCTGTCTGGTATTTCTTCCGGTGCGGCGATCCGTGCAGGTCTTCAGGTTGCGAAACAGTTGGGTGAAGGCAAGCGCGTGGTCGTAATCGTGCCAAGTAACGGCGAACGTTACCTCAGCACACCTCTTTACAACTTCGAAGGCTAAGTCTACAAATGACAAAACCAATCCTCCTTGCCCGTATGACGGGTATGGAGGATTTTTGGCGTAATGCTTTTAAAAGGGGCGGCGCTTTAGTATACTATCAGACAATAGAACTAGCGACAGATGGAGGGCGGCACACCGCAATGACACACCTGATGACAACATACGCCGACTGGATGGAGTGGGCTGAACAAGGCTGGACCATGATGCCCTATATCACGAAGTCGGATGAGGGACCGTATCATGGCGGTTTACCGTTATCGTGGGAGGCAGCCTGGAAGCAGGCGTCACCATACGCAATTGTGCTGGAGAATGGCAAAGGCGGGAGATATACATTTCTGGGGTTAGACCCCGTATCCGTTATTTCCGGCAAGGGTCAAGAAGCGGTTATTCATGATGTGACGCAAGGTGCCACCTCGACGGACAGCGGCAAGCCGCTTGATGTATTAAAGAGATGGACTGCCCCGTATAGTGCACCCAAGGTTAATGGGGCTCCAGACTTTGGGGGTGGATACGCAGGTTATCTCAGCTACGATGTAGCAAGATCATTGGAGAAGCTTCCAGTCTTGGCTGAAGATAATCCGGCTCTACCGGATTATTGGTGGATGCGCTTTGAAGAAATATGGGCGTATGACCATGAGCAGCAGGCACTTTTCTGCATGGTTCATCTGGCTATAGAGCCTAACCGGAACGAAACGGATATCCGTAGTCTATATTCAGCGGCAGAAGCACGAGCGACAGCGATGCAGAAACGTTGGCTTCATATTATGGGGGCTGCACAGGCTGAGGAACAACAACAGGCACTGGAACGCCGCAACAAGCAGGTCAATCGTACCCCGCAGCCTGAAGATGCGGAAAGGGAATCGGAAGGATGGGAAACCTCCTTTCCCCAGGAGGACTTTGAACAAGCTGTGCGTACGGTACAGGAATATATCAGGCAGGGCGATGTGTTCCAGGTGAACCTGTCCTTGAGACAGGAAAAGCGGCTTCATTCGAGCGCTGAGCATATTTATGAATGGCTGCGCCTTGTGAATCCATCACCGTATATGGGAATGCTGCGTAGTCCAGACTTTCAACTGGTAAGCGGATCTCCCGAGCTTCTGGTCAAAGTGGAGAATGGCAAAGTCAGTGCACGTCCCATCGCAGGGACCCGAAGAAGGGGCCGGGATGAAGCAGAGGACAAAGCTATGGCGGATGAACTGCTCAGCAGTGAGAAGGAACGGGCGGAGCATATTATGCTCGTTGATCTGGAACGGAATGATATCGGACGGATTGCAGCCTACGGTTCGGTTCATGTGCCTGAATTGATGACCATCGAGAAGTATTCCCATGTCATGCATCTCGTTTCCCAGGTGGAAGGCAGGCTGGCAGAAGGGTTATCCGTATTTGATGTGATCGCTGCGACATTCCCGGGTGGAACGATTACAGGAGCCCCGAAAGTCCGCACCATGGAGATTATCGAGGAACTAGAGCCTGTGCGGCGTGGGCCTTATACGGGTTCCATCGGGTGGATGGATTACAGTGGGAATATGGAATTGAACATCGTCATTCGTACACTTGCCATTAAGGACGGTATTGGTTATGTACAGGCCGGGGCAGGGATTGTTATTGATTCCGATCCATATCGGGAATACAAGGAATGCCGCAACAAGGCAAGAGCCATGATGAGAGCTGTGAATTACAGCGAAGAGGCGGAAGCAAGCAGAGCTATTGAACAAGAACAAGCGAAAAGAACAGAAGCTGTTAACTAAACTAAAATAAAATAAAACGAAGCAACCGTCACTTGCATTGACGGAAGATGAGGAGGAGCAGGCATATGATACTGGTTATCGATAATTACGATTCTTTCACGTATAACCTGGTTCAATATCTGGGTGAACTGGGCGAGACGGTGGAAGTTCGCCGCAACGACGAGATTGATCTGGCAGGCATAGAGGCACTGGCACCTGATCATATTCTGATCTCTCCGGGCCCGTGTACACCGAATGAAGCGGGCATTAGTCTGGCAGTCATTGATCATTTCAAGGGAAGCATTCCGATCTTTGGTGTGTGCTTGGGGCATCAGTCCATTGGACAAGCGTTTGGTGGCAATGTCATTCGTGCGGAGCGCATGATGCACGGCAAAACATCCGAGATGCACCATAACGGGACATCGGTCTTTGCCGGATTGCCATCTCCATTCACAGCTACCCGTTACCACTCCCTGATTGTCGAGCGCAGCAGCTTGCCTGACTGCCTGGAGATTACAGCGGAGACAGCTGAAGGTGAGATTATGGGTTTGCGCCACAAAGAATATGCGATTGAAGGGGTTCAATTCCACCCGGAATCCATTATTACAGACCATGGTCATCAGATGCTTCGTAACTTTTTGTCCCAACAAGTGAAGGTATAACATGCAATATGCCGCGATAAATGGAGAGTTGGTCAATATGGCGGCGGCCGTGGTTCCTGTAACGGATCACGGCTTTTTGTACGGACTTGGACTGTTTGAGACGTTCCGGACGTATCGAGGTGTTCCATATCTTTTGGAACGGCATCTGGAGCGCATGGCCTCGGGGTGTAAGGAACTTGGCATTCCTTTTACAACGACCGCAGCAGAGGTGACTGATTGGATTCAACGTTTGATGGATGCGAACGGACTTCGGGAGGCGTATGTGCGATACACGGTATCAGCCGGTGAAGCACCGCTAGGCTTACCTTCTGGTGATTATTCAAAGCCAAATCATATTTTACTGGCAAAAGCATTACCTGAACCTTCTCCCTCTTTATATGAGAGCGGCAAAATGCTCCAACGTTTGTCTACACCTCGCAACACGCCCGAAGGAGAAGTTCGGTTCAAGTCGCTGCATTATATGAACAGCATTCTGGCGAAACGGGAGCTTAATGGATACGGGCAGTATGTGCAGGGTGCAGAAGGGCTACAATTAACCCGTGATGGGCATGTCGCTGAGGGTATTGTCAGCAATGTGTTTTGGGTACGGGAAAATGTGCTCTACACGCCAGCACTCTCAACCGGCATTCTGCCGGGTATCACGAGAGCTTTGGTACTGGAAATTGCCTCGCAGCAAGGAATTCCCTGCATAGAAACGCTAGCCTCTTGGGAGGATCTCCTGCAAGCAGATGAAATATTTCTAACCGGCTCGGTGGCCGAACTGGTTCCGGTGACAACTCTGCGGGATCAGGACGGAGCCGAAACGATAATTAGCAACGGACATATTGGCCCGGTTACAGCAGTCCTTCTGGGTATGTACCGGCAGAAAGCGGGGTATACTTCATGACACTTACACCTGTCATTTATGAACGGAACTATGCATGGGGGCCAGCTGAATTGAAGCTGGGTACAAGAACACAGATTATGGGCATTCTTAACGTCACGCCTGACTCATTCTCGGATGGTGGACGTTATACCAACGTGGAGCGGGCGGTTGCTCATGCCAAACAGATGATGGAGGACGGTGCGGACCTGATTGATATCGGCGGGGAGTCCACCCGCCCAGGTTCAGATGTCGTGGGCGCCGATGAAGAGCTCAGCAGGATTATTCCGGTTATTGAAGCATTGCATCAGCAAGCTCCGCACATTCCGATATCGGTAGACACGTATAAGGCCGATGTTGCACGTCAGGCTATTCTAGCCGGTGCCCATATTATTAATGATGTGTGGGGTGCCAAGGCAGATGCAGATATGGCCCGCACGGCAGCAGAGCTGGGGTGTCCCATCATTCTGATGCATAATCGGCAGGAGCGAAACTATACTGATTATCTGAGTGATGTCGTGAGCGATTTGCAGGAGAGCATACACATTGCATTAACAGCCGGCGTGAAAGCAGACCAGATTATCCTCGACCCGGGCATTGGTTTTGTGAAGGATCTCGGAGAAAATCTGAAGCTCATGTCATCGCTCGGTTTGCTCAATGAAATGGGGTATCCCGTTCTGCTAGCCACCTCACGCAAAAGATTCATCCAGAACACTCTGGATGTCGGGGCGGATGATGCGTTGGAAGGAACGGCTGCGACCGTTGCATTTGGCATTGCCCAAGGCTGCCAGATGGTTCGGGTTCATGATGTGAAACCGATTCGGCGGACGGCAGACATGTGTGATGCCATGTTGTATGCTTCTCCGGGTATACGGAGGAAATAATGCTGGCGGGTCCCTGGTGACCCGTCCAGTGGAAGCGCAGCGTTTTTCAAAGGCGAAGCTAAGGGATATCTTCAAAACTAGAGAATTATTTCAATATATATAGAGGGCAGGCGGATCGTATGGATAGAATGGTATTGCATCGTATGGAGTATTACGGATATCATGGTGTTTTTGCAGAAGAACGGAAGCTTGGGCAGCGGTACTATATTGATCTGGAGATTGATATGGACCTGGGTGAGGCCGGACGTAACGATGATCTGACCAAAACGATTAATTATGCGGAGATCCATGAGCTGGTAAAACAGATTGTAGAGAATAAATCATTCCAGTTAATTGAAGCTTTGGGCGAACATATTGCATCTTCTTTACTAGACACTTATACTATTATCAATGCATTGACAGTCAAGGTGACGAAGCCACATCCGCCATTTGATATTCATTTTGAGGGCGTAACGGTAGAGCTTCGCCGCACAAGAAAGTGAGAACCGATCATGATTGCACATTCGACCTCTGAATCTTCAGAGGCTTATATTGCTTTAGGGGCCAATTTGGGTGACCGGGAACAGACGCTGTTTGAAGCATTGTCTTTGCTGGATGAACACCCTCATATATCCGTTCTGCGTTGTTCTGCACTATATGAGACGGAGCCTGTAGGATATGTAGATCAGCCTGCATTTCTGAATATGGCAGTCGCCGTACAGGCGATGCTGACACCTGAGCAGTTGCTCACGGAATTATTGGATATCGAGAACCGTCTCGGTCGTGTTCGTGATATTCGCTGGGGACCGCGCACCGTTGATCTGGATCTGCTCTGGATGCACGGTGAGACGCGAGATACCGAATTGCTTCAATTGCCTCATCCCCGCATGGGAGAACGGGCTTTTGTACTGGTACCACTGTCGGATATCGTACCGGAGGGCGAGATTTCAGGTTTGTATACCTTTGTACACTCATCGTTGTCTGTACTGGATGGAAAGGATGGAATACAGCTTTGGAAAACATGCAATTGGCCAACCGAATCCGGGCATTCCGGAAGCTGAAAGGTTTAACACAACATGAACTTGCGTCCGAGACCGGCATCTCGCTGGCCATTCTGGGAACCATTGAACGGGGAAACCGTAAGGTATCACAGCAAGAACTCGATCGAATTGCTGGTGTGCTGGCAATCAGTATCGAGGAGTTGCGGGGCAACTAGGACCGTTTCGGTTTCGCCATGTTACAACAACCAAGACACCGATCAAACTTTATATCGTGATATATATACAGAATTAAAAAAGGAGTGGAACGACTACCGTGCTTAACATTGGTGGCATTGAAATGAAAAACCAGGTCGTACTTGCGCCGATGGCTGGCGTATGTAATCCGGCTTTTCGTTTGATCGCAAAAGAATTCGGAACAGGTCTCGTATGCGCGGAGATGGTGAGTGGCAAAGCCATTGTCCATGGCAACCAGCGTACACGTGAGATGTTGTTTGTAGATGAGCGTGAGAAACCGCTGAGCCTTCAGATTTTTGGGGGAGATCGTGATTCCCTTGTAGAAGCAGCCAAAATCGTGGACAAAGAAACCAATGCAGACATCATCGATATTAACATGGGATGCCCTGTGCCAAAGGTAACGAAATGTGATGCCGGTGCACGTTGGTTGCTTGATCCGAACAAAATCTATGAGATGGTATCCGCTGTCGTGGACGCGGTGGAGAAGCCGGTGACGGTCAAGATGCGTATCGGCTGGGATAACGAGCATATCTTCGCGGTGGAGAATGCGCTCGCGGTTGAACGTGCTGGCGGACAGGCGGTAAGTGTACACGGCCGCACGCGTGAGCAACTCTATACAGGCACAGCTGACTGGTCACACATCAAAGATGTAAAAGAAGCTGTCTCTATCCCAGTGATCGGCAATGGTGATGTCCATACACCAGAGGATGCACGCCGTATGCTGGATGAAACGGGTTGTGACGGAGTTATGATCGGTCGTGCCGCCCTGGGTAACCCATGGATGCTGTATCGTACCATTCAATACTTAAGCACGGGGGAATTGCTTCCTGACCCGAATGGCGAAGAGAAGATCCGTGTTGCCATCCTGCATATGGATCGCCTGATCGCATTGAAGAATGAGACAGTTGCCGTACGCGAGATGCGTAAACATCTGGCTTGGTATTTGAAAGGCCTGAAAGGATCTGCCCGCATCAAGGATGTTATTATGGAAGGAACCAAGCGGGACGAGATGGTACAGATTCTGGAGAACTTTGTGAGTCAGCTGAAAAGCGAAGGTAATTTGGAGTCAGAACCGGTAATCGCCGGAAATGCATCTTAATTATAAACGCATCTGTAAAACGTTTACACCTATAGGGGACGTAACATTGACTTTTCGAGATCGTTCCCCTATAATTTCTCAGTATAAATTCGCCATGTGCGTTAATAAGGATATAGCATCAGGAGGAATATTCTATTCCTCTGGAGAACTTCATATAGTTTTGAAGATGTATGCGAGCGGAGCTCTGTAACAAGCACTGATTCCGTTGCCGTACAATCAAATTTATTCCCATGACAGGAGAATCGGTTGAGATGAGCGACAAGGAAGTTATCCTTACACCAGAAGGACTCAAGAAGCTGGAAGAAGAATTGGAAACATTGAAATCAGTGAAGCGCCGCGAAGTGGCTGAACGGATTAAGGTAGCCATCGGGTATGGAGATATCAGTGAAAACTCTGAATACGAAGACGCGAAGAATGAGCAAGCTTTCATCGAAGGACGTGTAATCACGTTGGAGAAATTGCTTCGTAACGCGCGGATTATTAACAGCGACGAGATCGATACCGATGCCGTAAGCGTGGGTGCAACCGTCACTGTAGAAGATCTGGAGTTTGGCGACATCACGGAATATACAATTGTAGGTACTGCTGAGGCAGACCCGCTTCAGAACAAGATATCGAACGAGAGCCCTGTAGGTAAAGCGATTCTCGGCAAGAAAAAAGGTACAGTTGTTGATGTAAGTGTGCCTGCTGGCGTAATTCAATATAAAATTATGGACATTAAAAAGCTATAGCAACGAAGCAGTTGGGCACGGTAAACAAAAGCTTCCTTAGGGAAGCTTTTTCAACATTAGAGGAAAAACGACCTCTCGCGATGCCTGCAATGTAAATAAGGAGATGAATACAGATCATGACGGATGAAGTCTTGAATCAGGAAACCGAACTTAGCGAGCTTTTACAAATTCGCCGTGACAAATTGGACGAGCTCCGCAAATTGGGAATCGACCCTTTTGGCCAAAAATACGTACGTACCGAAGAAGCCGGCTCCATTCTGAAGAAGTATGAAGAACTGACCAAGGAAGAGCTGGAAGAGAAGCACATCGAAGTCAGTATTGCCGGACGGATTATGGCGAAGCGGGGAATGGGTAAAGCAAGCTTCGCACATATTCAGGACCTGAGCGGCAGAATCCAGATCTATGTTCGTCAGGATAGCGTGCCTGAAGACAAGTATGCGGCATTTAGCCTGCTGGACCTTGGCGATATCGTTGGGGTAACGGGTGTGATCTTTAAGACCAAAACAGGTGAAACTTCTGTCAAAGTGAAAGATATTGAAGTGCTGTCCAAATCGCTCTATCCGCTTCCGGATAAATTCCATGGTCTCACTGACGTAGAGCTGCGTTACCGCCAGCGTTATGTTGACCTGATTATGAGCCCGGACGTACAACAGACCTTTATCGCACGTTCCAAAATCATTCAATCGATGCGTCGTTACCTGGATTCCCTTGGATATCTGGAAGTGGAAACACCTACGTTGCATACCATCGCAGGAGGAGCGGCAGCACGTCCGTTCATCACACATCACAATGCGCTGGATATGGAACTGTACATGCGGATTGCGATTGAACTTCACCTGAAACGTCTGATTGTTGGCGGGCTGGAGAAGGTATATGAGATCGGCCGTGTATATCGGAATGAAGGTATGTCCACACGTCACAATCCGGAGTTCACCATGATTGAATTGTATGAGGCATATGCCGACTACAAGGATATTATGCAATTGACGGAGAACCTGGTTGCTCATATTGCACAGGAAGTACTGGGTACGCAAGTGATCCAGTATGGAGATTATGAAGTAGATCTTACGCCACAGTGGCGCCGTGTTACGATGGTGGATGCAGTTAAGGAAGTTGTAGGCGTAGACTTCTCCGTACACATGTCGGATGAGGAAGCACACAACTTGGCGAAGGAACATAAGGTTCCGGTTGAAAAACATATGACATTTGGTCATATTCTGAACGCATTCTTTGAAGAATTTGTAGAAGAGACGTTGATTCAACCGACATTCATTATGGGACATCCTCTTGAAATCTCACCACTAGCGAAGAAAAATGATGTAGATCCGCGTTTCACGGATCGCTTCGAATTGTTCATCGTTGGACGCGAGCATGCCAATGCCTTCACAGAGCTGAATGATCCAATCGATCAGCGTCAGCGCTTTGAAGCACAGATGCTGGAGAAAGAACATGGGAACGACGAAGCTCATGAGATGGATGACGACTTCATCCGTGCGCTCGAATATGGTATGCCACCAACAGGCGGATTGGGAATCGGGGTTGATCGTCTGATCATGCTGCTTACCAACTCCCCGTCGATTCGTGACGTACTGCTCTTCCCGCACATGCGTCCTCGTACGCAAGATTAAATAAGGAACGTAGGATACGTTCATAATAGAAGAGGAACCTGCCGTTCAGTATCATGCTGGGGCAAGTTCCTCTTTAGGTTTACATAGACGCTAAAAATAAAGTTTGTCAGAAGGCCCTTGCTCACAGCACATCATTAGGGTAACACCGCGTCTTGAAATTGTTAGATTAACCTGTTCGTATTTTTGTTAAAAGAGGTGCCCTTCATGAAGTTCAGGCTTCACTTTGCCAAATTCTTATCTCCTCCGTTAATTCTGGTCGGTGGTTTTCTGCTTATCATTGCGATTGGAACGGTGCTTCTCATGTTGCCAATCTCCAACCAAAGCGGTATGCATTTGGCGTTTATTGACGCGCTCTTTACATCAACCTCTGCCGCATGTGTAACTGGACTTGTCGTTGTGGATGTAGGGACGACCTTTAATTTGTTTGGTCAGATCGTCATTATGGTACTGATGCAGCTTGGTGGACTCGGATTCATGACCATGGCTACCCTCTTTGCGCTTGTATTGGGCAAGCGAATCTCACTCAAGGACAGGTTATTACTCAAAGAAGCCATTAATGCAGACAGTATGGAAGGGATAGTACGCATTATCCGCAAGGTGTTGATTTTCTCCTTTACCATTGAAGGGGTGGCGGCTGTCATACTTGCGCTGCGCTGGGCAACGGAGATGCCATTGGGTCAGGCCGTATACTATGGAATATTTCATTCCGTTTCATTGTTTAATAATGGCGGATTTGATCTGTTTGGCAACAGCTTTCAATACTACACCGGAGACTGGATATTCAATGTGACTGCTTCTGTGCTCGTTGTCTCTGGTGGACTGGGTTTTGTTGTATTGAATGACCTGTTTGAGTATCGCAAACGCCGCCGTTTATCTCTTCAGTCCAAACTGGTGCTGTCTGTATCCGGAGCGCTGATCGGTATAGGAGCGATTGTCTTGTTTGTTTTCGAATTCACCAATGGACATACACTGGCTTCACTCACATGGAGCGAGAAGATCTATGCGTCCTTCTTCCAGTCTGTCTCTACACGTTCGTCGGGAACGAGCACAATCGATATCACGGAGATGAGGCAGGCTACCCAATTCTTCTTCATTCTGCTGATGTTTATCGGGGCTTCCCCAGGATCGACCGGGGGCGGAATCAAGACGACTACATTCCTGATCATGATTGGTGCGGTGTATGCCATGATTCGGGGAAATAAGGATATTGTGTTTTTCCGCCAGCGTGTTCCGAAAGAACTGCTGATGAGGGCGTTGACCATTATTATGGTTTCTCTGATCATATTCATGATCGTGGTGATGCTTCTGCTTACGACAGAGGATGCGCCATTCCTTTCACTGATGTTTGAAGCTGCATCCGCAATCGGTACCGTGGGTCTTTCTGTGGGAGTGACTGATGAGTTGACCAATTGGGGAAAAATCATCATTACCTTTACCATGTTTGTAGGTCGGATAGGGCCATTAACCATCGCGTATGCCCTTCGTCCGCGCAAAGAGAAGAAACTGTATCGTCATCCGGAGGGCCGGATCATTATCGGATAAAAAGAAAAACCGTCAGACATTCAGAACTAACTCCTGTTATCGTAACGGGCCTTAGTCACAACGAATGTGCTGCGGTTTTTTTGGTTTAACGGCACAAGGAAGCAAGATGCAAAGTGAGAACATCGTCCATGAGCTTGGCATTCATCTGATCCGGTCTAAGCACGGTATGTATGCCTAAGCCATCTACCAGTGCATACAATCTCTCGATCTCCAGTTCTTTGTCCAGATCGGGTCTGGAGAGGTCGAGCTTTATCAGGTAGGTGATAACAGAGCCTACAGCTTGTCTGAGTTCATCATATACGGTATTAGCAAGTTCTTTGAGTCTAGGATCGGTTTTCGATCTGGCTGTAAAAGCGTACCACACCTCCATTTCGGCCAGTTTTTCTTCTGTGTTTGGTAAGAATTCGAGCAATAGGCATTTCATATTGTCCATGGGAGAGCCGGTGAAGGACATTTTTTGGACTCGATGAGACACCCGTTCAGATACCAAATTCATGGCATATCGTAGTAGTTCCGATTGAGTAGAAAAGTAGTGACGCATCGAACCAACCGAAACTCCAGCTTCTTCAGCAATATTCCGAACAGAGGCCTGTTCCATGCCATCTCTTCGTATAATACGCCAAGCTGCCTCGGCCACGAGCACGCGCTGTTTATCGTGATCAACAAGTTTAGGCATAGGCATATTATATCACCGTTGATTATTATAGTACACACGTGCTAAATTATATTTAATACATTTGTATCAAAAAAGGAGAGGCTGAAATGATTGGTTATTTCATTATAGGTTGTGAGATTGCCTTTTGGGTGTTTGTGTTCGCAGGTGTGAGTGTCAGGTATCTCCTTGGCATGAAGCGAATAGGCATCGGTTTGTTAATGGCGACGCCGGTTATCGATCTGTTATTGCTGGTAGCTACAGTTATGGATCTACAGCGAGGAGCTACAGCAAGTATGATTCATGGTATAGCTGCGGTGTATATAGGAGTAAGCATTGCCTATGGTCACCAGATGATCGCTTGGGCGGATCGATATTTCCTATATTGGTTCAAAGGTGGAGAAAACCCTCGTAGTAACAAGTTATATGGTAGAGAACATGCGAGTCGTGAGCGTAGTGGATGGTTTAGACATCTATTGGCTTGGGCTATAGGAAGTGCTTTTTTATTGGCCATGATATGGTGGATTGGAGATGCTGAACGTACAGCTGTCTTCAATAATTTGATCAGAGTGTGGGGAATGATACTCGGTATCGATTTTCTGATAAGTTTTAGTTACAGTTTATGGCCAAGAAAGGTTCCTGCTAGGAATGTTAAACGTTAAAGTAAATATGGACGTGTGTATGAACTTGCTAAGTTGGGAGAATACCATATGTACGTCCGTATTAGATCAAACCGATTGTTATTATAGTTTTAAAAAAAGACTTGCATTCAATATCTGTACATGGTATATTCTAAGTCCGGCCAAGAAAACACGGTTTACACGGTGCGGCAAGCAAATGAAATAAGCTTCGAAAGAAACTTAAAAAAAGAGCTTGCAAAGTTGGTTTGGATGTGATAAGATATAAAAGTTGCTGAAGAGAACAACATTCGGTAACAAAATAAGTTTGATCTTTGAAAACTGAACAACGAGTGAGTAAACATTCTGCTTGCAGAATGAACGCGAAAGTTTGAGACAAGCCTTGGCTTGAATCGGCTGGAGCACAAATGAGATTTTTAATCTCGTCAGATTCAAAATGAGCTTATCGCTCTTTTCAATACTTTATTGGAGAGTTTGATCCTGGCTCAGGACGAACGCTGGCGGCATGCCTAATACATGCAAGTCGAGCGGACTTGAAGAGAAGCTTGCTTCTCGGATGGTTAGCGGCGGACGGGTGAGTAACACGTAGGCAACCTGCCCTCAAGTTTGGGACAACTACCGGAAACGGTAGCTAATACCGAATAGTTGTTTTCTTCGCCTGAAGGAAACTGGAAAGACGGAGAAATCTGTCACTTGGGGATGGGCCTGCGGCGCATTAGCTAGTTGGTGAGGTAACGGCTCACCAAGGCGACGATGCGTAGCCGACCTGAGAGGGTGATCGGCCACACTGGGA
>NZ_PJFA01000021.1:0-66548 GCF_002843485.1 Paenibacillus sp. BGI2013
TTCTTCGGTATACGTGTGAAATGTTTGTCCTTTTTTGGCCATAAAAATATCCCCTCCAAGTGTCACTTGAACCCTCATGATAACATGAAGGTTTTTTCAAGTGTCTACTTAAAGGGGATAATACCACTTAACGTTCATTAAGCTGGTCTTTTTGTATACTCATTTAACATTTTAATTAATCTGCAACTACCAATGAGGCTCCAATCAAAGTGGCGTTGGTGTAACCACCGCCAACATTTTCAAAAGAGAAGTTGGTAATTGGCGCACCGATAACAGTGGCATAATCACCGTCAAGCAGATCTCCAGTCGTTGCAGGGTACAACGCTATAATATCGTTTCCGTTCTCATCCATGACATGAACGATAGAGAAGGTTGCTCCGAGAGAGCTATCTTCTTCAACGGAAATGACTTCCCCGTTAACTTGTACGAAAGTATTGTAATAGTTGCCTACATTTTTATTCAGATGACGGGTCGTTACATTGGAGTCAACGAGCCCCTGTACCTTTTTGCTTAGTTCTGTCGTAATGGCCGGGAATACATCGTTATGTTTACCAAAGAAATCATAAGATGCCTGCTCCATAAAGGCTGTGTCTTCTGTAATGTACGGAGTTAACTCATTAAAGAAATCCGCAGCTGATGCCGTAACAGATGAATTTCCAGTTGTTGCAGTTGGTGCTGTTTGCTCCAGCGGAGCAGTAATGCTCAGGGAATCAAGGATATCTTTGATCTCATCCTGATTATAAGTATCCTTGGCGTAGGTTAACGTCATGGTATAGAGTTCTGTATTGGTCGGAATCAGATACTGCACAAGGATAACATCTGTACCCGAGGAATGCTTATAGGCTCCTTCCAAGACACCAGCGCTATATTCTTTATAAGGCTTGTTTGTGTAGCTGGTTTTTTTATAATCGGAAATGCCGATGCTTGAACCGCTTTGTGTGTAATAATCCACTATATTATTGGCGTATTCTTCAGGATTAATTGAACCGGTTGAGCTGGCCTCAATCGTCAGATTCATATTATCTGCAAATGTGACTGATGAAGATTGGTCTGAAAAAGCAGCTTTAATGGATGGAGCATTCATTTGACTTGTATCTACGCTTTTCCAGGATTCAGGATATGCAAAAGAAAATCCTTCTCCACTATATGTAGTGTATTTCGTAGCTTTAGCTTCTGATGAGACAGTTTCAGTTGCCTTGGATGCTTCGGTCGTTTGGCTATTGGTTGTTGTGTTTTTTTCTGAATTACCACAAGCACTAAGCAATGTGGCTAATGCCAAAATCGTAATAAGTTTCTTCATTATGTCTAATTTCTCCTAATGTGCTTCCCATCGGTTGGGATTTTTTCTAAGGTCATCATTTCGTTTGGGATAATCTAGTTTAGGTCGTGAGCATAGAAACTCCTTTCTACTTTATTAGTAAAATAATAACATAAATAAAGATTTCAGTATTCATAATTACTAAAAAGGTAATTTATCTGTATTTAACAAGTTAAAAGCTAATAATATACCGTATGGTTATCCATTTTGAACGATAGTACATACATTTGGTTGATATAACCGTGGGATTTATTTATGACTTAAACATATTTGAACATAACATTCCGACTTAAGAACTAACCCTTTGTGTAGGTGAAATTAACGAATAGTCGGTGGAAAAAAACAGCCCATTTTCGACCTGAGCCCGGTCCCATGTGTGATTGGTGCATATAGTGAACTGTACCTCAAATCAAAGGAGGGGTTTACATGAGTGGAGTAGTAGGTGGATACGGCGGCGCATGGACATCGACTGGCGCGATCTTGGTTCTCTTTATCTTGTTGGTCATCATCTCTAAAGCATTCTTGATCTAATAAACCGCTTGGACCCTAATATATTTGTAAAGGAGGGTTCTGCATGAGCAACGTAGTTGAAGGCGTAGGATACGGCGGCTGGACATCGACTGGAGCAATCCTGGTTCTGTTCATTCTTCTCGTAATCATCACTAAATCTTTCTGGGTATAATATGGCGAGCTCTGCCGGGCAACCGGTGGGGTTTTTTTTCTAGAGGACAAGCATGGTGGAGAGATAGGAAGCTAAGATAGCTTGTGGTTGAGCGGAGTATGCTTCGAAAATGGGGAGGGTACCTCATGGCTAAAAGCCCATTTTGTCAAAATGAGGGCGATAGCCCGGTCCAGAGGTAGGCATAATACATAGCTTAGGGGTGTAGGCAAATGTTAAGGAGGAATGAACAATGAGCGAAGTAAAACCGAATTCACCGAACGGACAGGGACACGTATACGGACATATGGGAGGTTATGAGCATATGCAAGGATACCAATACACAGGTCATGAAATGCATGGGTATGGATATGGTTGTGGAACAATGCCAATGGGATATGGCTATGGATACGGACACCATGCCAATCAGGCTCCAATGATGCACGGTTATCAACAGGGTTGTGGAGTATCCTATGGTCATGGCGGCGGAAGCTGGGGTTCCATGGGTACGATCCTCGTACTGTTCATCTTGCTGGTCATCATCTCCAAAACGATGTTTATCTAAGGATTTGTGAGTGCAAGGGGACTTTGCTGATCGTGGATCGTTGTGATAGATGCTCTAAATAAACTCCGAAGTCTGAGTTCCATGTTGGGGCATAACGTACCTATGATTCAGAAAGGGACAGCGTAGGATTCCATCCTGCGGTGTCCCTTTTTTATTAGAAGTGAAGGAGCGTTGGGATTACTTTCTTTAACGAACTCCACAGACGCTATTCCATGCATTTTTGCCATTTCAAAAGTTTAACGAATCGTAGACGTTTTATTTCCTCAATTTGGGCATGTTTGGAGCTTATATTCATGAAGTGACATGGATTAACGTGGCTGAGATTCGTTAGATTTTACATAGCACAGAAATCCCCAATATAAGGTGTGCAGGATTCGTTAGCGTCTGGTGAGCGTTAACATTTGCTTTAGAGGCCGAAGTTATTTGCACAATTGGAGAAGTAAGGAAGTATCGAGGAGTGCAGTCAGTGGGAGAATGGAAAAGTTTTAAAAGCAGAGCCGAATTTATCTGGTTAGTCTGATAAGTGAAAGGAGGACTTTTCTTAATGTAGGAACGGTGTCCGACAGTCTGTAGATGTTACTAAATTGGATATGTAGACATGGATAAACACCCGGAACCCAATTCCGGGTGCTTTGTGTATGTTTTCAATCTTCTCAAGAATAAGTGATATCCAAAACAACAAAAGCCCTACCTCTCTTTTGTCCTTGCGGCTCCGATGACCGCGCCAGTGTGAATGGGAACATCTTGTGAAACTCTGTACTACCGGGTTATTGTGATTCAGGTTCTTCAATCTTCATAGGTTAATTGTGCTTATAGTTCGCTGCGGTCGCAGCATGAAGAAAATATTCCGGGGTTTAAAGAAGACAGAAATCATATGAGGTTGTTTAATACAACTCTTATAGTGTACCACAGGTTGTAATTTTCTGCAATAAAAAGGAAAGCGCGACCAGAGAAACATGTATTCGGACTGTTTTTATGTTAAAAAGTGAAAGGTTAGTTTGAAAAGATACAGAAAAATTTTCAAACTATTTCTTCATAGGGGTAATCCTCTTCAAAAGTTTCTGCGTAGGTTATAATAAGAGGGAAGAAACAGAAAGGGGCCCTCGCATGACTGAATCGATGGAGGACAGCAGGTTAATGCGGCAGATCGCGGAACGTGATTCCTCCGCACTTGAGCTTTTATATGACCGTTATGAGCGAGCGGTGTATTCTTTTGCCTACCGGATCGTTGGTGATCCCATGACGGCAGAAGAGACCGTTCAGGAACTTTTTATGCGGGTCTGGAATAATGCTGAACGATACGATGCCTCACAGGGGAAGCTGACCACATGGATGTTTGCGATTACGCGTAACATTGCAGTGGACATGCTGAGGCGGAAATCAAAAGGGGCAGCGACTACTTCAGTTGAACACGAGACACTGGCGGCCTATGCCGATGAACATACAAACACGGAAGAAGAAGTGCAGCGTAAATGGGAAGGTACCCGGATTAAAGAGGCGTTGTCCCAATTGAACGGTGATCAGCAACAAGTTATAGAATCGATTTATTATGCGGGATTAACCCAGCAGGAAGTATCCAGCCGATTCGGGATTCCGCTGGGTACAGTAAAGAGCCGTGTCAGGCTTGCCATGCGACAGCTCCAAAAGTTGCTGGCCGATGCTGAATTGCATCCGGACGCGGGAAGGGAGGGCATACATCCATGATAGAACGACATGAGGAGTGGTCTGATCTGGCACCGATGTATGTGCTGGGCGGACTGGAAGCAGAGGAAGTGGCGGCGTTTGAAGCGCATATGGCAACTTGCGAACCTTGCCGCCAGGAGGTAAGGGAATTGCAGGAAGTGACTGGCTTCCTGCCACTTGCGGCGGAACCTGTAGCACCGCCGCAAGGCATGCGAGCACGTGTGCTGGGCAACGTGCTCGGACATGCGCAGGAGAGCGCCGAGGCGAAGCCAGCGGCTACTCCTGCAGAGCCTGAAGCACCCGTGGTGCTTCAGGAGGATCTTGCGCCGCAGCACAAACGTGCGGCCCGGGTGGAAGAGGCTGCCCAGGCACAGCCATGGCAGCCACAAGCGCGCGCGCGTGCGCGCAGCAGCAGCGCCTGGCGCATAGCTAGTGCCGGCCTTGCGGCCGCGGCACTGTTGCTGGGCGTGTACACGGCGCAGCTGCGGAGCCAGATCGACTCGCTGACGCAGCAAGCGGCGGGCTCGTCGGCTACGCAAGAGCAACTGGTGCAGGCACAGGCGCAGAATGCACAGCTGCAAGAGCAGCTGGCATCAGCTCTGAAGCCCGCACAGGGCATGAAGACCGGCGAGGCAGTGAAGCTGAATCCTGCAACGCAGGACATTGTAGCTCAGGGTCTCGCAACCATCGTTATTGACAGCAAAGGCACTCACCTGGTTGTGCAGGCTGAGAACCTGCCGAACCTGGAAGGCAACGAGGCTTTTCAGGTCTGGTTGATCAAAGGAGATACCCCTCAGAATGCGGGTACTTTCCTTAGTCGTGACGGAACGGGAGCAGTATACTACACATTGGATTCGGCCAACGACTATGATACGGTTGCCATCACGCTTGAACCGGATGCAATGGGAGATGAGCCGCGCGGTACAATGATTCTGGCTGCCAAGATTAAAGGATAAATATAGGATATAACACCAAAGGCTGCTCCGTCGTGGAGTAGCCTTTTTGTGTTTTCCAGTTTTGATGCCCATCCATTGGAATTTATTAATTTTTTTAGTCGGAGCAACCGATAAACAAATAGAAGGCAATACCCTTAATCTCCCTGTGTCTCAAGGGAGAACTGGTTGCACATAGAGAGTGAGGGGTTCAGTTGGAAGCATACCGTTCATTTATCTTTCGCCTGATACGCAATTATCTGATCGGTTCACTGGCAGCTGTTTTTGTTGTCGGTACAGTAGTTATGGTATCTACTCTGCAAATACCCAATATTCAATTTGTTCGACTCATCTTCATTGTACTGATTTCACTCTTGTTCATGCTGGTTGCAGAATTAATTACGCTGTGGGTACAGCTTGGCCCCATAAGACAATTTTTCAATTCCGAGCACCACGAGAGAGACGAATTGAACCACATGTATGAGAAAATTCATCGTTTCCCGGGACAGACCATATATCGGATCATGGGTCCGCACATGCTTGGCTTCTCACTTCCGGCAGCCGGATTAACAATATGGATGATATCCACAGGGTGGCTTGAATTTCCTTACTTCTATACTGTCGTGGCCGCTGCGTGTGCCTTTCTGATTGCCATCATGCATGCGCTGATTGAGTATTACCTAACGGTGCGGGCGATTAGACCCCTTTTACTTGAGATTCGACATCGAGGCAAAGTCCAATACGGGATGGAACCTTCACTGGGAGGGCGCATCCTGGTATCGATCCAGCGTAAATTTCAGTTAAGTACGGCACTGATTGGCTTATTTCCTCTATTTCTATTTTTCCTGGCTACATATATCCGACTTCAGTATATGGACAGTGAATTTGCGAAAGAGTACATACTGTGGGGAATTCTCATCGTTGTTCTGGGCGCGGGGTTTGCCCTGGTGGGAAGCTGGCTGTTGATTCGTGATGTTCGTGATCCAGTTGCTGAACTGACGCATGAGATGAACCGAATTCAGGGGGGAGATCTTGGCAGACGAGCTCCGGATCTATATGCGGATGAGTTTTCGGCACTGATCTCCGGTTTTAATATGATGATTAATCGGCTGGAGATGAGACAGGAACGCAATCGACAGTTGTTGCAAAGTTATTTTTCTACGCTGGCTGCTGCTTTAGACGCCCGAGATAAGTACACGGCAGGACATTCCATGCGTGTGGCAGAGTATTCGCTGATGATTGGTAAGCTGAGCGGAATGAGTGAGGAACAGGCGGATTTATTGTACAAATCAGCCCTGCTTCATGATATCGGGAAAATCGGCATACCTGATGAGGTGCTGCTGAAGGATGGAAAACTAAGCGATGAAGAATTTGCAATTATTCGGACACATCCCGTGCAGGGAGAGAGTATTTTGCTGCAGATAGAACCCATTGATGCCATGGCTGACTTTCTGCCTGGTGTACGATCTCACCATGAGAGATATGATGGCAAAGGATACCCGGATGGGATGGCTGGTGATGATATTCCCCTTTTTGGCCGCATCATTGCGGTAGCGGATGCCTTTGATGCCATGACGTCTGATCGACCCTATCGGAATGGGATGAGTCACGAGAAAGCGCTAACCATTTTGGAAGAAGGAAAAGGGACCCAATGGGACCCCTATTTTGCAGGTTTGTTTATTGATGAATGGAGACGACAACAGCATCTTCAGAAACCATCGAAGTGAGGGATCAGCTGATTCCCTCTGTCCACTTCGATTCTTTTCTGCGTCTCCGGTGTAGAGCGAGGCCAGTTATGATGGTGAGAACACATTCGCCGAGTATGACTGCACCCAAGGCGTCATAGATCACATGTTGTTTGATCATTAGCGTGGATACTATAATAGTTGCTGCCCCGGCGGCGACCAAAATCTTGATGGGTTTGCGGATACTTGGAACCGAGAGAACAGCACGCATAACCAGATAAGAGTGAAGAGAATGAATACTTGGAAAACAATTATAAGGACGATCCTGGCTATAGAGCCATCCGAGAACAGATGCTCCCAGGCCAGTACCCGTCAGTTCCGGGCGCGGTACCATGGTCTGAAAGTTGAAGTAGATCAGATAACATATCCAGACACAGATATTCATGGATAACAAGACGCGGTAATACGTCAGGCGATCTTTGGCACACAGGTAAGCGAGCACACCGAATACAAACGGGTACCAGCCCAAATATGGAATGGACATGCCAGGCACGTAGGGAATGATCCGGTCGAGCGGCGAATCAAGCACTACGAACCCGCGTTCTGGACTATTAAGAATATCATAGAAGAGCCCCATGACGGCCAAAGACAGCATTAAACTCAATGACAGCCAATAGGATTTGCTTTTTAACAATTGCACAACACCTTACTCCTTTCATTCATGCTCCCTAGGAGCATGACCCCAGCAAATAACTAATTCAAATTTAAACAACAATATATTCTACTACGGCCAGCGCACAAATTGAATCCTAATTTGTGTATTTTTGTGTATTTTTTTGACGAAGAAGGAATGCCGAAGCTTCAATGGGCATGATATGATAGAGACACATACGGACGAAGGTAATTTGGCCAGTAAAGTCGGTTCAACAGGAGTGAGTGAATGCAATTTTCAAAAATGTTCGTATTGAATATGGGGATGCTTATTACCATTGCATATCTTGCTAGTGTGTTCTATAAATATGTCGTAATACGTACCTCTTCCCGAGTGAAGCAGGTTAGTTCCGTGCTTGTCCTTATTTTTGCAGGTTGGATCAGTACGGTTTTTGGGTTTCAACTCACCGATGAAGTGGTCTTTGATCTTCGATATGTTCCTTTAATTGTTGCCGTTCTAACGTATAGACAACCCTATAGCGTAATTATCGTGGGTATTGGAATTGGGCTGTCGAGGCTGACTTTTGGCATCACGGATGCTACATTGGCGGCAGTACTTAACATGTCTATTTTGGGCGTGATATGTGCAGGTCTGAATATATGGATGAGACGCAGCAACTACAGGCTGATTATTAAAGGAATCCTTGTTACAGTTATCGTCAATGTGGTCAATAGTGTAAACATTGCTATCGTTGGTGTGATCCCGGCTACATACTTCTTTTCACATATTATGCCTTATACACTCCCTACAGGCATTTTGCTGAGCCTTATTTTTGCATTTATTTTACGTGATTTTCAGAATGAACAGAATCGAATTTTGCTGATCCAGAGTACAAACCGGCTTTTATCTGTGCAAAAGGAAGAGTTACAGAAAGCCCAGATTGTACTGGAGGATCGAGCGAAACAATTGATGATTGCCTCACAGTACAAATCCGAATTTCTCGCCAATATGTCCCATGAACTGCGTACACCATTGAACAGTGTCATTAACTTTGCCCAGATGATCAGTGAGAACGCTGACACAATGGATCAGGAGGATATTGTACGTTTTGCCAATATGATCGACCACTCCGGGCAGGAACTGCTCACGCTCATTAACGATATTCTGGATCTCTCCAAAGTAGAAGCGGGGCGGCTGGATATTGTATTGGAGGATATCAGTGTTGCACAACTTACAGAAGATGCCATGAGCCACTTTCAACTCGTTGCCGAGAAAAAGGGAATTCAGTTGGTTCTGGACAAAAAACAGGGACTGCCTGAGACGCTCTGGTCTGATCCCCAGCGGGTTCAACAGATTTTGCGGAATCTGATGTCCAATGCCATCAAGTTCACTCACCGGGGGAAGGTCACGCTGACCGTAAGCACCAAGCAGATTAAGAATGCAGGTATTCAGAATCGATGGCTTATTTTCTCCGTTCAGGACACAGGCATTGGCATTTCTGAGGACAAGCATCATTCCATATTTGAAGCATTTCAGCAGGCTGACGGGTCGATTAGTCGAAAATTTGGCGGTACCGGACTAGGCCTGTCAATCAGTCGGGATTTAGCGAGATTACTGGGGGGATCGATTGAACTTGAGAGCACTGAAGGTAAAGGAAGCACCTTCTATCTCTATCTCCCGTTGGACCGTGAAAAAATGAGTTGACAACCTTCGCGCCGTGAGTAGAATTTGGGATGACAACTAGCATCGACCGGCTTTTGAGACCCGGTCTAAGGAGTGTATCCCCATACAGAAGACGGTCAACGTTAACCCTCCCCCGTTAGCAAGCAAACCACGGCGCAAGGGTTCGACACAACGCACGAATTTATCGATTGCAACATGGGAGGGTGTACCGGCAATTATTTTACAGACCTTGCTGGGAGGCCCATTTTTAACCGGATTTCTGCTGTACCTTGGGGCCGGGTCGAGACATATCGGCTTTGTGCTCGCGATTACGACGTTTGTGAACATTGCCCAGATCGGAGCAGCTTACTGGATGCAGCGGATTCGCAGTCGTAAACGCATGCTGCTGTTATTTGTGGGCACACATCGCATCTTGTGGAGTGCAACGGGACTGATCCCGTTTATATTCCCCAAAGAGTGGTGGGTAAGTGTATATATTGGCGTGTATACGGTTGCTTTTATATCAAATACCATCGGCGGTATGATCTGGACTTCACTGATTGGCGATATCGTACCTGCTAAGGTGAGAGGGCGTTATTTTGGAATTCGAAATACGATTCTGAATGCTCTTGGAAGCGTATGCTTATTTGCAGGCGGTATTGTTTTGGACCGTTACCCGGGAGAAATGGGCTTTCTGATCCTGTTTATTCCGGTGTGGATATGTGCTATTGCCAATACAGTCATCTATTTCTTCTATCCGGACGTTCCCTTTGAACGTTCTACCGAAAAGGTTTTCTGGCGCATGTTCATCAAGCCGTTCCAGGATCGTTCTTTTCTGAAAGCAACGCTGTTCCTGGCTTCATGGTTATTGATCCAGACCTTGATTGTTCCGCTTTATTCCTATGTTATGCTCGATTTATTGAACATCAATTATCAGACGGTATCCCTGATCACGGTAGTCCAGACGCTGGTCATGATGGCCGGGTTCTATGTTTGGGGTAATCTGAATGCCAGATTCAGCAACAAAACCCTCCTATTTTGGACATTGCCAGTCATTGCACTCTCCTGTTTGTCGTGGGGGTTAATGTCGTTCATGCCCGTATTGATCGCACTATTTCTATCTCATATCTTCCTTGGGATCGGTGTAGGTGGATTCAACCAGCTGGCATTTAACTTTACGATTGGAGACACACCCAAAAGTGAAAGACCGATGTTTGTCGCGGTGTATTCGGCTCTGACCGGAGTCACTTCGTTTCTCGGGCCGTTGTTGGGTGGCTGGTTGTATGAAAAGATGGAAACCTGGTCCGATGCGCTGGCCTGGATCTCAGCCTATGGATTTCAGATGGGGGTTGGTGTCGTGATGCTGATTCTGACATTTACCCTTGGACGTCGTGTACTGTTAAAATAGATATTGAATATTTACACTGGCACTTCGATGACAGAACAACCTTGTAAATATTTAGATTGATCATATGTATCTGGTATGACTTCAAAAAAGATGGCGAAGTGGAGGGATGTATTTGAATCGTCTCGAACGGAAAGCCATGGTGATTGGAGCCACCGGGCTTGTAGGCGAATTACTGGTTCATAATCTGCTGGAGCACCCGGCATACAGCTTGGTTCGCGTTCTGGTTAGACGTCCGCTTGAGCTACAACATCCCAAACTGGAACAGCATGTGGTGGACTGGGAACAGCTGGAGAGCCAAGACCACTTATTCGATGGAATCGATGACCTGTACTGTTGTTTGGGGACAACGATCAAAAAAGCAGGCAGTCAGGACAATTTCCGTCAGGTGGATTATCATTACCCGGTTCGTGCAGCTACGATTGCGAAGCAACATGGTGTATCACAGATGCTGGTGATCTCCTCCATGGGAGCGAGTGCAGGTTCCCGTGTCTTTTACAGTCGGACCAAAGGGGAAATGGAGGATGCATTGTCCGATATCGGTTTTCCGTCATTGCATATCTTCCGCCCTTCCTTGATTCTGGGAGATCGAAACGAGAAGCGGTTTGGTGAGCAGATGGCTGCCTATGCCATGAAGTTTCTGGATCGCTGGATGAAAGGCAGAGTGGACAAATACCGGGCGGTCCACGCCGCAACCATTGCACAGGCCATGACCAATATTGCGCTGGTGCAAGCCAAGGGAAACCATGTGTATTCAAATGAAGTCATTCATGTCCTTGGTGTGGACGGGGGCTAAGAAACCTTTGAACGAGCTGTTTACTTCATGTGGCTAGTGAGGAGCGTTTCTCGCTTGAGGTAGATCGTGGTATAATAGGCAACAAAAATGAGTTCGAACCCTGACTCCATGCGGCAGCAGGATAACGAACACAAAGGAGAACTCGTCCATGAAAAAACCAATCTCTACCGATCAGGCGCCAGGCGCCATTGGTCCATACAGTCAAGCCGTTGATGCAGGCGATTTCATCTACACTTCCGGACAGCTTGGTCTGAATCCTCAAACGGGAGAGTTTGGCGCAGATGTACAGGAGCAGACACGTCTGTCTTTGAGCAATGTGAAGGCTATCCTTGAAGCAGCAGGTACAAGTATGGATAAAATCGTGAAAACGACGGTGTTCCTGAAAGACATGAACGACTTCGTTCCTGTGAATGAAGTGTATAGCACGTTCTTCGAACAGCCTTATCCTGCACGCAGTGCAGTGGAAGTTGCTCGTTTGCCAAAAGATGCACTGGTTGAGATTGAAGTTATTGCCCTGAAATAGGACAACCTATTCGTTCTTTTATACATAAACAGCCGATTTCAGGTCGAAGACCAGAATCGGCTGTTTGCGTTACGTGTTTTCGTTATATTTAAGCGTTATGGAAACTACTCAATCGCGATCCTGATTCCGGGCGAAGAACAACCATACCGCGTAGATGGCCAGTACGATCGCAATGATGATTGCCGTATAATATACGGAAGTGACATCCTTTTGTTTAAGTGCAATGGCGATATATGCCCATGTGAATACAAGTGGGTATATGCTATCGCGATAACGGAAGCTAACGAGTACAGCCAGCACCATACCGACAATCAGCATAATGATCGTCCAGGTTGGTTCGCTGATACCAAAACCATCCCAGCCAATTTTATATAACAATACAGCTGCATTGACAATCGTTGCCACGCTAATCCATCCAAGATAGATGCTGAATGGCAGCTTTACAAGCCAGATCTCAGCAGTGGTTGGAACCGTAATGGTACGTGTTTTTACATACAGCATGATCAGGCACAACAGAAGCAGTACAATAATCAGTAAAGCGAGACCGGTCTGCAAGTTTTGAAAAGCAAAAATCCAGGCTACGTTGAAAGCGCAGCTTGCCAGGAACCAATACCCTAGACGGGTAATCGAGTCCCTTTTCCAGGAAGCGGGCACGAACTGATAGATCACAAACCCTGCCAACAGCAAGTAGATCAAACCCCATATAGAGAAGGCATAGCCAGAAGGTGTGAGCAGCACAGGATACATATCCGATACTTCTTTATTGGTCTTGCCCCCGATCGGCAGCGCGTTGGAGAGGTAGTTCACGATAATTACAGCGATAAAACCAATGGCGTTTAACCACTTGTACGGATTGTTACGTGACATTGTGTTTCCTCCTTGGTTTAACGAATGAATGAACCACGGGTCAGTCTACAATGAATATACCCAGTTCTTGCACATTCTAATAACAGCCGCAAAAAATTCACAAGTTGGATCTTTCAGATCCTTGTGCTCTGCCACTACGTTGGAACGGTACTCTGTCCCAATGTACGCGAAACGAAGCAGAAATATGTCCATGCCCACGATGTCCCACTGGAAGAGGAGGAAGAGAATGCTCACAAGAGAAACGATGGAGCAACAGCAAACCTGGTTCTATGTAGTTGCACTGTTCGTAGGAGCAGCGATAGGGCTGAGTAATCCGGCATGGGGGAATGTTTTACACTACACCGTGTCCCCGGTTCTTGCCGTTCTGTTATACAGCATGTTTGTACAGATTCCCTTTTTACAGTTAAAAGAGTCTTGGTCCAACCTTCGATTTATGGGGGCGCTACTGGTGGCTAATTTTATCGTTGTACCTGTAGTTGTATGGTTGCTAACACTTGTCTTTCCGCAATCACCAGGCGTTCTGATCGGAGTCTATCTAGTACTGTTAACACCCTGTATTGATTACGTCATTGTGTTCACACAACTCGGCAGGGGCAATGAGAAACTGATGCTCGCCGCAACACCTCTTTTATTTGTTATACAAATGATCCTGTTGCCGTTTTATTTATGGCTATTGATGGGTACTGAGGTGGCGCAGATCATGCAGGTAGGGCCGTTTGTAGAGGCCTTTTTGTTCCTCATCGTTATTCCACTGCTGCTCGCTGTTGTTACACAAGTTTTCTCCAGAGGTAAAGCGAGCGGGGAGCGGGTCATAAATGCGACGGCATGGCTCCCGGTTCCGATGATGGCACTTGCGCTGATCGTGGTTGTCGCTTCCCAGATTGGCAAAGTCTACAATGATATGGCGATTATCGTAAACGTGATCCCGATCTACATTGCTTTTCTGATCATTATGCCTTGGATATCTCGGATCATTGCCAATGGATTTCGATTGAATCCAGGTGCAGGGCGGGCGTTGATTTTCAGTTCAGCCACACGGAATTCGCTGGTTGTTCTGCCACTGGCGCTGGCACTCCCGCCAGAATGGGCAACTATAGCAGCGGCAGTCATCGTTACACAGACGATGGTGGAGCTTGCAGGGGAATTAATCTACATTCGACTTGTACCTGCGGTGATTTTGCGGGATCGGTGAGCGTACTAGGGTGTATCTATGTTATGATATATTACAATTAATAAAACCATTTTTGGTAAATAAAAGGGGGGGTGAGAATCCCTATTTATCGAAAGATTATGTTCTACCTGGATATTGTCCTATTACTGTTCAGCCTCATCTATTTCCCCGTAGTAGCTCATAAGACAGGAAATAATATGGCTTATGGATTTATGGCTGTAATTTTAATAGGTACAATCTCTCGGATCGTATCCTATCTTAGAAAAGAAAGAGTCAACAAATCGTCATGATATAGGCTATTTTCTGTAAAAGTAAAATTAAAAAGAGTACTTCCGATGGGTCATGCCGGGAGTACTCTTTTTAATTCGGATCAAATACTCGTTACGTACCAGCCTCCAATAATGTTTTACGATATTCCGCTGGCGTGATGCCCTCCATTTTTTTGAACACTTTGCTGAAATACTTTTCATCCTGAAATCCAACCATCTCCGAGATTTTGGCGACACGCAGGGAAGGATTTTGCAGTAACAGCTTGGCGTTGTTGATCCGCAGTTTGCCCAGATATTCCGACCAGTTCAGACCAAATTGCTGTTTGAATTTGCGTGAGATATACTCCCGGCTCAGGTAGAAACGCGCAGCAATCTGCTGTAAGGACAGGTCCTCCTGATAATGGGCGTCCATATAACGTGCAATCTCACTCATGGGATCAGGATTGGCGTGGTGATGAGCGGTGAGCGCCTTTCCTGCGGCAAGCAGCCGTTGTTCCAACAATGAACGAAGCAGGGGGAAGGATAACAGTCCTTCAGCGTCCAAAGGTAACTCGGCAAAGGGAATAGACTGTTCCTCCGTCACTTCTTCCTCGTGGAATGACGAACCTGCCGTATCATCAAGCCAGCGGCTCAGCATCCATTCCAGCTCATCGATCCATTGCTGGATCTGCTCAGCACTGACAACCTCAAGATCAGTAATCGGGTCAAGCCACTCGGCGACCGCAGCAGATACACTGGAAGCCCGGCAACTCATGGCTGCCATACGCAGGGGTTCTTCATGGGCGGTTAAACGCCTGATTTTATTTCCATTTGATGATTCCACTGAGGCATGGATTCGCTGTTTAATCTGCACAGCATTACGTCGCCACAACCTTGAATTTGCTTCCAGATAGGCCGCTGAGATTCCGCCTGGGTAGGACTCACAGGTGGAGATGCCAAAATGAAGCCGGCGCTGAATCGTCTGTTCCAATCCCTGATTGACCTTGTCCAGAATATGTTCCAATGAAGTGGATGGACCCCAATGCAGCAGAACAATCTCGTCCGGTTGATCCAACTGACGAAACATTACGCCTTCGTCTGGTGTGGATAACATCTCGGCACAGATATTGAGGACCGAGAACACAAGCAGGTCCGGTTGACTGCGGTATTTTGCCAGACAATCTGCATCCAGATGGGACAGGCTGGTGACAGCGACACTACAGACAGGGATTAGGCAGGGGAGATTTAACTCATCCTGCAATCGCTGCATGTGAGAAGGGCTGCTGCCTCTTCCGACGGCAAGTTCGGTGAGCAGACGATCCTGGTAGTGGGGGCGCATTCGATTAACAACAATGGATTGCCTGGTGGATTGTATCCGAATGGCGTCTTCCTCTTCCCAAGCTGTAACGGCCTTTAATAGAGATGCATTCAGCTCATCTGCTTCCACAGGTTTCAGGAGGTAGTCCGTGCCACCATGTCTAATTGCATGCCTCACGAGTTCAAAATCATCATATCCACTGATAACCAGCACCTTGCTGTGCGGGGTATGAGCCGATATCCATTCAAGCAATGCCATACCGTCCTTGCCCGGCATACGCATGTCACTGAGTATGATTTGAGGTTGATGTGCCGTGATGGCGGCGATGGCTTCATCCCCGTCTGCTGCTTCAAGTAATGTATCAATGCCACACTCTTCCCAATGACCAAGCAACCTTATGGCATCGCGGACATGTTTTTCATCATCTACAAGCAGTGCCTTCATGTTGTTCACTCTCCCGCGTATAGTTTAACCGTGATCTTCACACCATTGGGTTCCCGATTGTTGATCTCAAGCCTGGCTGAGTGACCGGGATGTGAGTTCAATTGAAGTCGGCGTATTACATTTCGTAGACCGATGGATTCAGACTCGTCGGATTCTTGTGTGGATAACCCGGTTGTTGTATGACTTTGATGTAGCCATCCGCAGATCTCCAGTAATTTTTCTTCAGGTATGGAGGGACCGTTATTATTCAGTTCGATTTCAATCCAATGATCGTTGATCCGGCGGCTGGATAGGGATATGTGACCTTTGCCAGGCTGAATATCTGCTCCATGTTTGAAATAGTTCTCAATTAAAGGTTGTAACGTCATTCTTGGCATTTCGACAGACAGGGTATCTTCGGCAAAATCCAAATCCACCTCAAGGCGGTCACCAAACCGCTCCTGCTGTAGTTCCAGATATAATCGGGCATGCTCCGCCTCTTCGCGTAAGGTCACGCAGGTCTGATCCCGCATGCTGTAGCGCAGCATTTTGGACAGGCTAGAGAGTAGTGTATACGCCCGTTGTCCTTGCTGTTGAAGGGCAAGTGTACCGATCGATTGCAGTGTATTATACAGAAAATGCGGATGAATCTGCGCTTGCAACGCTTTGAGTTGATTTGTTTTATTGGCGATCTCGAGTCGATATTCCCGCAAAATAAGATTATTTACCGTATCCATCATATCTCGGAAATGACGAGCGAGCACCCCGAATTCATCGCGACTGGATAGATGGATATCCACATGCAGACGCCCGGCTTGAATCTGGTTCATATACCGCATGAGTTGCTTGAGTGGACCGGTGATTCGGATGGAGATGAATAAGGTTGCAACAATGACTAATACAAGTGCCGCAATGGCAATCATTGCGTTATTCCACGTAAGTGTGGTCGCTCTGGCATAAAACGTCTCATTTGGAATCTGTTTGACGATGGTCCAATCGGCGTATGTGCTGCCAAGTTGCTGGTATACAAACATGGATCGATCCTGTTCAAAATGCCCTGCGACATTCTGGGCTGTACCAGCGCCAGATCGTGCGATATTCAGTTCACTAGCCGTTTCCTCTCGTAGTGCATCCGTATGATTAACCTCGGAACGTCCTTGGTAAATGATCTGATTCTGACCATCCACCACATAGATCTGTTCCTTAGCCGGATCATACAGCCTGCTACAGATTGCTGCAATGGTATTCATATTCAGATCAATAGCGAGTACACCCAGACGCTCGGTGGACGGAATATCCTTGATCACCCGATGCAGGGTAATGACCGTTCTGGCAGGGTCATCGGGTGAGGCAGCCTTGAATCCGTACGTGTGACTCATATGGGCCGATTCCACCCAGATATCCGGGCTGTCACCGCCTGTTTTTCCATGAAGGGAGCCGGAATAGGCCTGTTTGCGTTCCTCCCGCTTCGGAAAGGGATTGGTAATTAAGGTGGATTGATTGGCGGCAAATGAGTGTAAATACAGCTGGAATACATCCGGCACAGCAGCGCGGATCGTCTGCAAAGTGGTGTACACTTCTGCCACCGCACGATAATCCCCAGGAATCTTCGCGAGGTTACGCAGAAAGTTCGGGTCGTTATACACAGCGAGTGACGCTCTAGCCACGTTATCCACATAGTTATTGAGATTCGTGGATGCTTGGTAGATCAGGCGTTTGTTCTCTTCAACAGCCTGTTCCCGCAGGGCCGTCTTGGTCTGGATAAACGTCATGCTGATCGACGCGAGCAGCGGAAGTGTGGTAGCAATGAGCATAAAGGCAATTAATTTCGTGCGTATACTGTAGTATTTGGACATCGGAACACCCCTTCTGGTTGCAGGTTAAGAGAGGACAATATTTTACCCCCAACTGTTCACAAGGGTCGGTGTTTCCCTCGGCGATAATGGGGTTTAATAGAAAAAGAGACCAATTTCATCCATCTATAGAAGGGGAGAACGATATGAAGCATCGCAAATCTTCACAGCTGTTACAGCAGCTTGTGTTCGTGGGTCCCTCCATCGTGTTTTTTATTCTCATCATCGTGGTCCCTTTCCTGCTTGGCATGGTGTATTCCTTCACGGATTGGAACGGGGTATCCGAGAACATTAATTGGGTAGGGTTTGATAACTTTGTGCATGTTTTTGCGAATGATCCCAAGTTCCAAACGGCGTTTTGGTTTACGGTACGCTTCACCGTGGTTGGTGTGGTACTGACCAATGTGATTGGTTTTTTCCTGGCGTATTTCCTGACCAAACCGCTCAAGACGAGAAACATTCTGCGTACGATCTTTTTTATGCCTAACGTGATCGGTGGGTTGTTGCTCGGCTTTATCTGGCAGTTCATATTTGTGAAAGGGTTTTCAGCAGTAGGCGATGTAACCGGCTGGTCCTTCTTCAACCTTCCTTGGCTGGGAGACGAACCAACCGCCTTCTGGGGAATCGTGATTGTGTTTGTATGGCAGACCGCAGGATATCTGATGGTTATCTACATCTCATCTCTGACAAATGTATCCCCTGATCTGCTGGAAGCCGCCGAGATTGATGGCGCAAGTCGCTGGCAGGTACTGCGGAGCATCATTCTTCCGCTCATTATGCCAGGTGTAACGATCTGTCTGTTCCTGGCGATCTCCTGGTCGTTCAAAATGTTCGATCTCAATCTGTCGCTAACCAAAGGTGGACCGTTCGGATCAACAGAGTCGGTTGCACTTAATATTTACAATGAAGCCTTTGTAAATAACAGATATGGCATCGGAACCGCCAAAGCGCTCGTGTTCTTCATAATCGTTGCCATCATCACCATGATTCAGGTACGTCTGACGAAGAGCAAGGAGGTAGAAGCCTAATGGAGACGACAAAAAATTACCGCTTCAGTACCATTGTAACTGAGATTGTCATGGTACTCCTTGGACTTTTATTCCTGGTTCCGTTTTACTTCCTGTTCGTGAATTCGGTCAAAACCTTCGGTGATCTGCTCACCAATTCGGCTGCATGGCCGGAAGTATTTCAGTGGGGCAATTATGCTAACGCTTGGGAGAAAATTAACTTCCCGTCCGCGCTGATGAACTCGCTTATCGTTACCTTGGTCAGCAATCTGTTGCTTGTGCTGATCAGTTCCATGGCCGCGTACCGAATGGTCCGCAGCGATACCCGGTTCAACCGTATTTTGTTCGGCATGTTCATTGCCGCCATGGTGATTCCGTTCCAGTCTATCATGATTCCACTTGTTACTGTAACCAGTAATCTGGGATTGATCGACAGCCTTGGCGGCCTCATTATCTGTTATCTCGGTTTCGGGGCACCGATGTCTGTCTTCCTGTTCCACGGATTCGTAAAATCCGTCCCACTGGAGATTGAGGAAGCGGCTCGTGTGGATGGAAGCTCGGTCTACGGAGTGTTCTTCCGGATCGTATTTCCACTCATGAAACCGATGTATGTAACCGTCATCATTCTGAACACACTCTGGATCTGGAATGATTATCTGCTTCCATCCCTGATCCTGCAAAGCTCCAACCTGCGTACGATCCCGATTGCGACCTTTGCACTCTTCGGTCAATATACGAAGCAATGGGATCTTGCCTTGCCGGCACTTGTGCTCGGCATCATGCCGATCATTATCTTCTTCCTGCTGATGCAGAAGTACATCATTCAGGGGATTACGGCTGGATCAGTTAAAGGATAAGGTGCGAGGGCAGGGTCGCTGTGGCGGAGTGCGAGTGCAGGTCGCTGCGGGATCAAGTTGCGCTTTCGGTCGCTGTTGCTCCTCGGTGGCCTGAATGTATTAGGGCAAGGAAGCCACCGAGTATCAAAGGCGAACGCTCCGCTCCTACATCGCATCCTGATCCCTTTGCTCCCACCTCGCACGGAGGTGTGCAAAGGGAGTCATGCCCGCATAGCTTGGGCATGACTCCTGGGGAAAGAGCAATAAAGAGAAAAGACCAAGGAAGAAGCTTATATGGCCAGGAACTTCTTCTACAGAGTGAGGGTATGCTCCTTTTTCAAAGCGCTAACGAATCCACCGCATCTTAATAGGTGGATAATCAAGGAATACAAATTGTAACGAATCTCAGCAACGTTATTCGGGTACAAAAGGGCGCCAGAGCCTTAAAATTGGATCAAATCGACGGAATAACATCGCTGTGATTCGTTAGAATGGGAGCCTGTGCAAATAGGTGCGAATTACGTGGGCTCGGTTCGTTAGAATGAAAACACACTTCAAGGGAAGGTTATTCTGTCATCGGAGTGCCAGTGTAAATATTCATTAGTGGAACGGTTATACTGAAACTACTATAGGGAGAGTGTATGTATGAAAAGAATGACAAAGTTGACGTTGCTTATGTTGATTGCTTTTTCGGTAATGCTCGCGGGTTGTGGCAATGGGGACAAGAGTGGCAGTCCGGTCAACACGGATGCTCAAGGTGGTGGCGAGGCTGCTGCTGGAGATAAAACCATTAAGATCTTCCAATTCAAAGTCGAAATCGCGGAAGCACTCAATCGTCTCAAAGCGGAATATGAATCCTCCCATCCAGGTGTCAAACTGGACATTCAGACTGTAGGTGGCGGCAGTGACTACGGTGCTGCATTAAAAGCCAAGTTTGCCGCTGGCGAACAACCGGACATTTTCAACGTAGGTGGTTATCGTGAATTGGATACATGGCTTGAATATCTGGAAGATCTGTCTGGAGAATCATGGGCCAAGGATGCACTTGAAGTAGCCAAAGAGCCAATGACCAAAGATGGCAAACTCTACGGACAGCCGCTCGCGCTGGAGGGTTATGGTTTCATTTATAACAAAGACCTCTTCCAAAAAGCAGGTATTACCGAAATTCCAACGACACTGGAACAATTGGATCAAGCTGCACAGAAACTTCAAGCCGCAGGCATTACCCCATTCTCTAATGGATATCAAGAGTGGTGGGTGCTGGGCAATCATAACGTAAACGTCGCATTTGCAAATCAGGCAGATCCGGTTAAATTCATCCAAGGACTCAACGAAAGTACGGAGAAGATTCCTGGGAACCAAGTGTTCGCCGACTGGATCAACTTGCTCGACTTAACGCTGAAATACAGCAACAAAAACCCGCTGACAACCGACTACAATACGCAAGTTACGTTGTTTGCGAGTGGAGAAGCGGCGATGATGCAACAAGGAAACTGGACTCAAGTACAGATCGATGGAATCGATCCAGATCTGAATCTGGGTATCCTCCCAATGCCAATTAACAATGAACCCAATGACAAATTATTTGTCGGTGTACCGAACTATTGGGTTGTGAACAAGAACTCTCAAGTGAAACCGGAAGCAAAAGAGTTTTTGGAGTGGCTCGTAACTTCGGATATCGGGAAACAATACATGACAAAAGAATTCAAATTCATTCCGGCGTTCAGTTCCATCACGGCATCCGAAGAGGATCTGGGTGACCTCGCCACAGAGATCATGAAGTATAGCCAGGAAAATAAAACACTCAGCTGGAACTTCAACCGTTTCCCTGAAGGGGTTCCACAAGAGTATGGCAGCACAATTCAGGCTTACGTTGCAGGCAAATCGGATAAAGCCGGATTGCTCGACGCATTGCAACAGAACTGGGATAGTCTGAAAAAATAATCCGGATCATGGACGGTATCCACAGGTTACCAAAAACGGTTCAGAAATTTTTGGATAGAAAAGTTAGTCTATTAGATAAATAAGTCAATTGGAAACAGGTTAGCCAGAAATATTATTCTGGTTGGCCTGTTTTTGTTTTTCCGAGGAGCCAATAACGCTCTCTGAAAAGTTCAAAGTCACCTATATTCCTGAAATGTGGATAACCCGAAAGTAATTTAACGATTTCATGACGTATTTAACACAGAGTTAATACTATATGTGGATATCCTGTGTGTATTACACTCTAAATGTGGACAAGTATGGAGTAATTGGAGTAGGAGGTCCTCTTTTGTTAACAGAAATACTTGTTTTCAACTGATTAGTACTGTATAGTACTAAGTATGACAAATTCAAAAATGAATACGGGACCTGCCAAATCCAAAAGTTCCAATCCGGTGAACCGGACCAAGGCAGTTGAAGTGGCGGCACAATTATTTCTGCGTCAGGGGTACAGCTACGTCAGCATGGATGAGGTCGTGCGAGTGAGTGGGGTATCCAAGTCAAATATTTATTATCATTTTAAAAACAAGGAGGAGCTGCTCCAGGCCGTGGTACAATACTGGATTGCCCAGTATGAGTCGGAGCTGTACCTGCTGCTCAGTCAGCGTGAACGAGGAGTGGAGGAGCGTATTTACTCATTTATGGCATTGCTGTCGGCAGGTATTGAGGGCCGAAATTACGAAGGGAGCTGTCCCTTTGTTACGTTATATATGCAGACACCGGACAGTGCACCCCAAGTGAAGGAAAGCATATCCAGATTCTTTCGTGAGCTTAGACCTATGGTGGAGAAGTTGTTTCAGCAAGGTTTGGATCGCGGTGAATTTCGCAAAGAAATCGAACCGGGACCAGCTGCGTTGTTGTTTATTGCAGCACTGGAAGGTTCACTAATCCTAGCGGGAACTGCCCGTGATGTAGGGATTATAGAACAATCGGCACGTACGTTTTGTCAGATGCTTCGTTAATCGAAGCTCTTTTTTTGAATATAACTAGTACTATACAGTACTAAAAGGAGCCGTAACAGAATGAATGTACATTCAACAAACATGAATCAGGTAATACGCAAGTCTGATATTGCAGCCAAGACCATTTTTATGACAGGAAGCACAGGTTTTATCGGCAAAGAAACGGTCAAACAACTCACGCAGGGAGACGCACAATTGCTCTTGCTGGTTCGTTCGGAACAGCGAGCCAGAACTGTGCTGAAGGCTTATGGAGTGAAGGATTTCAAGCGGATTACCTTTATTACAGGTGATTTATCCATGTCGGGTCTTGGCCTTACCGCAGTAGATCGGGAGCGTGCTCTTGAAGCAAATGTGATCATTCACGCGGGTGGAACGATGGACGTCACTTTGGAACGAAAAGTAGCCGAGCAGATATTCATGAACGGGGCCAGAGAAGTGGCACAGCTAGCACAGGAAATCCACTCTACTCATGGATTGAGACACTTTATCCACGTTGTTGGTTATATGAGTCCTTATGGAGAGCGGAATGAACAGGGGAATTATCTACAGGTTGAGCATGTGGATAACAATGAAAGTGCATATGAAGAGATGAAGTTCCATGCCGATCTGCACATTCGCGAGCATGCTGAACAGCATCACTATCCCTTATCCGTTGTAAATCCGAGTACAGTGGTTGGGCCACGTCCCACAGGTGAAACCGAGCAAACGGGTGGGATTGGGCTGCTCATTCAGGCGATTCAGAAAGGACTTATGCCGGTAGTGCCGGGAGGTTCATCCTATTGGTTACCGCTTGTGGAGAATGACCTTGTTGCACAGACGCTTGTTTTTCTATCCAGTGAAGCCGCTCCAGTCGGAGGAACTTATCCACTGTTGGCTCGGAGGGAAGACAATCCCAATATGAAGGAACTGCTGCAACTCTTGGCGCAGCAATTGGACGTACCCAAGCCGAAAGGGGCTGTGCCACTACCATGGATTCAATGGATCATGAAATCAGGTGGTTCACGCATCAGTGGTGTTCCAACGGAGTCGGTTGCTTTTATTACCAACAGGTCATTCCCGGTTGAAGAGACGGAGGCTCTGTTCACACGTATGGGGCAATCCTGGCCGGACATCCGGGAACAGCTTCCGCTGGTTACAGCCGATCTAGACTATCGTCTTCGGTATACGCCGTTACCTGAGGGTTTTCCGACAGATTATAATCGGTCTCGAAGTGGAAATATGGCTATGCTTGGTTGGGAGGGTGAGGGAGAGCCTTGGATTATTGTACATGGTTTGCTTCAATCTGCGGATGAGATGTTACCTTTAGGAAAACAGCTTAGGGACCGGACCGGGAACCCGGTATGGTTAATCGATCTCGCTGGATTCGGACGGTCTCCGGTGCATCAGGGGGATGAAGCGTTTGAAGGTCAGGTGGATGCACTGCTTACGGCTCTTGGCGAGTTTGAAGGTCCGGTGAAGCTGGTTGGTCATTCGATCGGGGCTGCTATTGCAGCTGCGGCACAGATGCGTAGCGGGCGGACAGACATTCGACTGGGGTTGCTTCAGCCAGTAGCTAACAATTCGAATCCGAATGTGCTGAGATGGATTTCTCGTTTGCCAAGAGGGGTGATGCGCTCCCTGCTGCGTGGCAGATCGGAGAAAAGTTGGAATCAAATGTTCAGTTCACATAGCGGCGTAGGCGACAGCAGTGTTATGGCCGATACCATGGGCAAGAGAATACGCTCCAGTCTCCAGTCCCCTCGCATTGCAGGAGCACATGCAGACTTATTGCGCTGGATCCACTCGGGTCAGAGGAAAGGCGCCAGATCAACGTTGTGGGCGAAAATGGAAAGTCAGCATTATGCCAAGAATGTATTAGTTGTATGGGCCAATCAAGATCAGGAATATCACTATCCCCAGGATATGAACTCACAGGTCAAACGGATAGATGTACCCTATGGACATTACTTTCCGACGTTTCAGTATAAGGAAACAGCTGCAATTCTCGCCGAATGGGCCGATACCTTAAGGTGAGTTCAGGTTTGGACATGCAGGAATCCCGTGCCAATTGTCGAAAGGGTCAAGTCGACTTTTGAGAGCTGAACCAAAGACAGGAGAGATGAATGTATGAGCAAGCAACGTGTGGAAATCAGTAAAAATGTGCTAACCGAATGTCTCGGACTGCGTAGCGGAGAGAATCTGGTAGTTATCGCAGACGATATGAAACGGGATCTGGCTGAATCCATCTATGAGGCAGGCAAAGCACTTGGTGCAGAGTCGGTCCTGTTAATCATGAAGGAACGCAGCAGATCTGGAGAAGAGCCACCTGCGCCGATTGCAGAGGCCATGATTCGAGCAGATGTAGCCGTGTGTGTAACAAAATATTCAGTAACACATACCCAAGCACGCAAAAAAGCCGCTGCTTCAGGGACCCGAGTGGCAACCATGCCTGGCATGACAGAGGATATGTTTATGAACGGAGCCATTACAGCTGAATATTCGCAAGTAAAGGCGTTGACCGAGAAGGTAACGGCTCTATTAACCGCAGGTCGCCATGTGCGAATAGAGAAGCAGGGCCATAGTCTTTCCTTTTCCATTGAAGATCGTAACGGTGTACCAAGCACAGGTATGTATTTGAACCCTGGTGAATCGGGCAACTTGCCGTCAGGAGAAGCTTATATTGCTCCCGTTGAGGGCAAGGGCGAGGGCAGTATTGTTGTAGATGGTTCCGTTGCTGGAATTGGGGCACTCCGTGAACCGATGTTATTGACCGTTAGTGAAGGACGGTTGGTGTCAGCTGAAGGACCTGATGGGGCTCAATTACTGGAAACGCTGGGTGAGGGGGATGGTCGTTTTCTCGGCGAATTCGGGATCGGTACCAATAACAAGGCACGAATCACGGGTGTGGTGCTGGAAGATGAGAAGGTGTACGGCACAATTCATGTGGCCTTTGGCAGCAATAACACATTTGGTGGAACGATTGCCGCAGGTGTTCATATTGATGCAGTTGTACAAAAGCCGGACGTGTACATCGATGACAGGCTGATCATGCGTCAGGGTGAATTGGTCGAATAACTACAGCGAAGGAAATTGGGCATGTCCACAACGTGTCCACAGTAATGGATAACTGAAGCGGAAATTCGGATTTTACGTCAGATTTACAAACAAATACACAACATGTCCACATTAAATTAATGAATATCCACATGAAACGCCAAAGATATCCACAGCATGTGTGCAATATGTGCACAACTTATCCACAAATCAGGTATAACTCGTGTTTTCATGCGATAAAACAGTCGTTTTGGAGTAATTAAACAAGTTATCCACAGGAATAACGCTTTTTTGTTCCAAGTATTTGAAAACATAGAAACAGATCCATAATATATGGGGATAAAAAAGACCAAAAATCGGCATAAAGCTGATCTTTGGTCTTTTTTTGAATATAATTTTTTAATCCGATGTCAGGTTACTTACGCTCAATATTAAAACGACTGATTTCCACCACCCTCCACAGCAGGGCAAATGAGCAGAGCGGAGACAGCAACCGTAATGCAACGTCTGTTGAAGTTGGCAAAATTGATCTGAAGCCTAAACATTTGATCAAAAATAACCGATACACCAAAGTAACATCTAGTGGGACGAAAGTACCTGTGGTGACTTGGTGAATGCGAACCACAAGCAGGTCACTTAGCCAAATAAAGTGCTCTTCATGTGGTTTTGTTTTTATATTTTATAATGATCTGATTATACGGAATGAGAGGATATGGGGATAACTATGGACGAGGGAATGCAATATATTAATTTTTCGGTAGGAGACCAGATCTTTGCACTACGAATTGATGAAGTTCATGAGATCATCAGAATGGTACAGGTAACAACAGTTCCATTTGGAAGCCCGGAGATCCGAGGTTTTGCTTCGCTGTACGGTAAGGTCGTTTCGGTGGTGAGTCTTCGTGTATTGTTAGGCATGCCAGACCAGGAGGATACCACTTCTACACGTATTATTGTGGTGCCTTACAAAGGTGGATTTGTACCGCTTATCGTAGATATGGTCGATTCTGTCGTAAGTTATGATCGTTTCGAGGAACCAGCTGAGGAACACCGCCGTTTCATGCTTGGCGTTTTTGACAAGATCGGGTTCTGTGAAGATCATCGTGCAGGTATTTTGAACCTGGATGTATTGCTGGGCAGCTTGATCAGATCATAGGAGTATAACAATCCGTAATTCTTTCAATATTCAGTATTATCCTTCGGTTTACCCAAATGTTCCTCATCCGCTTTTAGGGTGAAGGGACATTTTTTTGTGCCTCTAGGGCGTTTTGAGACACCCCCTAACCATTGAAATAACCACTTTTTATGGGCAAAGGTTTTTAAATCCGGTCATTTTCGTATATGATGGAGAGTAACAATGCGAAGGGATGACGGGAGACTTTAATGATGCAATCGCTGTATGGAGTATGGCTTGGTGACGTATTTTTTTGTTTTTCCGGTGAAACATCGGAACCACGTGTGGATGCATGGAGCCACGTGGTAAGAAGGTTGAATTTTGGCGACGGGGGTCGTCTGTTTCAGCCTGCCGCTCTGCGTCTTGCGGAGCTGCGCTGGCCGAATCCGCTGAGGAACACGGCTGAAGCGAAGAACACGAAGCGGCGTCAACTGCTGGGACGCACATTGGAAGGATTGGCAGTCTCGCCCAAGGATGCCTTCAGGCTGCTGTTGCAATGGGATGACCGTTTGTTAAATGCAGCCGGAATTCAGGTTGGAGAAGAGATGCGTTACTGGATCAAGGCGGCGCAGTTCACACAGGAGCTGCTGTTGCGGGGAGCAATTGCTCCATCGGCTGAATTCGCAGCAAAGACCGGAGCACGGCGACGGACCGGGCAAGAGACATTAACAGGCGTATGGCGGCCACGTTTGCAGCAGGAGGAGGACATTGAACGCTTCCGCGATCTTGCTGAAGCGATGCCTCCGATTGGATTGGCTGCTCCTGGAGCTTATGCTTCATTGGAACCGGAAACGCGTGAAGAAGCAGGGGCTGCGGTATTATTTTCATTCATGAGTGGCATGATTCATGCTGTGGTGACAAGTGAACTGGAGGGCATGGACAGTGAACTGTCCCGTTACCGCACCCCATATCGACGTGGATCTTCGCCAGTAGCCGAACTCTGGTGGAACAGTCTGATCTCGATGTTCCGTCCTGTGACGGTGCAAGGGCCGACGGACGATATGACAGCGTTTATTCATACGTTGCAAGAAGTTGGTGGAACGTCAATGCCAATTGTGGGAGCAGAAGAGATGGCGCCTGCTGAAGGCCAATTGAAGCTGGTGCTCCGCTTGGAGCCGCCGCTGGGCGAACATGAAACGATCTGGGGGATCAGCTTTTGGGCGGACAGTGAGCAGGAACCAAGCTTGAGGTTGCCTGCACGGACTATCTGGGCACATCCAGAGCGAGATCTGGACCGAGGGAAGGTGTTATATACCTCGGCGGCAGAGCAATTATTGATGGCACTCGGGCAAGCAGCAGAACTGGCACCTGAACTGGAGACAGCGCTGCTTACCGCTCGTCCGGAGGAAATTAAGCTGGAGCAGCAGGGTTTCTTTGAATTTCTCACGCATGCGGTTCCACGTTTGCAGAAGGCCGGGATAACTGTTCTCATGCCTTCAAGGTGGAGTCGTGCCGGGAAACGTCGTGCGGGACTGCGTCTGCAGATGTTGAATCGGGGAACAGAGCGGTTGCCTGGAGCCACATCGGCACTGGGCATGGAACAATTGGTTGCTTTCAAGGCGGAACCTATGCTGGATGGTAAACCGGTCACGGCGGAGGAACTGGCAGCATTGGCTGAATCCACAGTTCCGTATGTCATGTTCCGTGGTGAATGGATTGAAGTGGATACAAAAGAGATTCGTCAAGTTCTGCGTTACATGAAAAAAGAAGAAGAACAATATATGCCTCTCTCCGAATGGCTGCATCTGGCAGCGGATGAAGGGGAGGATTCCGCATGGAAGGGCCTCTCCGTCTTTGGTGCCGAATCTGATGGGATGCTTGCTTTCCTGCTCGATGGACAGGTGCTTCGCAGTATTGAGCCTCGTCAGGTTCCGGCAGAATTGCATGGTGAACTAAGACCTTATCAGGAACGAGGTTACCAATGGTTATCCGCGATGCGTGAGCTGGGCTTTGGCGTATGTCTGGCGGACGATATGGGACTTGGGAAGACGATTCAGGTAATTACCTGTCTGCTGGACCGCAAACACGAGGAACGCCAGGCCGCTGAAGAGGAAGCCCGTGAGAATGAGCTGTTGAATGGATCAGATGATTCATTCCCGGCGGATCAGCACACGAATGAACAGCCTGTTCATCTGCCTGCACTTATTGTGTGTCCTACCTCGCTGCTTGGAAACTGGCAGCGTGAGCTGAAGCGGTTTGCCCCGGATCTGTCGCTATATATTCATCATGGCGGACAACGGCTGCACGGGAACGAATTCCAGGCAGAAGCGCAGACGCATGACATTGTACTGACGACCTATCATCTGGCAGGCAGAGATGGCCCGGATCTGGCTTCGTTGCACTGGTCCACCATTGTGCTGGATGAGGCACAATATATTAAGAACTACCGTACCAAACAAGCGCAAAGCGTAATGCGCCTGTCTACACTTCATCGTATTGCGATGACGGGAACGCCTGTAGAGAACCGGCTGAGCGAACTTTGGTCGATTTTCCAGTTTCTCAATCCGGGGTATCTGGGCACAGCTTCATCGTTCCGCCAGCGGTATACGGGACTGGGGCCATCCGAAGAAAATGCAGCATCCTTGCGTGAGCTTCATCGACTGGTATCTCCATTCATGCTGCGCAGGCTGAAAAGTGATCCGGATATTCGCAAGGATCTGCCAGAGAAGCTTGAACTGAAATCCTATTGTTCTCTGACGCCGGAGCAGACGGTGTTGTACCAGCGTGTGGTGGATGATCTGATGGGTGGTCTGGACGGCAGAAATGGCATTGCCCGGAAGGGGATTGTTCTGTCCTCCCTGACCAAGCTCAAGCAGATCTGTGATCATCCGGTGCTGGCGGACAGCAATCGGAAAGACCACGGCAAGGCTGAGGCATCTGGTAAGATGGAACGTTTGCTTGAGCTGCTGGACGCCATCCGTGATAACGGGGAATCGGCTCTGATCTTCACGCAGTATGTTGCTATGGGAGATCTGCTGGTATCGAGGTTGAAACAGCGATATGAGGAAGAACCTTATTTCCTGCACGGCGGTGTGTCGAAGGCACAAAGAGATGATATGGTGGAGACTTTCCAAAAAGGAGAGGGGCCGTCCATGTTTGTTCTATCTCTTCGTGCCGGAGGTGTGGGTCTGAATCTGACACGAGCGAGTCATGTCGTTCACTATGATCGGTGGTGGAATCCTGCGGTTGAGAATCAGGCGACGGACCGTGTATTCCGAATCGGGCAGAATCGCAACGTGCAGGTGCATAAGTTGATCTGTCAGGGAACACTGGAAGAACGGATTGATGAGCTGATTGAGAGCAAGAAGGCACTCTCCGAGCAGGTCGTTGGTTCGGGTGAGAACTGGCTGACCGAGATGTCGGATGATGAGCTGCGTGGCCTGATTTCTCTTCAGGGTGAGACGTGGCTGTGACCTTGAACATTCAGGGGAATATAGATGTTGAGAAAGGGGGATTATTGTGAGCGAAAAATGGAAGATCGAGCTGCATATGTCCCCCGGTGGATGGACAGCAGAAGTAAATACAGCAGCGGAAGCGGACCAGGAAGTTTCCGTTTCCGCTTCCGCTGTTGAGGGCAAGACCGGATCGGCCGCAGGCATGTTCACGGTCACGGGAACGCCCGCGCGACTGAGCGAAGCCCAGCGCGAGGCTGTACTGGCTCAGCTGCGCAAGCGCCCGCTGACGCTGTACGCCCTGCTGCGCGGCGGCCCGGCGTCCGAGGAGCTCGCCGGGCTGCTGCCGGCTACGCAAGCGCCCGAGGGCTCGCCAGGCGCAGCAACGGCCAGCGCGGCCGTGGCGTGCACCTGCGGCCGCCCGAGCTGCGCGCATGCCGCGGCCGCTGAGCGCGCCGTAGCCGCGCGCCTCGCGGCCGAGCCGCTGCTGCAGCTGGCGCACGCCGGCCTGCCGCGCGAAGCGCTGCTCGCCGGCGTGCTGGGGGCATGGGCGGAGGAACTCGCCCATGATCCCAGCGGCCCCGGCCGCGCAGCGGAAACGGCTGGCCGCCCGCAAGTGCGCGGCGGCGAAGGCGGCGCTGCCGTCGGCGAGTGGATCGCCGAGGCTGCCGCGGACGGCGCCATGCACCAGCCGGGGCCGGGCTTTGGCGCCGTTGAGGTGCGCCTCGCGCAGCCGGGCAAGCCGCCGGCCTTGCCGGAGCTGACGGCGCTGCTGCCGGGCGTGCCAGCCACCGCAGGGCTGGATTTGATCCGCGAGCGTGTAGCCGCGCGGATGTGGCAGGCTGTCCAGAAGAAGACGGACAGCCCAGCAACCAAATGATGCACCCATCAGAGCGGGGGAGATCTCAGATCACCCCTGCTTGTTTTTATTGCAGCATGTTGCATTATTTGATTTAATTCATTTCCCGGTACAAGATGAATTTTGTCTTTATCCAACAATGCTAATGCTCATTAATAAAGTGCATCTCGGTATAATCAATTTTTTGCATATTGGATATATGAAGGTATATTCCCATTTCAATTCTATTGTGTACAGCACAGGGATGTAGCTCTAAAAGTCCAAAAAACGATCATACAGGCTGTACAGCCCGTATATGTTCATTCGGATCTCTTCTAAAGGAGGTCTTTACCGGTGGAGCTTCGCTCCCAATTAAGGTATACTGTCGCAGGGAACATTGCACGCTGAGAACTATATAACATTTATATTATTGCGATAGGAGTTTTTACATGAAATCAACTACAGGAAGACAGCGCCGCATGGTGGTTATGCTGTCCTCATTGATGATATGCGGAGCATTGCTTGCCGCGTGCCAGAACGGTTCAGGCACAGAGGAGAGCCAGAATCCGAATGGAACAGGTAACACACAACAGGAGACGGACGGCACAACGGTTCATTTTACGGAGGATAAAGGAACGGATGGCGACAATGCTGGCGGGGATGACACATCATCTTCTGGCAACAGCGGTGAAGGCACGGATAGCGAGTCTGGGAATGCTTCAGCGGGCGAAGGGCAGGGCTCTTCGGACAATGGTAATGGAGCGACAGGGGAAGATCCATTGCTGGAGAAACGCAGTATCAGCGCACTGCAAACGACGATTGATGCACAATCTGTGGTGACCAATGCCGAGTCTATGACCGTCATTGTGAACAAACAACGGAGTCTGCCTGACGGTTACGAGCCGAACGATCTGGTAGAGCCGAATGTACCGTTCTCCTTCGACGAACCACACGAGAAGCGGCATATGCGCAAGGAAGCTGCGGAGGCACTGGAGAAGTTGTTTGCAGGTGCAAAAGCGGATGGCATTGAGCTTCGTGCGGTGTCCGGTTATCGTTCATATCAGCGTCAGGTATCCATCTATAACAATAATGTCAAAACCAAAGGTCAAGAATACACAGATCGTGTGAGCTCTGTGCCAGGCCGAAGCGAACATCAGACGGGTCTTGCCATCGATGTATCGAGTCCGAGTGTGGGCAATGTGCTGGAAGAGGTATTTGGCACATCGAAGGAAGGCCAGTGGTTGGCTGAACATGCTGCAGAATACGGATATGTCATCCGTTATCTACAAGGTGAAGAAGATACCACAGGTTACGTCTATGAGCCTTGGCATATCCGGTACATCGGTACAGATTTGGCACCGGATGTGGCGAAGAGTGGGTTAACTCTGGAAGAATACTTCGATGAGGCTAATATCAAGTTGTAATTTGGATGTTTCATCCTTAAAGAAAAGATACTAATACTAATTCTCAAAAATCCTAATTCTCATAAATCCCCGAATGAACCGTCCTTGATCTAACCAATGGGCAGTCATTCAGGGGATTTTTTTCTGTGCAAAAATGTTAATGGAGTTAAGATAGAATTAAACTTGATTCCATTGTCTGAGATGATGGGGGACTGATATAATTCATGTTTAATCCGAAGAGACAAATACAACCAAAGCGAGGGACGAGAGAATGAGCAGACAGCAGGTATTTACGGGCTCCCCATGGGAACCATTGGTGGGATATTGCCGTGCCATCCGTGTAGGGAACCGAATTGAAGTGGCGGGTACAACCGCGATGCAAGATGGTGTAGTTGTTGGGGCAGGTGATCCGTATGCACAGACAAGGTTCGTTTTGCAGACGATCGAGAATGCACTGAAAGAACTGGGGGCTGACATGTCGCATGTGGTGAGAACCCGGATGTTTGTGACCGATATCTCCAGATGGGAGGAAGTTGGCAAGGCGCACGGTGAATTTTTTGGACAGATCCAGCCTGTAGCCACCATGGTTGAAGTTAGCGCACTCATTGATCCCTTGTTGATGGTTGAGATTGAAGTGGAAGCGATTGTTGAAGATGAAACCCAAGCCGATTGATTCTGACCGTTATCCAGAAGATATCTAAGGAACACAGGACGTCTTATTTGGCCATCAGGTCCTCTTGCTAAAATGTAAAGAACTTCAGACACGTTATTTCCCAAATTTCTCTGATAAAAATGCTATAAATAGCTATTTATTCAAATTAGCGTGCCTGAGATTCCTTAGCGTTAACTCCGCTTGCTCTTACATTCGGTAAGCAATGCATTTCGTATGCAGTGCACATCGCACGTGTCTGCTCCGGACAAGTTTCAGATACCCTTCGGTTTGAAGCAGTTTGTAGACACACTCTAAAAAACCAGAACCAGAACCAGAACCAGAACAAAACCAAAAACCAAAACCAAAACAAAAAAACAACCTTATCCATGCTTGTCAGAAGACAAGCGGATAAGGCTATTTTGAATTGACTTCGCCGCCTGGCCGCACGGCTGAGCTCTTGATGCGCCAAACTCATTACACCGCGCGCCAGGAGCTACATGCGGATGGCTGGTCATTATGACGCTCCACACTCATGACCCCGCGCTAAGCGATGCACACGGTCGTCTGCAACAACATATAACATGTGTTTCAGTCAGACGTTTTTCTAACCGTATTATTTCGCTTCCAGCTCTGCTGCAGGTGTTTCAACAACCACTTTCCAAGCTGTTCCGATTGGAGGCAGGCTGCGTGTCAACATAGGGCTGTAGAACCCAATGACTTTAGCGCCTTTGGTGAGTTCTTCAGCTTTCACCGTTTCACCTTCGTGGTTCACGATCAGCGTGTCTTTAGCAATGTTCAGCACGACATGGTCAGGAGCTGTTTCTGTTAACCGTGTACCTGTAATCTCAATCTGTGAGATGCTGCCTTCAGCTGATGTTACATTTTCAATTGTACCCGCTGTACCCAGAAGCTCTTTAGGTTGTGCCTCAGATGCTGTAGCCGCATCCAACACAGTGACTGTATAGGTCGGCGTTTGTGGTGGCAAACTGCGGGTGGTGATCAGGGAATGCTCAGCTTCCACGTTCATGCCAATGGCCAGATCAGTCAGTGCAATCTCTTTTCCCTCAACTGAGATGAATTTTGTCTCATCGCTCAGATTGAGCACAATACCATCCGTACCTGCACCGCCAATCTGGATGGACTGATATTTATCTTGGTTCGAGATTCTGGTAATGACACCACGCTCAGTGACCGTCTTCACGTCCTCTTCACTGGAGATAGTCACCTGATTTCCGGTTGTGTTCACTTGTCCATGCAGTGCTTTCTCAGCAAAAGAAACCGGTACATACAATTTGCCGCCTGTGATTTCGGGCGCTGTACCCAGCGTGAGCGACATTTTATTCACGGAATATTGATCCTTGCCTGTGATTACCTGTGTCCAGAGAGCACCGCGAGTCAGCTCTGCAGTTTTAGTTTCTTTATTCCATTCCAGTTCAATACCCAGTGCGTCGGTAAGATCACGCAGCGGGATCATGGCTACTTTGCCATCTTTGTTCCAATAACCATCAGAGATGGCTGCGCCATTCACGGATACGTTTACTACACTCGCTGCGTTACTATCTGCTGAAACGGATGTTTGATGGACTGGTTTTGTGTTGTCCAGTGTTGCTGCATAAGCGGCTCCACCACCCAATGCCATGGATAGGGCCATCAGTGCACTTACTTTTTTCATGTTGTTGTTCATCAATATTCATCCCTTCTAATCTGTGTACTGACGCGGTAAAATCTTCCTTAGGGCCGCGCTTCAAGTTAATAGACGGGACAAATCGTCTAAGTGTTGCAGTTGAAATGCAATGAATGTAAGCGGTAGGTTAGTTTAAATTAGAAATATCGCATGTATTGCAGGTTATCCGCAGCAGGATCAGGTTAATTTCAGGTAAGTGGCCAAACCTTTGTCCTATTTCACATTCAAGTACGAGGAGGAACGGATTAGATGAGTGATATGTTGGTAGCGCTCTATCGTTTACCGGAGCAAGAGAGTGGACTGAGAGCGTTGGAGGAATCCTCCATTGTGATTCGAAGAGCCATTGCCCCAGAGAAACAGCTTGTACTGGATTGGGTGAGGTCACATTTTAGTCAGGCTTGGGTGGATGAATGTGATGTCGCTTTTGCGCGTCAGCCGGTGTCCTGTTATATTGCGGTTGAGCATGGGAAAATGATTGGATTTGCCTGTTACGAAGCGACATGTCGCAACTTCTTCGGACCGACAGGTGTGAGCCAGGATGCACGAGGCAAAGGTATAGGCACAGCCTTGTTACTGGCCTGTATGCATGCGATGAAGGCGGACGGTTACGGGTATGCGATTATCGGATCAGCGGGACCTGTGGATTTCTATGCCCGGACGCTGGGTGCCGTGAAGATTGAAAATTCAACGCCGGGTATTTACGAAGGCATGCTGCGGGCAGACTAGACAATAAGATGTTGTGGAAGCTGTGGAAAAGGAAGGGAGGACGATGATGAGCACAAAACAAATGTTGCACATCGGAATGATCGGTACAGGATCAATATCGGATCTTCATATGAGGTGTTATGCCAAAAACGAGGATGCCGTCATCTATGCCATCTGCGATCTGAACGAAGAACGGGCTAAGGCTGCTGCGCAGAAGTATGATGCCCAATCCGTGTATACCGATTATCGGGAGATGCTGGAGGACCCGCATGTGGATGCCGTCAGTATCTGTACCTGGAATAATACACACGCCGAATTTGCCATTGCTGCACTGGAGGCAGGCAAGCATGTGTTGCTGGAGAAACCGGTCGCAACCAATGTGGAAGATGCGCTCCGGATTGAAGAAGCGGTGAAGAAGAGTGGACGTACGTTTATCGTTGGTTTTGTGCGGCGTTATGATAACAATATGCAGATGATGCGCAGATTCATTGATGCCGGGGAGTTTGGTGAACTGTATTATGCCAAAGCCTCCATTCTGCGGCGTCACGGCAATCCAGGCGGATGGTTTGCTGATAAAAGCCGTTCCGGCGGCGGCCCTCTGATTGATCTCGGCGTACATATTATCGACCAATGTTGGTACCTCATGGGCAGGCCGAAACCTGTTTCGGTCAGTGGTAATACGTATCGGAAGTTGGGCAATCGTTCCCATATCGAACATCTTTCTTTTTACAAAGCAGCCGACTACAGCGCAGCTGTGAATGACGTAGAAGATATGGCAAATGCACTTATTCGGTTTGAAAACGGGGCTTCGCTGGCGGTGGATGTGAGCTTTACCCTGCATGCACGTGGAGATGAATCTTCGGTGAAATTATACGGAGAGCGTGGTGGGTTCGAACTGGAGCCGGAGACACTGATCGTCACGGAGAAAAATAATACCATCCTGAATATTGAACCCCAGACGGACAATACGGGTCTCCATATTCATAGTGCATTCCAGAACCAGATTGACCACTTTGTGGATTGCTGCCTGAACGGTACAGAGCCGATCAGCCCAATTGCGGATGGTGTGGCTTCCACGCGCATGTTGTGCGGAATCTACGAATCCGCTGAGAAAGGGCAGGAGATTCGTCTGGATTGAGTTCGTTTTACATGGCAGTTGTCCTTCGGCATATTAAAAAGCATGCGTCTTCCGCGTGATCTGCGGTTACGCATGCTTTTTGGCATCAGGTCATTTATTCAGTGGTGAATTCTCGTATCCAGGGTCATCATAATCCGTATCCTGCAGCCTTGGAAGCACGTTCATGCTCTCAATCGCCTGCCGGGAGTCCGGCGTGCCATGGTCATACAGAAAGGTGTACAGCAAGGTCATGCCATCCGAAAATTGCTCTGTTGCCTCATCGTGGTCTGCTGATTTGTAGGGTACCGGAGCCCGTTGCAATGTATAGGCATCGTCATCCTCCAGCACCTTCATCAGATCTTTCAATCGGCCCAACTGTTCGTCATCCACCAACACCTCAAAGGGTGTAGATTCGTTCTTTGTTTGCTCAATAAGATTATGTGTTACCGATACATACAGATGTTGTTTGCCGTCCTGCATATTCCAACCCCCATTCTGAAATGGAAAAAAGACGCTTCTACTGTTAATAAACAGCAAAAAGCGCCCTGAAACGAGCTACTATGCTCGTGTGTTATTTACTCATCCACATGTTCAGTCACATATGACCAGCCATGACACGAGTGATGGTTCATCGCTAACTCCTAAGGGACCTCTTCCTTTGAGTTATTTCCCAAATCTCCCCGTTACAGGAACCTGGCGAGTACCGGCCTCCATCGATCCTGAACATAGAGGGCAGGCAGGTGGACCCGATGATGCCTTCTTGGTTGCTTTTGAAGGTACAGCCGGTTTCTGTCTTAGCCACGCTTTGCAGGTGGACGAACTGCATTTCCAGATCGCAACGGTCTCCGTACGCTCAGCATTACCTGAACCTGAAGTGTGCGACTGCGAACTGGAGGAACTCGCAGCTGTCTGACTCACACCCGGAGTGCTGAATGCCTTATGGTTGCGAATTTCACCACTGCCACGCCGTTCACCGAGGCGATCCTCATCACGTTCGTTGTGGACCTCATAGTCACGACGGTCACTGTGGCTGATGGCACGACGCTGTGCCACATCCCGACCTTCGGAACGGGCACCTGAGCCGGACGAGCGGGCATACTGTCCGTTGCCTTTACCATATGAAGCCTGACTGCTCGTCCGGCTCTCCTCACGAGGTTTGCGTTTGTCCGGTACTTCCATGCCGAAGGCTTCAAGCAGGAAACGGGACACATCCGCTGGTTTTCCGTGATGGCTCGCCGGTGAGGTGACATACAAGTACTGCTTGGCCCGTGTGATGGCAACGTAGGCGAGCCTGCGTTCTTCCTCCAGCGCCATGTCCAGTTCGGCATCTGTCTGCTGCACAGCAAGCGCAGCTTTCTGATCCTCAGGAATATCCTGACGCAGTGCGGTACTGTGAGGCACAATGCCTTCACTGGCTCCGATCCAGTACACACAAGGGAACTCCAGTCCTTTGGCCCGGTGAATGGTCATCAGCTGTACCGCGTCACTATCCTGCGCACGACGCAAAGATTCCATCTCACGGTGTCTGCGGGACAGCTCATCCGCGAATTGGATGAACTCTTCTACCGTTTCGAATTTTTTGACAGCAGCTTCGAATTCATCCAGAGTTTCCAGCATCGTTTCCTTATAATGGGTGAAGATGCTGGGATCACCACTTTCCATATACTTGTCGTAGAACTGCCTGCGCATTTCCTGAATGGCGATGATGGGTTTTAGTTTGTGCAGTGATTTGATCAGCTTGATGCGCTCCTTGACCTGTTCCTGCTGGAACGGTTTTAGCTTGTCCCATTTCACCAGATGGATGAGCGGATATTTCTTCGCCTGTTGTTGTTCACAGCGCTGAATCCACTCCAGCCCTGCATCGCGTGATACATAGAGTGGTCCTAGTGCACTGGGGAGAGCATCCATGGCACGTGGATCAAGAGACAGACGCAAATGATCCATCAGGGGTCTGATGAGAGACTGGTCGTAGAACACCGGAGAAGCACCATGCTGTACAAAAGGCACATCTTTCAACACAAGCTGCTCGAATACAGCCCGGCTGCTGCTGGCTGTCCGGTGAAGAATCGCAATATCGCGATAGGTGTGTTGTCCTTCTTCAACCTGCTGGCACAGCTGGTTTACGACCCACGCTGCTTCTTCCTCCGCATTGGAGGGTGTAGCGAAACGGGGGGCATCGCCGCGGTTTCCAGCGGCACGTAGCCGTTTGTCACGTCTGCGTTTATTGCGGGCGACCAGTTCACTTCCGAGTCCCAGAATGCGTGCATCACTACGATAATTGATATCCAGCGTCACAATGCGTGCACCGGGGTATACTTTATCGAATTCCAAAATTGATTCCTGGCGTGCGCCATTAAAGGTATAGATCGTCTGGTCATCGTCTCCCACAACCATCAGATTGCGGTGAGCGGAAGCCAGTTTTTGCACAATTTCATACTGGAGATGGTTGGTATCCTGGAACTCATCCACCATAATGTACTGGAAACGCTTCTGAAGCGGCCCCAGAACAGCAGGATCACGAAGTAGCGCGGCTGCCCGCAGTAAAATATCATCAAAATCCATTTTGCCGCGATCCTGCTTCCAGGCTTCGTAACCAAGCAGAACACGCTTGGCATCGCGTTCTTCCTGCGATTTTTCAGGCAGATCGGTTGTTTCCAATCCTTGCATCTTCCATGCGGACAGCATAGCCAGCAGACTTTCAGGTTGGAAGGCTTCACTCATGCCATTTTGGCGAAGAAGCATCTTCAGCACCGTATGCTGGGCTCGCGACTCGCCAAAGATCTCTTCCTGCACACCGTAATGACGCAATAATGTCAGCGCAAAAGAGTGGAAGGTGCGAGCCTGTACGGCTCTCGCGGCTGCCGGGCGTATGCCTGGCAATGCGGCGATCCGGTCTTTCATCTCGGTGGCGGCTTTGTTCGTGAACGTCACCAGCAGGATACTGCCTGCATGTACGCCGCTGACCTCTATGAGGTAGCCGGCTCTTGCAGCCAGTACAGTTGTTTTGCCACAACCGGCTCCGGCGAGCGTCAGAATCGGTCCTCTGCCGTGACGGACTGCCGAGATTTGTGGTGCGTTTAACTTGATGCCGGCCTCTTCCAGCGAGCGAAAATAAAAGGCATCCTGTTGCTCATTACCCACGAGTTGCCGACTGGTCTCCAGCGGAGCAGACGGGGACTGGGGCAGGGACGCCGCCGGGGTAACCCCGAGCGGACGGGGGTAGAACGTTGAGTTCGGACTTAACATGTTTCATCCACCTCTGTATGCATTCAGGGATAGGACTATCCCGGCTAAAAGTAAACCATTTGCCCTTTTCACAATCGCATTGTAAATTGGTATGATAGAGTTAGTCGCCTAATCAGGCGGTTAAGTATGGTCAAAGCTTCATTATACCCGAACATATGGTCTTGACGAAAGCCCCCGATTTCATCCAGTATCGGTATAAAACGGGCACCTGCACGAGATTACGCAACTTTTTGGCATGATATCGTATAAGTTATATGCCTGAGCATTTTGCATGAAGGATGTAATATGCTAATTTACTACTAAATAGAAATGATAATATTGGTTTTGACGGGACAGAGGAGGAATGGTCATGAAACTGCTTCAGCGCATCAAAGACGGAGCGAACAAAGCAACAGAGCGTGCCCAACACGCCGTTGAGATTGGGAAACTGAACAACCAGATTGTGGGCTTGCAACAGGAACAGGAAGTCCATTTTACAGATATGGGTCGCATCTTCTATGAGGGTTATCGGGCACAGGATATGACGCGTGCAGAAAAAGAGATGGTGGATCTGTCGCAACTCTGCGACGAATTGCAGGACGAGATTGATGGTCTGCGCAACAAGATTGCACAACTTAAGAACGAACGGTTGTGCGAGTGTGGACACGTCGCTTCCCTGGATGCCAACTTCTGCCCTAAATGCGGACGTAAGTTGGGTGAACTCAAGACAGCAGCGCCTAAAGTAGCAGCAGGAGTTGCAGGAGCCACCACAGCCGCAAGACAGGAGGCAGCTGTAGCTCAGACCCCAACTCCAGAGCCGGACTTCTACGATGCGCCACCTGAGTTGGAACTGGAGGAAGACGAGCCGTACCATACGGTCATTCCGTCCATAGCGGATCTGGAAACGGAATCGGAATATAACAGTACGGAATTTACCCAGGAAGAAAAGGAAGCGTTTGATGCCGAGTGGGAACGTCGCAGAGATGAAGAGATGCAACGGGAACGTGAGCGTCAGCAGGAACTGGACGAACGCATCCGCTACTGGAAAGAAAACAACCCGATCGTGAACACGGTGGACGTACAGACCGAAGTATCACGCGAAATGGTGAATTGTCAGATTTGTGCAGCCGAGCTGCCCAAAGGGTCGAAGTGGTGCCCGCGCTGTGGTGCCGAACAGATCTGATCTGATGCAGTAGAAGCACTGCCGCATCAGTGTGAGGCAGTGCGGGTTGCTGACAGCATGGGGGGACGGGAATATGGACCAACTGCTGCATCATTTGCGTCATCTCGGGTTTACCGAGATGGAATCTAAAATTATGGTGGAACTCGCCCGTCAGGGATCAGCCTCAGGATATGAGGTTGCGAAGCGGCTGGGCGTGTCCCGTTCCAATGTATATGCGACCCTGCAACGGCTGGAACAGCGTGGATTCTTGCGGTGTAGTCCTGGGGAACCGGCGAAGTATAGTGTGCTGAAGCCAGAGGAGATGACACGTATGATCTCCGATCAAATGCGTACCTCGCTGGACTATGTTCAGAGCAGCATGCCCAAAAGTGAACCGGAGAAGCCTGTCTTCTATAACGTCGAAGGTGACAAAAATGTGTTTGAGAATCTGAGCCGTGAATTGGCCGAGGCTCAGCATGAGATTGTCGTAGACGTTTGGCGTGAAGAGGCAGAGCTGCTACGTAATGACTTACAGCAGGCTGAAGCTCGCGGTGTGCGGCTGTTATGGTCGTGTGATGGTGGCGAAGGCATGCTCGATCAGCCTGTCCCTTGGCCGGGTTTGCCTATGTATGGTACAGGTAATGGTCGGAAATTTTCCCTGGTGGTCGATCGCCGCTGGTGCATGCTGGGCATGCGCGGTGAATCATGCGCCACACAGGCAGTAGTGACGGAGCATCCGGTAATGACCGGACTGCTGCTGAATCATTTTGCTCAAGAGCTGGTGTTGTACGAACTGGAACAGGATATGGGGGAGGAACTGGAGTCCCGCTATGGGCACCGGTACGAAGAACTCTCTGCGCGTTATTGGTCTTCTCCTTCAGGAGAAGGTGACCAGAGCTAGACAGATCGGCGACTAATTCACCTCTGATGGAGTGAACATGCCAGCACAAAGGTATCTATCTTGACGAAACGAATACGTGTGTACATAAAGCAGGCGCTGCCCGAAGGCAGACGCCTGTTTGTGCTGGTTTGAGATATGACAGTGATGTTCGTCACAGCATCTGTTCCTAGTCAAGTCGATAGTAAAGGTATGAAGTTATGCTATTTTTGAGAAAATGAAGCTATGAACATTCGATTGAACTGGATCGGGTTGGACAGGATTGTACACGATCACTCTTTGGGCACGTGATATAGAGCTTCGAGCACATCCGTATAATAAGCTGTACCATGGGGTACAAATTCCGTTGCCCGAATCTCGCGAACGATACGTTCCGGTTCATCAGCTGCATGATCACTAGACGGCTGAGTCTGAACTCCGGTAGCTTGAATGACGTCGATCTCATTACGAAACAAAGCGAGTAGATCATCCAGCGGCACTTCATACAGGCTATCCACCTCGCTAGGCTGCAGAACGTAGGCTTCGAGCCGCTGGTTCAGACATAATCCATAGACGGCGCTGAACTCCCGATCTATGAATGGGACACCACGCACCTCTCCTTGGAGCTGCTGTGTAGCCGTGAGTAGATAGGTTAGTGCCTCGAATGGAGTATAAACACCCAGTTCTTCCTCCAGCTCACGACTGGCGTCTTGCAGTTGTTCACCTGCGGTGAGATGACCTGCTGCTGTAATGTCGTAACATCCGGGAAAGGTATCCTTAATATCACGCCGCCGCTGAAAAAGAACCTGTCGCTGCTCGCCTTCGTCACGCACGATCCAGCAGTGGAATGAACGGTGCCAATATCCTTTGGCATGGACCTCGATGCGTAGTGAAGTGCCGATCCAATTTTGCTGATCGTCATAAATGTCGAAACGTTCTGGGGTCATGAAACGTATCTCCTTATATAGCAGATTTTAAAGTTCAAAATTTCACAAAGTATGTTTTAAACGAAAGGGGAACCATCGTATGGAATGCATTGTACACTTTCAGGTGATTTATCCGCAACCTCAGGAACGTAAAAGTCTTAGAGGACTTATATTTGTAGGGCAAGGTCAGGAACCGGCTAACAGTCAGTTAAGCAGCATGTTTAAGGATATGGGATTTAATGTACGTTTGGAAGATGAGGCCCAGTTGTTATTCAAGCCAGTGGATGCTTCGGCAAACTTTGAATATATTCGCGTGACAGAGCTTGATACTGGGGAAGAAGTTTACAAGGAAGATAAGGATCTGAAGTCGATCCTGGAGCATTTGTTGCCACGCCGCTTCTAATTCATGAGCATGGCCGCGAATGAAATTCATGGGGGAGCATATGTAATACATGTATGATAGGCACAAAAAAGGCCCCACCTTTACGGTGGAACCTTCAAACCTTTAAGCTACGCAACCCATAGTTAATGAAGCCCATATGGCTAGCTTTTCATACATAAACCCTAGCAAGTAAGAGGTTGTCCCCCGCATCAGGATTTATCCGTAATTCAACTCGGTGCGTCTTTAAACGTTCATTGTAATTATGCTAGAGCGCCGTTGCCTTCAGCTTCGAGCTCTGAAGTACAGTGCGAGCAGCGGGTAGCTGCGGCTGGAATTTCCGATAGGCAATACTTGCAAGCCTTGGTCGTTTTTTGCGGCTCGGGCTTTTTGTGTTCTTTGCTTTTCAGATAGTTGATGCCCTTCACAAGCATGAAGATACAGAACGCAACGATAAGAAAATCAATCATGACGTTGATGAATTGTCCATAAGCAATCACGGTAGCCCCAGCTTCGTTGGCTTGAGCGAGGGTGGTGATGTCCTGTCCGTTTGCTGTTTTGATATCCCGGTCCAGGTTGATGATTTTCTGACTGAAGTCGATTCCACCCATCAGTTTTCCAACCGGGGGCATGATGATATCATTCACAAGGGATGTGACGATTTTACCAAAAGCAGCCCCAATAATGACACCGACCGCCAGATCGATGACGTTGCCGCGGACGGCAAATTCCTTGAATTCGTTAAGTACGCCTTTCATGTTTACATATCTCCTTTGATCATTCGATTCAAAATCTAGGCCGCGTTTCCATCCATTCTCCGTTCAGATCCGCGCTTCCGTTCTCATATTGTACATAAAAAATAGATTCCAATCACCCCCTGTTTGCAAATTAAGACAAGTTTCCGCAACTTCCATGAAAATACTTCTTTATTTCACGGCGTTGATTCGGTATACTTCTAACATTGTCAGTTATGTTTAACCTTTTACATTCAGGTTCGCGATCATACATTGTAACGAATCATGGAGCCAAAAAATTAAATATGCCGTTACTCGTATATGTGCAGGAATAGGCCTGCATGTCTCTACCTGATCACCGGAATGATCGGACTACGGGAAAGATGTTGCAATGTTTTGTAGGGTTGGCATGAGATCATTCTCAGACAGTTTGACTGAAGAGCAGGTTCAAGTGGCTTTTATCTGTTTCCGATTACACTGTTTGAGGTTTCTCAGAGCAGGATTGAACTCCTGTCATTCTGTCCATCCAGCACACTTGCAGCATCCATACGGCTTGTCCATATACGTACAAGTCCGTCTTTCCCGTCTCCGGTTATTCCGCAGCGTGTGAAAAGGCGGGCTTTTTGCTTTTTTACCATGCGATTGGAAGAGCATGTGAGCTTCTGTGCGGAGGGCATTCAGGGGGAAGAATTACAATGCAATTGTTAAAAGACAAGGTGAGACAGGAAGGTATTGTCCTGTCCGAGCAAGTACTCAAAGTGGATTCATTCCTGAACCACCAGATGGACCCGGTTTTGATGAAGGAAGTGGGCAAGGAGTTCATTCGCCGCTTTGAAGGCGAGAATATTACTCGCGTGCTGACGATTGAGTCGTCAGGGATCGCCCCAGGTATCATGACTGCGTTGGAGCTGAACGTGCCGCTGATCTTTGCACGGAAGCAGAAGTCGCTCACACTGACGGAAGACATTCTGGTAGAGAAGGTCTACTCCTTCACGAAGCAGGAGACCAATGAAATTACCGTTGCCAAGAAGTTCATGAAGCCTGGTGATCGCGTGCTGATCATTGATGATTTTCTGGCGAATGGCGAAGCAGCATTTGGTCTGGCTCGCATTGTGGAGCAGGTTGGAGCCGAAGTGGTGGGTATCGGTATTGTGATTGAAAAAGCATTCCAGCCGGGAGGTCGCTTGCTGAAAGAAGCAGGATACCGTGTGGAATCATTGGTTCGCATCGGGGCACTGTCGGATGGACAGGTTACATTTGCGGACGAGGAGGGCACGAACTAATATGGCACGCGAACGTATCTTTCAACGGCATCGGCATCCAATCAAAACGTTCTCACTCGGATTACAGCACGTGCTTGCGATGTATGCAGGAGCTGTTGTCGTTCCATTGATCGTCAGTAACGCATTGGGTTTTACACAGGAACAACTAACCTATCTCATTGCCATTGACTTGCTCGCATGTGGTGTGGCTACACTGCTTCAGGTATGGGGAAATAAATATTTCGGCGTAGGGCTGCCTGTCATGCTCGGCTGTGCATTCCAGGCTGTGTCCCCGATGATCCTAATCGGGATGAACAGTGGAGTATCTGCCATTTACGGAGCGATTATTGCCTCAGGGCTGTTCGTATTGATCTTCTCCGGAATCTTTGGGAAGCTTATTCGGCTCTTTCCACCAGTGGTTACGGGTTCGGTGGTTACGATCATCGGTTTAACCTTGATTCCCGTTGCTTTCCACGATCTGGGCGGCGGTCAGGGATCAGAAGATTTTGGTAGCGGAGTTAATCTAATGCTCGGCTTCGGCGTGCTGCTCTTTATCATTCTAATGACTCGTTTTACAACCGGTTTTATCCGTTCCATCTCAGTATTGATTGGTCTGCTTGTAGGTACGATTGCAGCAGGGTTTATGGGCGAGGTTAATTTTGCTCCTATCCGCGATGCAAGTTGGTTCCACGTTGTTCAGCCGTTTTACTTCGGTACACCGACATTTGAGATTGTACCGATCCTGACGATGATTCTGGTGGCGATTGTCAGCGTGGCCGAGTCCACAGGTGTATTTATGGCTCTGGGCAAAATCCTGGACAAGGACCTGTCGTCCAAGGATCTGGCGCGCGGTTATCGCGCAGAGGGTCTAGCCATTGTGTTAGGCGGGATTTTCAACTCGTTCCCGTATACAACGTATTCGCAAAATGTAGGACTTGTACAGATGACACGTGTGAAGACACGTGATGTCATTGTGGTGGCTGGTGGAATCCTGGTGGTCATTGGATTTGTACCAAAAATTGCAGCCCTCGCACAGCTCGTTCCAGGGGCAGTACTTGGCGGAGCCATGGTGGCCTTGTTTGGCATGGTGGTATCATCAGGCATTCGAATTATCGGCAGTCAGGTTGATCTGAACCGACATGAAAATCTGTTTGTCATCGCTTGTTCTGTAGGTATGGGCCTGGGTGTTACCGTTGTGCCTGAGTTGTTCGCAGGTGCACCGGCCTGGGCTCAGATTATGCTCGGTAATGGTATCATTGCAGGCAGCTTCACGGCGATCTTCATGAACCTGCTGTTTAATGGTCTTGGTACCAAGGAAACAGCCGCCAAAATGGCTGAACAACAGGCAGATGCCATCCTTGGAGAGACGGGCAAGTCAGCTTAAATTAGCCGAAGTAGGCTAGGGTTATCATCCAGCAGGATTGTTATGTTAACTGTTATAAATAGACGATTCACAAGATGAATAATGAATCAGGTTAATCATGAAGATATACAGCATGAATGGTTTATGACATACATCATTTATGCTATGAATATTCAATCACATGAAGAAGCCCTTTTTACATTGCGAAACACCGAAGATACAGACTCAGCAGAGTCGTGTTTTCGGTGTTTTTTTGTTTTGTTTATCATCAGCATAGCGTCCAATATGCCGCTGTACAGGAACAATACAGGAACAAGACCTTATGCCGGATGTAAGAAGTTATTCACCTAATTCGATGGCAAGCCATGTTGTATGAAGGATAGACTGTTATCATGCATGGGGATATACACCAAAGAGATAAGCGATCCAATCGCTTTTTGATTACATAACAATAATTTCACTGGGAGGAACGATGAATTATCAACCTGTATTAAAACAAGATCGAATGAAGTTTCTGGATTTGTTTCGAGGGTTTTCCTTGATAGGCTTACCATTTGTAAATGTATTGGCATTGTGGGTTATGTTGAAGCCGGATACTCGTGTAGATTTTTGGATCCAACGAGCATTATATTTTTGGGTGGAGGCACGTTTTTACGATATCTTCTGTTTTTTATTTGGCCTTGGATTTTATCTTTTTCTAAGCCGGTCAGCTGCCAAAGGTCAAACCAAGCTGTTTCTCTATATCCGCAGGATGCTTATTTTATTAGCGCTGGGATATATTCATCAACAGTATCAGTCTGGAGAAGCTTTATTTCTTTATGCCATCATAGGGCTGGTTGTCATTCCGTTATATTGGGCACCTCGAACTGTGAATTTGGTGATCGGTGTGGTGGGATTTATTGCAGCCGCCGCGATAGGTGTCAAAATGCTAACGATTCCTTTTTTAATTATACTGGGATTGTCAGCAGGTCAATATCAACTGATGGAGAAGATCCAGAAAGGACTTCCGTATCTGGGCAGAATCTGGTTCATTTCATTCATCGCTTCTACGGTGGGGATTGGTATCATGTGGTGGGTTGCTCCTCCGGATGCGATGAGTCCGTTTCTATACGAAGTGATTGGTGCGAGCCTGCCTGTTGCTGAGCAAGCCAATATGGATGCTGCTTTTCGATTAGAACATATCGGTGTGGCAATTGGTCCGGTGGTATCCATCTTTTATCTAAGTACATTACTGAGATTGAACCAGAACATGACCTTTGCCAAAATGTTAAGTCCCCTGCATGTATTCGGACGAATGGCCCTGACCAATTATATTGCACAGACCATCATTTTGTTGGTGGTATACCAACTCATATTTGCAGATGCTGCTGTATCGTATACGGTGTCTACCCTTGTGTGCATTGGCATGGTTATTGTACAAGTCATCGCGAGTAATCTGTGGATGCGCTGGTTCCAGTATGGGCCGCTGGAATGGGTATGGAGATGTGGTACTTATCTAAGTTTCATTCCGATCCGTAAAAAGCATTCTAAGCCACGTGTTCATGACACAAGGGTGAGAGGTTGACTCTTTTTCCTCGTTATAATCAAAGACGATCCACATCCGGTTGAACGGAAATGGATCGTCTTTTCTTTTTGGAACACGTCTACCTTCTGCCTAAAGTTACAGATGACGCAGCTGTTTTTCTGCAAAATCGCCAACCCACGGCAGTTTTAGCCATTTCCCCTGTAAGCTGGTAACGACCATAATAAGCCAGACCACTACACCAAGCAGGGATAACAGCGATGCCACCAGTGGTCCGAACAACGGAAGGAAAGCCGATAATACATGCCCGACCATAATGATGCCAAAGACCGTTACAGATTGCAGCGCATGAAATAACACGAACCGGCTCCGTTTCTCCACAGCGAGAAAGACAATCCCACCTACAAAGGTAAACAGATAACAAAGCATACCGGCAATATTTTCATCCAGACCGCTAGACGATTTCATGGGGGACATCCGGTCCAGCCTCCTTTGACCTTTTTAACTAGGCTATGAGAGAGGTGGACAGAACTGAACCGATGAATTTATTTGCCTGTGACGGATGGGGATCAACACATAGGAAAAAGCAAACAGGGGCAGAACAAGCCATTGTACAGCTTACTCTGCCCCTGTTATCGTTTACGATTAAACGTTGCTTTAAACGAAATCGTTATCCGCCCTCGATCTGTCTGCGAGGGTTTGTAATCTTGCCCATTTTATCGGTGTCGTTTTCTTTGGGAACCAACCGCTCATCGGTTCTTCCTTCGTGGTGATTATCATATGCATATTCCGTCAGTTTCCATTCCGACTTGCCAAGAACGGGATCAGCCGGGAAATGTTGCCCCCGGTGCAGATGTTCCTCACGTCCGGCTTCGTTGATGTAAACTCCGTCTACTTCCACCTTTTCATGCGAAAGGGGCAGCATATCTTGTTCTTTGCGGTCCATGAGACGACGCCTCCTTTGGATACCAGTAATTTAACTGTATGGGTTGTCCGTGATAATATCCCCCGAATAGTTCAGTGTTATGCTGGAGATATTAATTCCGTATAGAATGGTGGCAATCTTAACATATGATTCGGAATTAAACTTTTTGGGCATGAAAACCGTTATATTTATTAGAGGAAATCGTCAAGTCGTAAGATACTTCCGAATATGCTACAATAAGATTATGATTCATTCCGAATCATATCGGGTATTTATAGTGTCAGGTACTTGCTTTCTAGCGAGGTTCCCGACCTAAAGCTTGCTTTAAGCCGCGCACACAACTTCATGGATGGCATTTAAGACTTATTCGGCATTCTCTAAACGGAGCATTCACTTTCAACGTTTTGGGAGGGAATTACAATGGCAACGAAAGGTCACAATGAGGTCAAAGAAAGTTTGAGGGAAATGACTCGGATTTTCCGTCCTAAGGATCCAAAAAAATTCGTGAAGGAGTACGTGAGAAAATACCGGATTACGGGTGGATATGAGGAAGAATTGACTTCTGTGGTTGAGCATGAGCTTGTCAAGATGGATTCTTCCGTGTCCTGAAACAACACACAACTCTGATTATACTGTTCCGATAATGAATAGAACCGTCTCTCGGGCGTTAAGCTCCGGAAGGCGGTTTTTTTTGCGTTCCTGCTGCATATATATGGTAGTACACCTACAGCGGGAAGGATGAATGCATGTGGACCCTATTTTGAAAACCAAAGAAGAGATTGGCTACATGCGGGAAGCAGGAAGAATTTTGTGGAGCTGTCACCAGCATATTGAGCAGTGGATGGTCCCTGGTATCACGACAGTAGCGATTAATGAGCGGGTGGAAGAGTTTCTGGCAGCACGAGGAGCCACACCGGAGCAAAAAGGGTATAAAGGATATCCTTACGCGACGTGTGCCTCTGTTAATGAAGTGGTCTGCCACGGATTTCCTGGGGAAGAGGAGTTGGCGAGCGGGGATGTAGTGACCATCGATATGGTGGTGAACAAAGACGGCTGGCTTGCTGACTCGGCCTGGACATATGGAATTGGTGAAACAAGCAGATCCATTCGCAAGCTGATGAGGCGCACGGAGAAGGCACTTGAGCGGGCGATTGCCCAGGCAGTTCCAGGGAATACACTCGGAGATATTGGAAGTGCCATTGAACGAACAGCCAGACTGTATCGGTACGGGATTGTGAAGCCTCTCATCGGTCATGGGATTGGTCAATATATTCATGAACCCCCAAATGTTCTGCCTTATGGCAAACGTAGAACGGGCACGATGCTCACCGAGGGCATGGTTATTACGATTGAACCAATCTTTACAAAAGGCAGTTCTGGGGCCGTTGTCTGGGATGAAGATGGATGGACGGTAAGGACGGTAGATGGCAGCTGGGGGGTCCAGTATGAGCATACGGTTGCGATTACTGGGAATGGCCCCTTGATTCTGACCGATGGCACGTGAGATGAACTCAGTGAAGAAGAGGGCTTGTGTTGAACTTTCTCAGAAATGCTCCATGCTGTTTTGAGCTTGAAGATAGCGGTATGGAGCGATAGGCATGTCTTCTGAATGGATATGGAAGAGGTTTTCCATATATTCTGATCTTTCTTTTGCATAATAGCACATGTTTTCATTGTGAGAAAAATCACCAATAAATCGAGTTTTATCACCGAAATTTGGCAAAAATTTTCAAATGTAGAGTGTAATACTTTTAACTGAAATCGTTTGCAAATCAAGTTGTAGAGCGGTTTTTTACATAAAGTGAACAATTTGTGAACATGTGTCCAAAGATTGACAAAATCATACCCTCAACTTATATTTAATAAGTGATTGAAGCATATAGAATGAATTGGAAGAATGCGCAGACATGCCCTGAGCAGGAAATCACGGGAGTACTGGAAGCGTTATTTTTCTAAGCGTTCTGTATGATGAAGAGGATTATGCGTATCGTGCTGAAACGTACCTTTTGTTGCCTTTCTACCGAACGACAACGGTAATCTACGAAAACGTAAAAAAGTGGGGTAGATCAATGATGAAACAGTGGCAGGTTGCAAAGCGAATTCTCCCCTTGCTGGCGGTGTTCTCTTTGCTGCTATCCGCATGCGGGCGGGAAGACTTGTCGGTAATGAAACCTCAGGGTCCTGTAGCGCAAGGCCAATATGATCTGATGAAGTTATCCATCGCGATTATGATCGTGGTGCTCATCATTGTATTTGCCATAGCGGCCTATGTTCTGATCCGGTTTCGTAGACGAGCCGGGCAGACTGAGATGCCCGAACAGGTTGAAGGTAATTTCAAGCTGGAAGTAATCTGGACAGCCATTCCGTTATTGCTGGTTATTGTTCTGGCAGTACCGACGGTCCAAACGATTTTTGCCCAAGGCGAAGATCTGTCCAATGACAAAAATGCACTTAAGGTCCAAGTCACCTCGCATCAGTACTGGTGGGAATTCACTTATCCTCAATATGACGTAACCACCGCTCAAGATCTCATCATCCCGACCGGAACAAAAATTGCATTCGAATTAAAAACCGCTGACGTGCTTCACTCCTTCTGGGTGCCGTCACTTGCGGGCAAAATGGACACAAACCCGGATGGAACACTTAACAAGTTCAGTTTCTCTGCACCGAATGAAGGCGTTTACCGTGGTAAATGTGCCGAATTATGTGGCAGATCGCATGCTTTTATGGAGTTTAAGGTAAAAGCAGTGAGTCAGGAATCCTTTGACAGATGGGTGAACCAGATGAAAGCACCTGCAGTCCTTCCTGAAGACACTCAATTGGCTGAAAAGTTCAAAACAAACTGCCTTTCTTGCCACGCTGTTGGTGATCAAGGTGGACCGGTTGCACCTAACCTGACGGGAATCGGCGGCAAGGAATCTGTCGCAGGCATTTTGCTGAATTCTCGCGAGGGACAGGAAGAAGGTAATCCGGTACTGGATAACATGAAAGAATGGCTCCATGATCCACAATCCGTGAAGCCGGGCAATACCATGCCGAATCCCAAAGATCTTGGGTTGACGGATGAAGAAATCGACGGAATTGCCGAATATCTGGCCAACTACAAATTGGACTATGAATAGAACAGCAAGGACGAAGAAGGGGGTACACAACCTTGGCTCATGCGCATAGCGTCAAGAGGTACAGGGGCTTGATGGATTGGATCACCACCGTCGATCACAAAAAAATCGCCATTCTCTATTTGGTTGCGGGTGGATTTTTCTTTGGAATCGGCGGCATTGAAGCCATTTTGATTCGGATTCAACTGATGAAGCCTATGAATGATTTTGTATCGGCACAGGTCTTCAACGAATTGATTACAATGCATGGAACAACGATGATTTTCCTTGGTGTCATGCCACTTATTTTTGCCATTATGAATGCTGTCGTGCCTTTGCAGATCGGGGCGCGGGACGTTGCTTTCCCGTTTCTTAACGCGTTGGGTTTCTGGACATTCCTGTTTGGTGGATTGTTGCTGAACCTGAGCTGGGTTATGGGCGGAGCACCGGATGCGGGCTGGACCTCATATACCCCGCTTTCGGGCAGTGAGTACAGTGGAACTCATGGTGTGGATTTCTACACCATCGGTCTTCAGATCGCGGGTCTGGGAACGCTCATCGGGGGCATTAACTTTCTCGCAACAATTATTACAATGCGTGCTCCAGGCATGTCCTACATGCGGATGCCGATGTTTACATGGACGACATTTATTACATCTGCCATTATCCTTTTTGCTTTTCCTGCCATCACGGTAGGGCTTGTACTTTTGACGTTTGACCGTATACTGGGAGCGAATTTCTTCGATGTCGCAGGTGGCGGTAACCCGGTACTCTGGCAGCACATCTTCTGGATCTTCGGGCACCCGGAAGTATACATTCTGATTCTGCCGGCATTTGGTATTATCTCGGAGGTTATCCCGACCTTCTCGCGTAAACGGTTGTTCGGATATAGCTCCATGGTATTTGCCACCATCCTGATTGCCTTCCTGGGCTTCATGGTATGGGCGCATCACATGTTTACAACAGGTCTGGGTAATGTAGCCAACGCGCTTTTCTCCATCTCCACGATGTTGATTGCCGTACCTACCGGGATCAAAATCTTTAACTGGCTCTTTACGATGTGGGGTGGACAGATCCGTTTTACAGCGGCAAACCTGTTTGCTGTTGGATTCGTCCCAACCTTCGTTATGGGTGGTGTTACAGGCGTTATGCTGGCATCTGCTCCGGCAGACTTCCAGTTCCATGATACGTACTTTGTTGTAGCTCACTTCCACTACGTTATTGTAGGGGGACTCGTACTTGGATTGTTCTCGGGACTGCATTACTGGTGGCCGAAGATGTTCGGACGTATTCTCAGCGAAACACTGGGCAAATGGACGTTCTGGACATTTATGATCGGTTTCCAATTAACGTTCTTTGTACAGCATTTCCTCGGTCTGATGGGGATGCAGCGCCGGATCGTTACATACTTGCCGAATCAGGACTTTGACCTGCTCAATCTGGTCAGCTCCGTCGGTGCGTTTCTAATGGGTGTTGGGGTTATCATGTTCCTCGTGAACATCGTGATCACAATGAAAAAACCGGCTGGCGCGCCAAACGATCCGTGGGAAGACGGCCGTACACTGGAATGGTCTATTCCATCTCCGCCGCCGGAATATAATTTCAAGCAGACGCCGCTGGTACGCGGAATTGATGCATATTGGAAGGAAAAAATGGCAGGACATACGGAGATGACACCGGCAGAACCTGTAGGTTCGATTCATATGCCTTCAGCAACGCCGTTGCCGTTTGTAATGTCAGTAGGTATCTTTATCGCCGGACTTGGCTTGATGTTCAGCAATGATGAATTTGGTAATGCATTTATGAATGTCATTTTCAACAATTATATTGTAGTTATTATTGGTCTCGTAATCACATTTGGTGCAATGGCACTTCGTTCACTTTATGATGATCATGGCTGGCATATTGAACCGGAGGATCAGGATGAGAAGGGGGCTAGAACATGACAACCTCACATGCCGAACCGGTGAACGACAAATTGCCGCATGAACCGGAGAAAGCAACGCTGGAAGGCCGTAACAAGCTTATCGCCTTCTGGTTGTTCCTTGGCGGCGAGACGGTACTGTTCGGTACACTCTTTGCTACCTTCCTGGCTCTTCGTGGCCAAACCAATGATGGACCTACGGCGAATGAACTGTTCCACCTGCCACTTGTGGCCGCCGCAACGTTCATTCTCTTGGTCAGTAGTTTGACAAGTGTATTTGCGATTCAGGCCATGCATAAGGGCAAGCGAGATGCACTGGCGTTGTGGCTTGGCATCACGGTAGTACTGGGTATGGGATTTCTCGCACTGGAAATTTACGAGTTCTACGAGTATGTGAAACATAAAGAGTTTGGCATGACCACGAGTGCATTCAGTTCAGCATTCTATACACTGGTCGGGTTCCACGGAGCCCACGTTGCTTTTGGTATTGTGTGGATCGGAATCATTATCGGTCAGCTGTTCAAAAAAGGATTGACGGTCGTAACCGCACCTAAAGTATACGTCTCCGCAATGTACTGGCACTTTATTGACGTGGTATGGGTGTTCATCTTTACGGTCGTGTACCTGCTCGGAAAGGTGGGGTAGCACATGTCGGCACAGGATAAGACAGATCAACAGCCTGTGAAACACCGTCACCGGACGGAAGGGCCACAGAAACACGTCGTGGTGTTTATCTTCTCCATTATTCTTACGCTGATTGCGTTTGCGGCTGCTTCTGCCGGAGGGGTCAACACAACCTTTATCATTATTATTTTGCTCGTCATGGCTATTCTTCAAGTATTCGTTCAATTGGGTTATTGGATGCACTTGAAGGACAAAGGGCACTTGATGCCGATTCTGTTCATGGCCTTTGGCTTTTTCGTAGCCTTTACGTGCATCATTATGGCACTCTATTGGGTCTGGTGGTAAAAGAGATGGCGGCGGCGCAATGCCGCCGTCTTTTCCCCTTTTTGGCGAATGAATCTTCACAAAGTAATGAAGGCAACAACCAAATCAGGTCACGGGGAGGTTTCCCGTATGCTCGGGTTGCAATATTTTAGCTTCAACGATTTATGGAGTCCGCTTATATTGGCTTTATTTCTGATCATTGCTGCGGCTTATCTGGTACTTGTGGGACCGTTAAGTGAGCAAATAAAGGATGCCGAACCTGCGACTGCTGCACAGAAAATCATGTTTATTACAGGGCTGTTTGTCCTGTATCTGGCTCAAGCTGGACCCTTTAATCTGCTTGGTCACGTGATGTTTAGCTTCCACATGGTAAGTATGGCGTTCTCCTATCTGGTAGCTCCGCCGCTGATGATGAAAGGTTTGCCGATCTGGGTATGGCGCAGAATCGTACGCTGGTTGCCTACACGCCAGCTATCGTTCCTGGCTCATCCGATCGTTGCGGCAGTGCTCTTTAACGGGCTGTTCTCGCTGTATCACCTACCGATTGTACATGATTACGTCATGCTGAATTTTACCGTTCACCGGTTGTATTATATTGCACTGTTCATCACCTCGATGCTCATGTGGTGGACATTGCTGAATCCGTTGCCAGAAGGCAGACAAGCATCGGGGTTATCCAAGATCGGTTTTATTTTTCTGAATATGGTACTGCTTACGCCTGCGTGTGGATTGATTATTTTTGCGTCCGAGCCGTTGTATCAGACGTACAGCAACCCGGCAGTATGGGCTGAAGCCATGCGGTATTGTGTGTCTGGAGATTCTACGGCGTTACTTCGCTCATTCGGTGGGCCTGCGTTCTTCAACTTCCTGTCTTCCGCGAAGGAAGATCAGCAGGTCGGTGGCATTGTAATGAAGTTTATTCAGGAAGGAATCTTCGCCTCGATGTTAGCCTATGTCTTTTTCCAATGGTATCGGAAAGAGAAGCAGGAAGATGATGATGATTCTTATCCTGCAGGAGGCGCAGGGGGGCCGCTCAATCCGGCTGCCAAATAATGAAGTAATGTTCTGACAAGAGGGGGAACACACGATGGATATGTATTTTTGGCTACCAACGATCAGTACTTCTTTCATTGTGATTAGTGCAGTACTGGTGGGGATTGGATGGGTACTGATTATTCGGGGTAAACGTGAGGCTCATCAGTCCGCCATGGTAGCAGGTGCGATTGCAGCTCTAATCTTCTTTGTGATCTATATGTCTCGTACAGTGTTCGTGGGTAATACAGCTTGGGGCGGGGACCCGGATCTGGAGATCTTTTATCGGATATTTCTGATCTTTCATATTATCCTGGCTACCGTGGCAGCGATATTTGGCATCTCCACACTGGTGCTGGGGTTCAAAAAGAAGTTCGGAAAACATCGCCGCTGGGGTAAGTTCACGTCCATGATCTGGTTCGGGTCAGCGCTAACAGGTGTTGTTGTGTATGTTCTTCTATATCTCTTATATCCTGGTGGTCATACACGTCCGGTATGGGAAGTTATCCTCGGCGTATAAAAGTAGAGATATAACCTCCGGTTACTCGGGCGTGCGTCACTACTCTCTTCTGAAAATATGAAAATGGACGAATCTAGCAGATCATTCGTCCACGCTTCCTCTCTCATTCATTCATAGAATGAGTTCGAGAGGGGGAAACAAAATGAAAAAAACAGTCAACGTCAGTCAGACGTATCCACGTCTTACCGTGTATTCAGAAGAGAACTACAGAGGGAGAAGCCGCATCTATCGTGGCAACACGGGTCTTCGTAACCTGGACAATATTTTGGATGGGGTGGAGAGCCTGCGCTTTTTCTCAACAAGTTCCAATGCAACACTGGTTGTGTTTACACGTCCTAACTTCCAAGGTGGATTCCGAGTCTTCCGAGGCAACACCAACTTGAGAGATTTGGATGATCTGATCCGTGGCAATGACGTGGAATCCCTGATCTCCACCAATCAACGGTTAACGCTGGCTCAGATTCGCGCAATCCGCAGGGATCGCAGTCTGCCTAGTGGCTATAACCTCGTTTAATCGTAAGGCCTCTTCTTCTAACAGGTGCTAGAGAGCGGCAAAGGGCTGTACCCGAATTGTGTTTACACAATAACAGGTACAGCCCTTCTTTTGTGATTGGGAAATGATGTTTAATCCCCGCCACCCCCACTGTCTCCGCCGCCACTATCCCCACTGCTGTCATTGCTGCTACCACTATCGCTGTTATGATGAGAATGTGTGTCTGATGAAGAATCCGACTCATGATGTTTGTGATCCGATGTGTGTTTGGCATGTCGATCGTAGGAGTCATCTCCCATAATGACCGGATATCCCGAAGCAGAGTCGGTATAACCGTTGTTACGGCGGATGCGGTGTCTGCCTTTTTTGGCAGAATGACGATGAGGCTCATCCCGGAGGACCAACCAGATTACGACGATAAGGAAAAGGAGGACAAATCCGATCTCTACCAGCCAATCCATAGCTGTAACCTTCCTTTCTATGATTCGTTACTATAATTTATTTTAACGTAAATTCGTACTGTGTCCCATCCCGTCTTCCTGATTCAGGAAAATTAGGGGTTGACGGGATGAGAAATAGGTCTGTATACTGTGTATATTGATATATACAGTAATCACAGTAAGCAACATGAGTGAATGACAGGTGAAAGGCAGGCATGCATATGAACGAATGGAAGCAGGCGTGGTGGTTGACCCGCAGCCAGATGAGTAAGGATAGGCTCCAATGGCTATGGTCTGCATTATTCATGATATACACTGGTGGTATGAGCGGTGTGATGTTTTTAGGACAACAACAGACAGATATTATTAATCCAGTAGTGGATTCCTTCTTTTTAATCATGTTGCCATTTCAAGGGTTTATGTTCTGCAGGCGCTCCTTCCGTTACATACAGGAAGATTCTTATACGCAGATGCTGGCCTACTATCGTAGAATTCCCATTCCTGAACAAGTGGTGATGTGGTCCAGGCTACAGCAGTCTCTGATGGCGTTTACGTACAATGGAATCTTTTTCTACGGATCGTTATACGTGGTTAATCTTCATGCCGAAGGATTCCGATGGGATCAGTATCTGGCCTTTAGCCTTACCTGTACAGGTTATGGCCTTTTGGTAACAGGGTTCTATATTTACGGAGAGTTTCTGAACAGTGGCAAGAAATACTTGCTTCTCAGTATGCTTTTTATACCATTCGCCATTGGCATATCCATACTGATTCGAATATCAGGCAGTTACGGATTGCGGATTGTAATGGATGGAAGTAAATCATGGGGGCTGCTTTCCCCGATCATGTGGATTTCTCTGGTGGCTGGCGTAGCGGGATTATGGCTGTCTAGTCGTTTTACGCTGAAGAAGCTGGTTCATCGGGATTTGAATTAAAATGAGAATTGAGCTTATGTACGAATACAGGATGAAACCGGCACGGTCAGGTAACAGACTGGAGTGTACCGGAGGGCGAGGTGCAAGATGTGAAAATACCCATTCAAATTAATGAAAATAGCGCTGAACCTTTATACCACCAAATTGAAAATCAGTTAAGATCGTTAATTATTACGGGTCAGTTGGGGGAGGGAACACATTTGCCGTCCATTCGTGAGTTCGCCGGAGCACTGAATTGCAGTGTTATTACGGTTAGACGGGTCTATCAGGATCTGGAGAATGAAGGCTTGCTTCGTACGAAGCAGGGGACAGGTACATTTGTGGCCCAGGTAGAAGCCGGTGACAGAGAAAATTATAGATTAAAGGCCGCACAGGAAGCGATGCAGGCAGCGGTGCAGTCCGGGAAATCGGTAGGCTGTACGGAAGAAGAGATGGAGAGCCTATTCCGGGAAGTCCTGAAGGCTATTTACGTGAAGTAAGGGAGTGATTCATACGTGGAACCCATAGCAATCCAGTTGAACGGCGTATCCAAAATGCGAAAACGCAGAGTTATCGGCCCAATTGATCTGACCATCCCGGAAGGGTATATAGTGGCTATTCTCGGTCACAACGGTTCAGGCAAAAGCACCCTTCTTAACATGTTACAGCAAGTGGTGCTGCCAGATGCTGGGCAGATTATATGGTTTGGTCAGGAACATGATGGGCCACTTCCTATTGAACTGAGACAACAGATTGGTTTTGTGGCAGATAACGCTGGTTCAGAAGAGAACCGGATAACAGCACAAGAAGCGGCCCATTTCCGGGCGTACTGGTACCCACGTTGGGATATGAAGTTGTTCGATCAACTGATTCAGGATATGGAAGTACCTGTTGATGTGAAGCTGAACAAGATGTCCAAGGGAGAAAGGCGGAAATTTGAGATTGCAGCTGCAATTGCAGCTCGCCCAAGACTATTGCTTTTGGATGAGCCTTCATCAGGATTGGACCCCTTTGCCTGGAAAGTGATGGTTGAGCAGTTCCGTACCTTCATGGCGGGGGGAGACACCACGATTCTGATTGCCACACATATTGCAGACGAAGTCAAAAGGCTTGCGGATTACATCGTATTGATGCACCGTGGTCAGTCACTGGGGATGGCCGAGAAAGATATGGTGCTCGATCAGTGGAAAGAAGTCTGGTATGAAGGAGATTTAAGGCCAGAAAGTATTCCTGGTGTTGTGGAATCTTCTATAGAAGAGGGAGGTCTGGTTCGCGTAATTACAACCCGGGTCAGCGAGGCGCAGGAGAGGCTGGAGCTGTCCAATAACCGGGTATTGAGAATCCGTAACTTGGAATTGGATGAAGTGCTGGCATTCTGGATTGCCGGGTATGCACCCGTACAGTGGAAATAACCGAAGGGAGACGATAAATGATGAACCGATTGGAATTGAAGCAAGTCGTCAAGCAATATGCAGACAAAACAGCCGTTAATGGAGTCACGCTCAATGTAAAAGAGGGGGAGATTTACGGACTGCTCGGAGCCAATGGTGCAGGTAAAACAACAACAATGCGTATGGTGCTTGGACTGATTCACCCGGACGGAGGGAATATCCTGTACAACGGCAAGCCCTATAATACGGAGCTGCAACAGATTATGGGTTATCTTCCGGAAGAGCGCGGATTGTACCCGAAGGTGAAAGTCAGCGAACAGATTAATTACCTGGCACGACTTCGTGGCATGAATGGTAAGGACGCAGATCAGAGCCTCAAGTACTGGCTGAACCGGTTTGAGGTACCTGAGTATTACGATAAGAAGATCGAGGAGTTATCCAAGGGTAATCAGCAGAAAATGGGCTTTATCGCGGCTGTAGTGCATAGACCGCAGATTCTCATTCTGGATGAAGCGTTCAGTGGACTGGATCCTGTGAATGTGGAATTACTCAAGTCCACCGTCAAAGAATTGCGAGACGAAGGCACGGCCATTCTGTTCTCAACACACCGTATGGAGCACGTTGAAGAGTTGTGTCGTCAGATCACCATTCTGCATCGTTCCAACACGGTGGTACAAGGAGAGATCAAGGAGATCAAGAGCCGGTATCCGCGTGAACAGGTATTCCTGGGTACGATTGGTAGTGTGGAAGGACTTGAACAGTTGCCTGGTGTGAAGAAAGTCGAGCGGAATGAGCGTGGTTACCTGATACATATTAGTCAGGTGGAAGCGGCTCAAGAGATTCTGAGAACAGCTATGACTCAGACGACAGTGGAACACTTTGAACTGAAGGAACCAACGCTTAACCAAATCTTTATTCGTGAGGTAGGTGAGTCGAATGAATAAAATGGGAACGATTACGGGTTTTACATTTAAAAACAAAGTTAAAACGAAATCATTCATGGTAACGACCATTGTACTTGCACTTTTAATTTCAATCGGACTCAATGTTCCGTATTTCATTACCTTATTCAACGGGGGTTCCATTGGTGGAGCTTCAAGCAGTAATCCTGTAAATATTGGTCTTCTGAGTACAGGGCAGCCTAAAGTTTCCGAGAAACTGGAGAGCTTCTCTGCGGCTCAAGGAGATCAGGCCTATCGATTCATTGCCAGTGGAGACAAGGATGAGGCGGCCCTTAAAGCAGATGCGGAAGCTGGGCTTACCGATGGTTATCTGAAGTTTGAAGCTGTTTCCGGGCAAGAGTTCCCGCAGCCCATTCTATATTCAGCAGAAGACGTATCACCTCAGATCATTGCATCCATTGAAGCAGCGTTGCAGAGTGTGAAGCTGGATGTGGTTGTGAAGGATGTACTCACAGCGGAGCAGAAGGAACTGATTACAACACCTGTGAAGCTCACTGAGCAAAGTTTGAGTACAGATGAGAGCGGAGCAGGTACTGAGTCTGAAGGTAAAATGAGCCCGATTAACTATATTGTGGTGTACTTGCTGATCATCCTGCTGTTTACCTCAACGATGATGACAGGTAACATGATTGCCTCTGAGATCACAGCTGAGAAGAGCTCACGTATTATGGAGATTCTGATTACGAGTGTATCACCGCTCAGTCAGATGTTTGGTAAAATCATCGGGATTTTCATGGTGGGGATGCTGCAAATCGGGATCTTCGGAGCGGTGGTTGCCGGAAATATCTTGTTGCCGCATAACCGTGCAGTATTAGGTGATTTCAATATGAGTGTAAGTGATGTGAATATTGCGGTTATTGTGTACGGACTCATATTCTACATTCTGGGTTACTTCCTGTATGCCGTGTTGTTTGCTGCCATTGGTTCAATGGTAAGCCGTACTGAAGAACTCGGTCAGGCTGTTCTGCCGATTACGATGTTGTCGCTTGTTTCCTTCTATATTGCCATCTTCAGTATTTCTACGCCGAACATTCTGTTGTTGAAAATCGCAAGCTTCATTCCATTCACGTCGCCGACCGCGATTCTGGTACGAATCGGCGCAGGAGTTGCGCCAACTTGGGAAATTCTAACGTCCTTAGCGATTCTTATTTTATCCATTATCATCTTCGGATGGCTTGCAGCCAAAATCTATCGCACAGGTGTGTTGATGTACGGTAAACGCCCAACCTTTAAGGAATTGTTTAAAGCCATGAAGGCATATAAGATCTAGGTTGAGTGTTTGAAGGTGTTGTGTGTTGTCATAATTAGCGAGATATGCATATTTATCCATAAATATGCATATCTCTTTTTGAAATTAGCTTGCAGCCATTGGTGGCCAATTTAATGTTGAACGCGCTACATGTTGTTTAATTATGTTCGATACAAACAGTCAAGAACGAATAATTACTTAGAAGTTATATTTAATTTGGGATGGTTGATTTTTGTATAAACAAGCTAAATTACATTCCGTAGGTCGAATTGACAATAAGTTAAGTAAATTACCTTTGTTTGTTACTAAATTTATTGAAAGTAAGAAGCATAGGCTTTTAATTGGCTGATTACAGAGAAATTTACCACAGTTCAACAAAGAACAGAAATTGAATTATCCATGCTAAAAATATTAACGATATGTGAAAAAGAAAGCTTCCTTTGGAACGATAATCTAAGAAAAATTAAAAGGACATAAGAGGGCTATAATCTATAAACCTTTATTTTAGGGTTGACAATATATAAAATTTCAAACAAAATACATGCTATAGCATATATTAAATTCATATGCATAAATTTATGAAAGAGGGGTAGATATGTTCATTTTTATCACAGTTTTACAGGTTCTATTAGGTGGTTTTTTCCTTTTTACAGGAAGCAAAATTATTTCCGGTAAAATGGCCAATGAGTTTAAACGTTTTGGACTGCCATCGTTCTTTAATGTTTTGACTGGTTCGTTCGAGATTGTGGGGGCAGCTGGTATGATCGTTGGCATCTGGATGCCTGTCGCAGCAATTTTAGCTGGTTCGCTTCTAGCCGGAACAATGCTTGCTGGAGCGCTTACTTTAATAGTCTTAGCTAAAGATCCGATTCAGAAGGCCATTCCAGCACTCATTTTGTTCATACTTAGCTTGATTGTATCCATGTATCATTTTTTCTAAACGAAATTAACGAATTTTTGACGGATTTCATGTGTAACCTTTGAGAGATCGACTATATTTGATTTAAGAAAATGATAAATGAGGGTACTACAATGGACTTATATAATATTACCGGCTTCTTGATCCATCGTACAGATGTTAAGCTTACAAACTATTTTACGAAACAATTAAAGCCCTACAAGGTGACACCGGAGCAGTGGAGCATTATCTCCTGTCTTGATATAGATAAAGCTATGACTCAAAAAGAGCTGGCGGAGGCCATCGATCGGGATCAAACAACGGTAGTGAGAATGATACATTCTTTAGAACGCAAGGGCATGGTTCGACGTATTGTTCATGATCAGGATAAGCGCTCACATTATTTATATTTGTCCTCTAAAGGTCAAGAAGTTAAAGGAAAGCTGTTGTTAACAGTTAAAAACGCGCATGACTATGTTACACGAGGTTTGGAACACGATGAATTAAATCAGTTAAAAATGATATTAGATAAACTGTACCGAAATGTGCAAGAAGATTAGTTAGACTCTATACCAGAGGATGAATCATGACAACTACATGCCGAAGCACAAAAATTGTGAGATTCTTTCCGAATGAAGCAGCAAGAATAAGGATCCAGCTTCTACTTACTTTAGAAGGAGCTATCAGAAATATATGGTCGAATATCATCGTTCACTGAATATTTAATTCCATCAATTCGATTATCCCAGCAATATTTTTAGTTGTACTCAAGCTGATAGGAGCTGCTTGATGTTTTCCTGAACATATTACTAGAGAAAGAAGGGAAGGAAAGATCACTGGATTATGATTCTAACTGGTTTTGAGATAGCGGCAATTCGCATACCATTAAGTATTTATGTTTCTGTAGAAGAATAGAAGACGGAATGATTTTAATTTAAATGAATAAAGTATTCTAAAATGAGACTGTTATCTAATACTAGATAGTGGTCTTTTTGCTATGTATAATTAAGATAAAATATCGAAAAAATCCGTATACATTATCATATATGAAGATGCAAAATGAGTTTTGCGCTTTTTCCTACTTATCATGAAAATATGTCCTGATAGATAAGCTTTATTGATGACTTTTTCTCACTAATTATGACAAGTGGTGTGCTGTGTCGGTGGTCATATTAAATCGAGTTCAGGAGAGGGTCGATGATCATGCAGCAGTTAAAAGGGTTCTATATACAGTTTTTGAGGGAAAATCTGTGGTTTAAAGCATTGATCGATCCTGACTACACTACTACTTTCAATTGTATTTAGCAGTTCAGCCTTTTCAGAGCAGGGCAACTACCAAAGCATCTCTAAATTAGCTATCGCTATTTTCTTCGTCGCATATGGAGTGAAGCTGTGGGGCAATCCGAAGGTTTCTATAGCATTCTTTTTCCTGGCTCTGATCAGTATCTATTTATCTTGGCATAGCTTGGATTTTGCGAATATCTAGCATTAAACCTATACGACGGTTTCGTTTTTATTGTTTCTTATCTAATGAGAGTAATGAAGGGAGAAAGTGCTGCTCCGTTTGCGGAGTGGCACCAATTCCCATCTTTAACCGTAGTATCTAAGTATGTCTATTCTATTAAAAAATGGATTGGCAACTATATTCCTTAAAGGAGGATACATAATATGAAGAATTGGAAACGCATGCTCTTATCTCTTACAATCTCGGTAGGGTTGCTCGCATCTGCAGTACCAGCTATGGCTGCTCCACAAGGAACTTCCGTCAAGGTTAATGACGAAGCTGTGAAATATGCTACAGGAGCGCCGATCCTGGAGAAAGGTACAACATTAGTTCCACTGCGGACTACGCTGGAAGCTATGGATGTGAAGCTAACAACTGCGACAGATGATACGATCACGGCTGTAGTAGATGGCAAAACGATTACACTCAAAAGCAAGCTTACACGTATCAACGGTGTAACGTATGCGCCAATCCGCATCGTCGGTGATGCAGCGGGTTATGAAGTTCGCTGGGATGCTGCAACGCGCACCGTGCTACTGGTATCCAAAGGTGGAGCAACTGAAACTGCGCAAACCGGTGGACGTGGCTTCATGTGGGAAGTTGAAAGCAATGGCAACACGGTCTATCTGGTAGGGTCCATGCATATTGCGGATGAGAGCTTCTATCCATTGCGTCCGGAGTTTGAAGAAGCCTTTGCGGAAGCTGACTATCTCGGGGTAGAGATTGATATTAGCAAAGCCGCTGATGAAGAGCAGCAAAAGCTGGTTCTAAGTCTGGGTTCGTATCAAGATGGAACAACACTGAAAGATCACATCTCCAGTGAAACGTATACTAAGCTGGGTGATGTATTGAAGAAAAATGGTCTGGAGTCTAACGCCTTGGATGCATTTAAGCCTTGGGTAGTAGAGAGCACACTTGCAAGTTTGAAGTCCACAACGGCAGGATACGAAGCGTCAGCAGGAGTGGATCTGTATTTCATCCAGAAAGCGATCGAGCGCAAACTTCCAGTTATCGAGCTGGAGAGTTATCAATCTCAACTTGGCATGTTTAACGACTTTTCCAAAGAAACACAAGAGGAAACACTGAAAGCGACAATCGAAAACTTCGACGTGTTGGATAACAGTGTGAAAGAAATGGCTGAGATGTGGAAAACGGGTAATGACGAGCAACTGCTTGAACTGACAAACAGCTTCTCCACTAACGAGGAATATAACAAAGCAATGCTGGTTGATCGTAACATTGGTATGGCGGACAAAATCGATGGTTACTTGAAAAACGGCAAAGGTGAGGAGTATTTCATTGTTGTTGGTGCGGCACACTACTTGGGCGATCACGGCATCGTGAAACTGCTTGAGGATAAAGGATATAAAGTAGAACGGAAATAAATATAGATTACTATAGAAGGTAACCCTTTCGTCTCGAATATAAGAGTTGAGAGGGTTGCCTTCTTATATATAGAAGAAAGACAGATTTAAATAAAGAAGATTAAGCTGCAGGATAATAAAATTGAACCTAAGAGTTCATGGTAGATTGAAGGTCCTTAATATGGTTAGATCGTGGATTTGATAAGTTTTGAAATTAACTCTTTACAAGTGTGTGTTCTACATGGTATACTCTATTTCCGGCCAAAAAAACACGAGATATACGGTGCGGCAAGCGATTGAAATAAGCTTCGAAAGAAACTTAAAAAAAGAGCTTGCAAAGTTGGTTCGGACATGATATTATATAAGAGTTGCTGAAGAGAACAACATTCGGTAACGAAAACAAGTTTGATCTTTGAAAACTGAACAACGAGTGAGTAAACATTCTGCTTGCAGAATGAACGCGAAAGTTTGAGACAAGCCTTGGCTTGAATCGACTGGAGCACAAATGAGATTTTTAATCTCGTCAGATTCAAAATGAGCTTATCGCTCTTTTCAATACTTTATTGGAGAGTTTGATCCTGGCTCAGGACGAACGCTGGCGGCATGCCTAATACATGCAAGTCGAGCGGACTTGAAGAGAAGCTTGCTTCTCTGATGGTTAGCGGCGGACGGGTGAGTAACACGTAGGCAACCTGCCCTCAAGTTTGGGACAACTACCGGAAACGGTAGCTAATACCGAATAGTTGTTTTCTTCGCCTGAAGGAAACTGGAAAGACGGAGCAATCTGTCACTTGGGGATGGGCCTGCGGCGCATTAGCTAGTTGGTGAGGTAACGGCTCACCAAGGCGACGATGCGTAGCCGACCTGAGAGGGTGATCGGCCACACTGGGA
>NZ_PJFA01000022.1:0-64143 GCF_002843485.1 Paenibacillus sp. BGI2013
TCAAGATGAGATTTCCCAGTATGTAAGACCCCTTGAAGACGACGAGGTAGATAGGCTGGGGGTGGAAGTGCAGCAATGCATGGAGCTGACCAGTACTAATCGGTCGAGGGCTTATCCAATAGCAAGTGATAATTCGCATGTTTCGTTTCGAATCTAGTTTTCAGAGAACGATCTCTGAAATGAAAATTGGTACATCACAGAACGTGTGTATGATTTTCAGTTCCATATCTGATTTTAAGAAGCTATGCTTCGACAAATCGCGTTTGGTGGCGATGGCGGAGGGGTTCCACACGTACCCATCCCGAACACGACCGTTAAGCCCTCTAGCGCCGATGGTACTTGGACCGCAGGGTCCTGGGAGAGTAGGACGCCGCCAAGCGAAGAACCACTGCCGATGTTATTCGGTGGTGGTTTTTATTTGTTTATTTTAGGGGATGCGGAAGCATCTCTTATTTGACTTTGTAAGAATCCTCTGACACACTCTAAGGGGTACATATATCAGATATCAGGCCATGATTTGGATTGATATAACTCTAGCGAATGGGGTGTAGGACAACATGGAAATTCAGAAATTGACGGTAGATGATTTTGAACCGGCGATGGCACTCTCCGAATATGCTTTTCAAGTAGTAATGAGTGAAGAACAGAAAGAAAAACGGCGGAGTCAATTTTCGTCACAGGATATATGGGGTGTATATGAGGACGGGCAGCTAGGAGCCAAACTTCACATCATTCCTTTTCAAACCTATATTCATGGCAGATCGTTCGAGATGGGCGGTATTGCGGGTGTTGCCACCTGGCCAGAGTATAGACGCAAAGGCTGGGTAGCGGGTCTGCTGAAGCATGCGTTGGAAGAAATGAATCGTAACAAACAGAGCATATCATTCTTGCATCCATTCTCTTTTGGTTTCTATCGGAAGTATGGATGGGAGACGTATGTTGAATTTAAACGTTATAAAGTACCTACAGCTCATTTGCCTCAGAAAAAAGCGACACCTGGAACAATTCGGCGTGGGGATCCGGGCCTCAGCATATTAAAGGAAGTATACAGTGCTTATGCTGAGCGTTATAACGGAACTCTGGTTCGGGATGATGCAAGGTGGGAGAATTCAGTTCTTGTTAATGGGACCAGCCAGAAGGCTGTATATTACGATGAAGCTGATGCAGCACAAGGTTATCTTTTATATGAGGTTAAGGAAAATAAATTTACCATTAAAGAGATCATCTATCTGAATGAAGAGGCTAGGCAAGGGCTGTGGACCTTTATTGCTAACCATGATTCCATGATCCAGGAAGTTACGTTGCAGGCGCCTGCCAGTGATACGCTTGCCTTCCAATTGGATAACCCACGGATTCAGCAGGAGATTGTACCTTATTTTATGGCGCGTATCGTTAGTGTAGAGCAGTTTATATCCCAGTATCCATTTGCAAGCCAGGACTCACCGGTTCAGATTGTACTTCAGGTAGAAGATGCCCACGCTCCATGGAATGAAGGGGTATGGCAATTAAACGTAGCAATGAACGGAACAGCGTCCATATGGAAAACATCGGAGCCAATTACTGATGATCAGATCATTAAGGTGGATATTCAATCCCTTACCGCGGTGCTCATGGGATATCGCAGACCAACGGAAATGGCACGAATCGGAAGAATTCACGGACCGAACACAGCAATCAAGGCTTTGGAACAAGCGATTCCTGAACGGGAAACCTATTTGCTCGATTTCTTCTGATGACTATTCCCACTGCTCCATTTAACTTGATTAGCTTATATAGAAATACGGCGTGATTGAAAGACAAATGGACTTCTCCAGCAATTTTGGGGAGGTTTTTTTGTGTCTGGGGAATATTTCGTGTAAAATCGTAAAAAATGAATAGTGACCCCACTTGGCAAAACCACAAAATATGTTATAATGGTTATAAAGTCAAAGAAAGTCAAAGTCAACTAAAGGTTTAATACTTAAGTAGCTTTCTTTCTACAATCTGATGCATGATCGCCAATATACGGGATTCATTTCATCGGAGGATCAAGGGAATATTAAAGGACCTTCGTGCTTCCTTCGCTCTCCTGTTAACACCTGTGGAAGCAAGATTCGCTGTTTCCCTGATTGGTTAAATGGGTAGAGAAGGTGTACTCTGTGGGGGCGTGTGGGTCCTTATTGACTTAACGTTTCAGACAGTGGAGGATGATTGGATGCGTAATATCTCTGATATTATCGAACGATATCTGAAGAGTATTTTGCATGAAAGTCCCGAAGGAATGGTTGAAATTCAGCGTAATGATCTGGCAGATCAATTCTCATGTGTACCTTCCCAGATCAATTATGTCATCAGCACACGTTTTACACTCGAGAAGGGATACCTGGTAGAGAGTAAACGCGGCGGTGGTGGTTATGTTCGCATACAGCGCATTGAATTACCGGCCCAATCAGCTCTGCATAATCATTTGCACCATAGTATTGGTGAAGAGATCGGGCAGACAGCTGCCGAAGGTCTGATCTATCAACTGGAAGAAGCGCGCTTCTTGAACAAACGGGAAGCCGGGTTGATGCGAGCTGCTGTATCTAGAGAGGTTATATTGGTCAAACTTCCTTACCGGGATCAAATTCGTGCCAGAATGTTGAAGGCGATGTTAATATCTTTGCTCGGTAAATGAAAACTATCGGGGTCAAAGGAGGTACATCAATATGCTGTGCCAAGAATGCAATAAACGTCCGGCGACACTTCATTTTACGAAGATCGTAAATGGAGAGAAGACGGAATTCCATATTTGTGAGTCATGTGCCCGTGAAAAAGGGGAAATGATCCCTGGAACAGCAGGTGGGTTTTCCATTCACAACTTGTTGTCCGGATTGCTTGATTTTGATCCAGCCGGCAAAAGTGGATCGGCAGGAACACCACCTGCAAAAGCTCTTCAATGTGAAGAGTGTGGTATGACGTACGCACAATTTAGTAAGATAGGCCGGTTCGGCTGCAGTTCATGTTATAAATATTTTGACAGTCGTCTGGATCCTTTGTTCAAGCGGGTTCATGGTAATACGTCCCATGTAGGCAAAGTGCCTGCACGAGCTGGTGGTCGCATCAAGGTGAAACGGCAAATCGCTGATCTGAAGCGTGAGCTCCAAGAGAGCATCGCGCAAGAGGAATTTGAAGAGGCGGCCCAGATCCGTGACCAGATCAGAGGACTTGAAAAAGGAATAGCTCAGGAGTAAAGTTTGTCATGAGTAGGAGGGATGCGTAATGCCTAATCTGCGCTTTACAGAGAAGGCGCTCAGCGACTGGATGCGCAGTGATGCGGCTGATTCCGAAATTGTCATTAGCAGCCGTGTCCGGATTGCACGCAACCTTCAGCATGTTCCGTTTCCGATGCTGGCTTCCAATGAGCAATCGGAAGAGGTGCTGAATAAGCTGAGCGAAGTACTTCAATACGATGACGTTCATGCCTTTGGGGATTTTCATACGTTGGATCTGATCGATATTGACGAACTCGACAAACGGGTGCTGGTGGAGAAACATCTCATCAGTCCAAGTCTTGCGAATGAATCCAGGAATGGTGCGGTTATTCTCAGTGAGGATGAGTCAGTCAGTATTATGATTAACGAAGAGGATCATCTTCGTATCCAGTGCCTCTATCCGGGGTTCCAGGTGAAAGAAGCCTGGGAGAAAGCTTCCGCAATAGATGATGCTTTTGAAGCGCACGTGGATTATGCTTTTGATGATCGCAGAGGATACTTAACCAGCTGTCCTACTAATGTAGGTACAGGTGTTAGAGCATCGGTTATGATGCACTTGCCTGCCCTGGTGATGACACAACAGATAGGCCGTATTCTAACCGCAGTTTCCCAAGTGGGATTGACGGTAAGAGGAATATACGGTGAAGGTAGCGAGGCGATGGGTAACCTGTTCCAGATCTCGAACCAGATTACATTGGGACAGACCGAACAGGAAGTCATTGAGAACCTGCATGGTGTTGTGTTACAGATGATTGGTCATGAACGTACAGCCAGAGAACGGTTAATTACCGACTCCAGACTGCGGATTACGGATCGTGTCATGCGTTCTTATGGCATATTGTCTCATGCAGCTATTGTTGATTCCAAGGAAGCTGCACAGCGCTTATCGGATGTACGCCTTGGCGTGGATCTCGGATTGTTGGATGGACTGTCCATCACGGTAATGAATGAGTTGAATGTGATGACACAGCCGGGATTTTTGCAGAAAACATTCGGGGAAGATATGCGCACAGATGAGCGTGACATATACCGTGCTCAGTTGATTCGTGATACGATTAATGCAGCGAAGCAGTCCTAGTTTAGCCTGATATAGTATTGAATTATGGTTTCATGCCGCATTGCGGCTTTTATATAATAAGGCATGTACAAATGCCGAATGACTTTATTCGCAGCACGGCTGCAAACAAAAATGATATGAAGAATACGACGGTTATTTCATTACATGACCTCGTTTTATCCAAAACCATGGAGGTGCAGGAGATATGATGTTTGGAAGATTTACGGAACGGGCCCAAAAGGTGCTCGCACTCGCGCAGGAAGAAGCTGTCCGTCTCGGTCATAATAACATCGGTACTGAGCATATTTTGCTCGGCCTCATTCGTGAAGGCGAAGGCATCGCAGCCAAAGCACTGATCGGCCTGGGACTCGGATTGGAAAAAATTCAGGATGAAGTAGAAACGCTAATTGGCCGTGGCCAAGAGCAACCTACCAACATTGCATATACGCCACGTGCGAAAAAAGTAATTGAACTGTCTATGGATGAAGCTCGTAAATTGGGCCACACTTATGTAGGCACAGAGCATATCCTGCTTGGATTGATTCGTGAAGGCGAGGGTGTTGCAGCACGTGTGCTCAATAACCTAGGAATTAGCCTGAACAAAGCACGTCAACAAGTGCTGCAATTGCTTGGCAGCAGTGAAGCTGTATCCAGCCATAATGGCACACCTGCCAATGTAAGCACACCAACGCTGGACAGTCTGGCACGTGACCTCACGGCATACGCCAGAGAGAATAACCTTGACCCGGTCATTGGACGTAGTAAAGAAATTGAACGTGTCATCCAGGTGCTCAGCCGTCGTACGAAGAACAACCCGGTATTGATCGGTGAGCCAGGTGTAGGTAAAACAGCGATTGCTGAAGGCCTTGCACAAAAAATCATTGCAAATGAGATTCCGGAAACATTGCGCGACAAACGTGTAATGACCCTGGATATGGGTTCTGTAGTCGCTGGAACCAAATATCGTGGTGAGTTCGAAGATCGTCTAAAAAAAATCATGGATGAGATTCGCCAAGCAGGTAACATTGTCCTGTTTATCGACGAATTGCATACCTTGATTGGCGCAGGCGGAGCTGAAGGTGCCATCGATGCTTCTAACATTTTGAAACCGGCTCTGGCCCGTGGAGAATTGCAGTGCATTGGTGCAACAACGCTGGATGAGTATCGTAAATACATCGAGAAGGATGCAGCGCTTGAGCGTCGTTTCCAACCGATTACTGTAGATCAGCCTTCTCCGGAAGAAGCGATTCAAATCTTGCACGGTTTGCGTGACCGTTATGAGGCGCATCACCGCGTGAAAATTACGGACGAAGCAATTGTGCAGGCGGTTAAACTGTCTGACCGTTACATTACAGACCGTTTCCTGCCAGATAAAGCGATTGACCTGATTGATGAAGCGGGTTCCAAAGTAAGATTGAACTCTTACACGATCCCACCAAACCTGAAACAACTGGAAAGCCGTCTGGAAGATATCCGTAAGGAAAAAGACGCTGCAGTTCAAAGTCAGGAGTTCGAAAAAGCAGCAGCTCTGCGTGATACGGAACAAAAAATCCGTGAAGAGCTGGATGTAACGAAGAACCAGTGGAAAGAGAAACAAGGTCGCACCGATTCCGAGGTTACTCCTGAGGATATCGCACAAGTGGTAGCCAGCTGGACAGGAATTCCTGTGAACCAACTGAAAGAAGAAGAGACACAGCGTCTGATGAATCTGGAGTCTATTCTACATGAACGTGTCATCGGTCAGGATGAGGCAGTGAAGTCTGTCAGCCGTGCGGTTCGTCGTGCTCGTGCGGGACTTAAAGATCCAAAACGTCCGATGGGTTCATTCATTTTCCTCGGCCCTACAGGGGTAGGTAAAACAGAACTTGCTCGTGCTCTGGCTGAAGCGATGTTCGGCGATGAAAATGCAGTAATCCGGATTGATATGTCCGAGTATGGTGAGAAGCACTCGACTTCCCGACTTGTCGGAGCGCCTCCAGGATATGTTGGGTACGAAGAAGGTGGCCAGCTGACAGAGAAAGTTCGTCGCAAACCATATTCCGTAGTCCTGCTCGATGAAATCGAGAAAGCACATCCAGAAGTATTCAATATCTTGTTACAAGTGCTTGAGGATGGTCGTCTGACGGATTCCAAAGGTCGCGTCGTTGACTTCCGCAATACGCTGATCATTCTAACATCCAACGTGGGTGCCGAAGCGATCAAACGTAACTCTACACTGGGCTTCACTGCAGTTGTAGATGCAGGAGCAGATTATGACAACATGAAGGGGAAAGTGATGGATGAGCTGAAGAAAAGCTTCCGTCCAGAGTTCCTTAACCGGATTGATGAAATTATCGTGTTCCATTCACTCGAAGAAAAACACATCGCTGAAATTGTTACGCTTATGAGTGAAGAACTTCGGAAACGACTGCTCGAACATGAGGTCGATTTCGAACTCACTGATAATGCCAAGTCTTTCCTTGCGAAGTCAGGCTTTGATCCAGCTTACGGTGCGCGTCCGCTTCGTCGGGCAATCCAGAAGCATATCGAGGACAAATTGTCCGAAGAGTTGCTCACAGGTAACGTAACCAAAGGGGATTCATTGCTCATCGACGAAGAGAACGGTGCACTGTCTGTTACGAAAAAAGACGTGGTCGTTCCGACCAATGAGGAAATCGAAACTAAATAATATTTAGCAAGCTTTGGAGTTAAACTTCAGCTTGTATTGATCCATAATCCTTAATCAAATCCTTCCCGGCTTCGGCCGGGGAGGATTTTTTGCACTTTGGACAGAAGACGGACATGATTATGTCAGGAACATGTGTAAAGTTTGCGATAATCCTTTACGAAAAATCTCAAACAATGGTAAACTTTTAGTAACCCTGCACGTCAGGGAGTTTGGGTGAAATTCGTCGAATAATGCAAAATGCTGTTATAAAATTAAATTATAGGAGTGCTGAAGTGGCCAAAGTTAAAACCAAGTTTCAATGTACGGAATGCGGCTATGAAGCCCCCAAGTGGTACGGTAAGTGTCCGGGTTGTCAGTCATGGAATTCAATGGTGGAAGAAACAGAGACGGTGGTCAAAACACAAGGGAGAAATTCTCCTCTGTTTGACAGTAAAGATAAACCGCTTCCTATCATAGATATAGATAGCGGTCAGGAACCGCGTGTACAGACTGGAATCGGAGAGTTGAACCGGGTATTGGGTGGCGGAATCGTTCCGGGTTCACTCATTCTGGTGGGCGGAGATCCGGGTATTGGTAAATCAACGTTGATGTTGCAGACGTCTCATGCTTTGACGCATTCGGGTTTGCGTGTGTTATATGTTTCCGGTGAGGAATCAGTCAAGCAAACCAAATTGCGGGCAGACCGTCTCGGGGCACTCTCTGCCGAGTTGTATGTACTGTGTGAAACCAATATGGAACGTGTAGAGGAAGCGGTGGATCAGATCCAGCCGCATTTTCTGGTCATCGACTCCATTCAGACGGTATATCTTCCCGAAGTTACCAGTGCGCCTGGTAGTGTTGCACAGGTAAGGGAATGTACGTCAAGGTTCATGCGGATTGCCAAAGGCAGAGGCATTGCAACGGTTCTTGTGGGGCATGTTACCAAAGAAGGTGCCATTGCTGGTCCACGTATGTTAGAACATATGGTGGATTGCGTGCTTTATTTTGAAGGAGAACGGCATCATACGTATCGCCTGCTGCGTGCGGTGAAGAACCGTTTTGGTTCCACCAATGAGATTGGTATTTTTGAAATGGGCGAGGATGGACTTCGTGAGGTGGGCAATCCGTCCGAACTCTTTTTGTCGGAACGTCCACTGGGTGTAGCAGGTTCAACGGTAGTTGCCAGTATGGAGGGGACACGTCCTCTGCTCGTGGAATTACAGGCGTTGATCTCGACGACCCATTTTCCTTCTCCTCGCCGTATGGCAACAGGGGTAGATCTGCATCGATTAAATCTGATCATTGCAGTGCTGGAGAAACGGATGGGCATGTTTTTACAGACCCAGGATGCGTATCTGAACGTGGCTGGTGGAGTACGATTGGATGAGCCCGCTGTAGACTTGGCGGTTGCCGTCAGCATTGCATCCAGTTTGAGAGATGTACCGACCAAGCCGGATGACGTCATCTTTGGCGAGATCGGTCTGACAGGTGAAGTTCGAGCCGTATCACGGGCCGAACAACGAGTGAAGGAAGCCGCAAAGCTGGGCTTCAAACGAGTCATTTTACCAGAAAAAAGCTTAAAGGGCTGGAAACATCCTCGCGGGATACAACTGATCGGTGTGAATACCGTGGCAGATGCACTAGCGGTTGCTTTAGATTAGGGGGCATAACAAGATGAAAGATATGAGCCAACTGGATAATATGAATGAGTTGTTAAGGCTGATCGCACCAGGTACACCTTTCCGCGAAGGTCTGGAAAATGTGCTGCGCGCCAAGACGGGCGCACTGCTTGTTGTAGGATACAGCCCTGAAGTAATGGAAGTGGTGGATGGGGGATTCTCAATTAACTGTGATTTCTCCCCAAACTATCTGTACGAACTCGCCAAGATGGATGGAGCCATTATTCTTAGCGAGGATTTGAAGCGTATTCTTTACGCCAATACCCAGTTAATCCCGGATTCATCTATCTCTTCATCAGAGACGGGGATTCGTCACCGGACGGCAGAGCGTGTAGCAAAGCAAACGGGTAAATTGGTCGTATCCATATCACAGCGCCGGAATATCATTACCTTGTATCAGGGAACACTTCGTTATTCCCTCAAGGAAATCGGGGTTATTTTGACCAAAGCGAATCAAGCGATCCAAACCCTGGAGAAATACAAAGCGGTATTAACACAGTCCCTTACGAATCTGAGTGCTTCGGAATTTGAGGAATTAGTAACGATTCCTGAAGTGGTTAATGTGATTCAGCGTACCGAAATGGTGATGCGGATCAAAACGGAAATCCAACGGTACATTCATGAACTCGGGAATGAGGGACGACTCATTTCCATGCAAATGGAAGAACTTGTGGGTACAACGGAAGAAGAAGCCTGGTTATTGTATAAAGACTATGCCCGTGACGACAGTGATGACAAAATCCGTGAAATTATCGTGGGACTGAAAAGATTGTCGGACGATGAGTTGCTGGATGCACATCATATTGTCCGTCTTCTCGGCTATCCATCATCAGCGGCTACTTCTGAGGATTCGGTTGCCCCTCGTGGATTCCGGGTATTAAATAAGATCCCCCGCCTGCCCAATGTTATTATCCATAACCTGGTGGATCAATTCGAACAATTGCCTCATGTTATTATGGCTACAATTGAAGAACTGGACGAAGTGGACGGTATTGGTGAAGTTCGTGCCCGGACCATTAAGGAAGGCCTCAAACGTTTGCAGGAGCAAATGTTTATCGACAGACAGATGTAAGGGTTTGCCTATATAAAGGCTTGAAATGGATGAGGTGAAACAACGATGCTAACCAGATTCATTCCGAATCTCTTTACCCTGGGTAATCTGTTTCTTGGAATGATGGCAATTTTGCTTGCGATTGATGGAAATTACAGTTTGGCTGCCATTATGGTCATTGTAGCGATGCTGCTGGATGGTTTGGATGGCCGAGTGGCACGTGCACTCAATGCTCAAAGTGAATTCGGTAAGGAACTTGATTCCTTGTCTGACATGGTTTCCTTTGGTGCAGCACCAGCCCTGATCATATTTATGGTGTCGTTTCAAGATTCGATGCCGATCCTCGCCTGGATTGCAACAGCGGCTTTTCCGATTTGTGGAGCCATTCGTCTTGCTCGATTTAATGTTCGTCCGGGAATTCCCGGGTACTTCACAGGTCTGCCGATACCGGCAGCCGGCGGGGTACTGGCCACACTGTCCTTGTTCAATAAGGATATTGGCCCGGTTAGCATGATGATTGCTACGTTGCTGTTATCGTATCTGATGGTGAGTTCGCTTAAATATCCCAATTTCAAAAAGGTCGGTTTGCCACGCAAGGCAATCTGGATTGCACCATGGGTTGTGTTATTTGCCATAGCTGTAGCCGTTATTTTCCCAGAGCAGTTATCCAAATTGATCTTTATTCCGCTGGTGTTATACGCCTTGTATGGAATGAAGCATAATGTGCGAACAGCGGCCTCGCGTAGTCGGGCGAAAAAGCGCAAGGATGAGAAATCTTCCCGTCCTTCCGATCGTTAAGTCGCCTTGGGGACAGACACTATACAAAGAAAGCACGTACTCTCCTGAACTGGAGAATGCGTGCTTTTTGTTTATTCAGATCTATTTACGGTAAAAGAAACCCTTACGGACGACATACATATCTTCTTACGACAGATTAAACATCCCTAACGTTGAACACTTCTGTGATTCGTGATTTACGACCTCTTCCATGTTAATGTCCAGCAGATTGCAGAGAGCCGACATGTAGAACAGGTTACGCCCTAGCTCAGAGCTGATGACCTCTCTGCAGTTCTCACACAACTCACCTTCCACATGCGTTTCCAGCAGGCCCTTGGTTTGAGCGATATCGCTCTCCGGGGCATATTTCTGCTTGGTGGCGTGCAGCTCGATGCAGCCGCATTCGGTAATGGCTTTGGACACGGCACGGTTAACAGACGCTCCGGCTTGTCCCGTTTTGGACAGTACATCAATCAGGCTGCGATGACGCAACAACAGTTCAGAAACTTGATCCTGGAAAGCCTGTAAACTTAGCGTACTCATTTTGCCACTCACCTCGGGATATGAATTGAATTCATTATATGCCAATAATTTACCTACTTTCAACTGACGATTGCAACATTTCCAAAAAGTTCTTCCAGATGGGATTAGCAATTCAGGAATTGGATCATACTGGATATAAAGATCAAGATACATTGAAGGAGGTGCAGGGACTAATGTGGAAAAAAGGCATTTTAACTTTTACAGGATTGTGCGGTGCATGGTTCGGCTACACGGCATATCATCTGGCAGGAAAATCGGTCCCATGGATGGCGGAGTGGATTCAGTCAGCAGGATTACTGGGAGCTGGTATATCGACGCTGCTGGGAGCTGTAATGTTTATGGCTGTATGTAATATTGGTGGAACATTGATGGCAGACAGGCTGCATAGTGGAATTGATTCATTGGCAAAAGTACCTATGAATGAATTGGCTGCAGGTGCTGCAGGTACCGTTGCAGGATTGCTCGTGGCCTTGTTACTTTACCCTGTTGTGGGATGGATGGGGACGGCAGGAGAGGTGCTGCAAGTGGCGCTGACGGTGATTAGTGCTTATTCCGGTTATACCCTTGCCATGGCGAAGAAAGACGATCTGGGGGCCTTCTGGATGTCTGGACGATGGGGTCATCCCGAGGTGGACGAGGATAGACGGATGGAAGAACATAAAATTCTGGATACCAGTGTTATTATCGATGGGCGTATCGCTGATATATGCAAAACCGGATTTATTGAAGGTACGATCGTAATTCCGGAATTTGTTCTGGAGGAGTTACAGCATATTGCTGATTCATCGGATCTGCTCAAGCGGAACAGAGGACGGCGTGGACTGGACATTTTGAACAAAATCCAGAAGGAACTTGATGTAAAAGTCCTGATCTACGAGGGGGATTTCGAGGAAATCTCCGAGGTGGACAGCAAACTGGTTAAACTGGCTAAAGTGCTTCAGGGCAAAGTGGTCACCAATGACTTTAACCTGAACAAAGTGTGCGAACTCCAAGGTGTATCTGTGTTGAACATTAATGATCTCGCCAATGCGGTTAAGCCGGTTGTTCTGCCAGGTGAGGAGATCATGGTGCAGATCATCAAGGATGGCAAGGAGCATGGTCAAGGTGTAGCCTATCTGGATGATGGCACAATGATCGTTGTGGAGGGCGGACGCGAGTATATCGGCATGATGATGGAAGTGCTGGTGACCAGTGTGTTGCAGACTTCAGCGGGACGAATGATTTTTGCCAAGCCGAAACTGTTGGAAAAAGCCCAATAAAGCGGTATGATGGGTAGTGTATCGTTGAATGATATTGTATATCTTTGGACGATAAACTGACAGACAAGGCAGGGATTGCGGCATGGATAAAGGGTGGGGCGTTGTCATTGTGGCAGCAGGTCGCGGAACCCGGATGGGGACGACCGAGAGCAAACAGTTTCTGTTGCTGCAGGACAAGCCCGTTTTCATACATACGCTTGAGGTATTTGCTGCGCTGGACGAGATCCGCGAGATGGTGCTGGTCACAGGAACCGCAGATGTTGAACGCTGCCAGGATTGGGTAAAAGAATACCAACTGGATTCACGTGTCCGTGTTATCCCCGGAGGGAAAGAGAGACAACATTCTGTCCATAAAGGCCTTGAGGCACTTGGGACGGATTGGGTTCTCGTTCACGACGGGGTACGTCCTTTTGTGAACCATGAGCAGATCAAGGGATGCATGGCGGCCGCCATAGCCGGTGGTGGAGCAGCTGTACTGGCGGTTCCCGTGAAGGATACGATCAAACAAGTGAATGCGGAAGGAGTCGTTACGGCGACGCCAGACCGCAGCAGTCTGTGGAGCATTCAAACCCCGCAGGCTTTTCGTCTTTCTTCCCTGCTCTCCGCCTACGAATCAGCTGAGCAGGACGGATTTCTGGGAACAGATGATGCCATGCTGGCTGAACGTCAGGGAATGTCGGTCAAGGTTGTGGAAGGCAATTATACCAATATCAAATTAACAACGCCGGAAGATTTGAAATATGCTGCGTTTTTGCTGGGGGGAGAGAAGAAGCGATGATACGTGTAGGACAGGGATTTGATGTACATCAGCTGGTAGAGGGACGCCCGTGTATTATTGGCGGAGTAACGATTCCTTATGAAAAAGGCCTGCTGGGTCACTCGGACGCAGACGTGCTGTTGCACGCGATCAGTGATGCCATTTTGGGTGCACTGGCACTTGGGGATATTGGCAAGCACTTCCCGGATACCGATCCGGAATTCAAAGATGCCGACAGCCTGAAATTGCTGGAGCATGTATGGCAGCTTGTGAAGGATCGCGGATACCGCTTAGGGAATATCGATTCAACGATTATTGCCCAGAAGCCAAAGATGGCTCCTTACATCCCACAGATGGCTGAGGTTATTGCCAAAGCACTCGAAGCGGATGTAACACAGGTGAACGTGAAAGCAACAACGACAGAGCAACTGGGATTCCCGGGACGGGGAGAGGGCATTGCCGCTCAATCCGTTGTTTGCCTTGTACGTGTGTGATATCATCAATCAATTAGTGACGGAGGGGATCATATGAGCACGGATATTCGTGTGCGTTACGCGCCGAGCCCAACGGGACACCTGCATATCGGGAATGCCCGTACGGCGTTGTTTAACTATTTATATGCCAAACATAATAACGGTAAATTCATTATTCGTATTGAAGATACGGACGTGAAACGGAATATTGCCGGTGGTGAAGAAAGCCAGCTGAAATACCTGAAATGGCTCGGAATTGAGTGGGACGAAAGTATTGACGTGGGCGGAGAATACGGACCATACCGTCAAACGGAACGTCTGGACCTCTATCGTAAATATACGCAGGAATTGCTGGATAAAGGTCTGGCTTACCGTTGCTTCTGCACGGAAGAAGAATTGGAGCAAGAGCGCGAGGAACAGTCTTCACGTGGAGAAACACCGCGTTATTCTGGCAAACACCGTGACCTGACTCCAGAGCAAATTAGTGCGTTTGAAGCGGAAGGCCGCGTAGCGAGTATTCGTTTCCGTGTGCCGGAAGAGCGCACATATACGTTTGATGATATGGTTAAAGGCACAATCTCGTTCAACAGCAAGGAATCCGGTGACTTCGTCATTGTGAAAAAAGACGGCATTCCCACATACAACTATGCCGTTGCTGTGGATGATCACTTGATGAAGATCTCCCATGTCCTGCGTGGGGAAGATCACATCTCGAACACGCCGCGTCAACTGATGATCTATGAAGCGCTTGGCTGGGAGCCACCGCAATTCGGTCATATGACGTTGATCGTGAATGAAAATCACAAGAAGCTGAGTAAACGGGATGAGTCCGTTATCCAGTTTATTGAGCAGTATGATCAGCTCGGCTATTTGCCTGAAGCGATGTTTAACTTTATTTCCTTACTCGGCTGGTCGCCGGAAGGGGAAGAAGAGATCTTCTCGCAAGAGCAACTGATCTCCATTTTTGATACGAAACGTTTGTCCAAGAGCCCTGCGGTATTTGATACCCACAAGCTGGCGCACTTGAACAACCACTATATCAAACATGCTGACCCGGAACGTATTGCCGAAATGGCCATTCCGCATCTGCAAAAGGCTGGACGTATTTCTTCCGAGCTGTCTGCTGAACAAAAAGAATGGGCTTATACTCTGGTACACCTGTACCAAGAGCAGATGAATTCTGCCTCCGATATTGTCGAATTGTCGGAAGTGTTCTTCCGTTCCAATCTGGAGCTTGAAAGTGAAGGAGAAGCAGTGCTTGCGGAGGAGCAGGTGCCAACTGTACTGAAGGCATTTGCGGATAAAGTACAGGCGAGCGAAGAGTTTACTCCAAGCAAAATGGCTGGATTGATCAAGGAAGTACAGAAAGAAACCGGCTTTAAGGGCAAACAGCTCTTTATGCCAATTCGTGTAGCCTTGACTGGACAGACGCATGGACGGGATCTGAACCAAACGATCGTGCTTCTGGGTCGTGATACGGTGATCGAACGTTTGCTTGCACAAGTAAAATAATCTTAGTCGAAGACATTCCGTTTATTTGGAATCTGAACACAGTCCTACGATGGATAGATTACGTAGGAGGCTGTTGTCAGTCTGAGGCCTTTTCGCTATAATAACAACACAACGAATAATTGATATGATGTATCTAATAGAACAGCAAAGATCGGGAGGAGTAGACTGACCCGGACAGATTCAGAGAGGATGGTCCCGTAGCAAAGAGAGATTTCTTTGGATGCGGTGGCTGTGAACCATCCACTGTCCATCAGTCGAAATGCGCCCGTGAGCTGCACAGCCGAATCCGGCCCCGCCTTTGTCGATCATGACATGGGAAAACGTTAGGATAGGTTGTGACGATTGGTTTCCGTTACCAAACCGCTTGAGGGCTCATTCTATTTAAGAATGGACCGAGCAGAGTGGGACCGCGATAAACGCCTCTGCAGCTAAATGCTGCAGGGGCGTTTTTTTGTTTAGGCGAGTGTGCAGTACACTACCAAGGAACGCGCCGTCCGGTAAGCCGGAGGACGGGAACCTGAACAAGAGGGGAACGAGCATGTTCAAGAAGATCAGATCAGATATCCAGGCGGTGTTTGAAAACGATCCGGCGGCCCGAGGTTGGTTTGAGGTGGTATTCACCTACTCAGGGCTGCATGCGATATGGGCACACCGGATCGCTCATTTTTTATACAAGCGAAGATGGTTCTCGGTTGCCCGGTTCATTTCGCAGGTTAGCCGTTTTATGACAGGAATCGAGATACATCCTGGAGCTACGATCGGAAATCGGTTGTTTATTGACCACGGAATGGGCGTCGTTATTGGAGAAACATGTGAGATTGGCGATGATGTCGTTATCTATCAGGGGGTTACCCTGGGCGGAACAGGGAAAGAAAAAGGGAAGAGACATCCGACCATTGGTAATAATGTGGTTATCTCATCCGGAGCCAAGGTGTTGGGTTCATTTAGCGTGGGAGATCAATGTAACATTGGTGCGAACTCCGTTGTGCTTAAGGAGGTCCCTTCCAATAGTACCGTAGTAGGTATACCGGGCAGAATTGTTAAACAGGATGGCCGACGGGTAGATCGCCTCAGTCAGCAATTGCCCGATCCGGTCGTTGACTCCTTGCGCGGTATGCAAAAAGAACTCGAACGATTGCAGGAAGAAGTACGTACACTGCAAAATGCCCGTGAAAATGAGACTGTGCGTGATACGTGATACAATAAATAAAGGCAGTATAGGATGAAAGGATAAGTGACCATGACGCTTCAGATTTATAATACGATGAGTCGTACCAAAGAGAAATTTGTTCCCCAAGAGCCAGGGAAAGTGAAAATGTATGTCTGCGGACCAACGGTATATGACTACATTCATATCGGGAATGCACGCCCGGTTATCTTTTTCGACACGGTTCGTGGATACCTGGAACAGACAGGACATGATGTGAACTATGTGGTGAACTTCACGGATGTGGACGATAAGTTGATTCGCAAAGCAGAACAACTTGGAACAGACGTTCCTCACGTGGCTGAGAAATTTATTGCTGCCTATTATGAAGACATTGAGGGATTGGGTATTCCCAAGGCAAGCAGCAATCCGAGAGTAACGGAAAACATGCCGCTGATCATTGATTTTATCCGTGAGCTAGTTGAAAAAGGATTTGCGTATGAAAATGGCGGTGACGTCTATTATCGCACAGGCAAATTCAGCGAATATGGCAAACTTTCGAAACAAAACCTGCAGGAGCTGCAATTTGGAATCCGTGTGGGTGTGGACGAGCGCAAAGAGCATCCTGAAGATTTTGTGCTCTGGAAGGCTGCCAAACCAGGTGAGATCTATTGGTCCAGTCCTTGGGGCGATGGTCGACCAGGCTGGCATATTGAGTGCTCCGCCATGGCTAGGGAGTACCTTGGGGATACACTGGACATTCACGGGGGTGGACAGGATTTGCAGTTCCCGCACCATGAGTGCGAATGCGCCCAATCCGAGGTATTAACAGGTAAACCACTTGCGAACTACTGGATGCATAATGGATTCATCCGGATTGATAACGAGAAGATGTCGAAATCACTCGGTAATGGTGTTCTGGTTAAAGACTTGCGGAATCAATATAAACGCGAAGCGATTCGTTATTTCATGTTGTCTACCCACTATCGCAATCCATTGAACTTCACGGATGATACGATGGAGCAGGCACAGAACAGTGTGGACCGGATTGCAAATGCGGTAGGTAACCTGAACCATCGTCTGAATGCAGTAACTGTTGATCAGGACATCACAGCAGAGTTTGCGGCAAGACTCGACCAAATTCGTCAGCAGTATCACGAGAAGATGCAGGATGATTTCAATACTCCTGATGCAATTACTGCGATGTTTGAGTGGGCAGGGGAAGCCAACCAACTGTTGCAGCAAGAAGTGGTTAATGCGGCAGACATTCGCGCACTCCTCGAGTTGTTCAGTGAATTGAATGCTGTGCTGCGCATCTATACTGACGCAGAGCCAGAACTTCTGGATGAGGAAGTAGAACGTCTGATTGAAGAGCGTGTAGAAGCGCGCAAGTCGAAAAACTGGGCAAGAGCGGATGAAATTCGCGATGAATTGTCTGCACGTGGCATTCTGCTTGAAGATACGGCGCAGGGCATGAGATGGCGGCGCAAATGAGCGAAGGACATCCAAATACACCAAAACAACAGGACCAGGTCACAGAGGGAGGGTGGTTCCCTTATCCTCCTTCCAGACCTGCGAGGTTGATTCCACCTATTGCACTGGCCTATATTGGTGATGCGGTATATGAGGTAGCTGTTCGTCAATATCTGTTGTCGAAGGCAAACATGCGTCCCAATCATTTGCACCGTAGTGCAACCGGGTTGGTATCAGCGAAGGCACAGAGCCGCATACTTACAACGATTGAGGATGAACTGACAGAGGAAGAACGGGATATCGTCCGGCAAGGGCGGAATGCCAAGTCGGGTAGTGTACCCAAAAATGCAGATGTATTGGAGTACAGACATGCTACCGCTTTTGAATGTCTCATTGGTTACCTCTACAGCAGTGGTCATCATGATCGCATGATTGAACTGATCGGGCTTGGCATTGAGCACGCGGAACAACAATCGCCATCGCCGACAAAAAAATAGAAATTTCAACAAAACAACGCATTACAGAGAGGATCGAACAACGATGGAAGAAGAATGGATCGCCGGTAAACACTCCGTGACGGAGGCGCTGCGTTCAGGCCGGACCATTAATAAAATATGGATTGCCGATACAGCACAGAAACATCTGACTCAACCTATTATCTCGGAAGCTAAAAAGCTAGGTATTGTCATTCAACACGTGGACAAGCGTAAACTGGATCAAACGGTACCAGGCATCCAGCATCAGGGGGTAGTTGCTCAAGCAGCACCTTACGCTTATGTGGAGGTGGAAGACATTCTTGCCGCAGCAAAAGCGAAGAATGAGCATCCTTTCCTGATTCTGCTGGATGAGATTGAAGATCCTCATAACCTGGGGTCTATTTTGCGGACAGCAGATTGCACGGGTGCGCATGGCGTCATTGTACCGAAACGTCGCTCGGCAGCGGTAACCGTGACCGTATCCAAAACATCAGCAGGCGCTGTGGAGTACGTGCCAGTGGCTCGGGTAAGTAATCTTGGTCAGACCATCGATCGCCTCAAAGAGGAAGGTGTATGGGTTGTAGGGACAGATGTCACGGCTCATGAAGGTGTCTTTGGTAATGGGGTCTTTACTGGCCCTGTGGCATTGGTAATCGGAAATGAGAACAAGGGAATGGGACGACTTATTCGTGAGAAATGCGATGTGCTGATCAAACTACCAATGCAAGGTCAGATTAATTCCCTGAATGCTTCCGTGGCAGCCGGGGTTGTCATGTACGAAGTGCTCCGCTCGCGTCAAGCGCAGGAATAGAAGGTATGGCTGATTCCCGTGATGTGCTTCTTGTAGACGGGTACAACATGATTGGCGACTGGCCGGAATTAACCAAACTGGCGGAAAGTGGGCTCGAAGAGGCACGTAACAGGCTTCTCTTTCGTCTTGCAGACTACCAGGCTTTCTCCGGCCGTCGAGTCATTGTTGTGTTTGACGCCTACCTTGTGCCTGGACTCGGTAAATCCTTTACTCAGAGCAAAGTGCAGATCTATTTTACAAAGGAAAAAGAGACGGCAGACGAATGCATTGAAAGACTCGTTCGGGAACTAAGCATGCGAAGACGCCAAATCTATGTGGCTACGAGCGATATGGTAGAGCAACATGTCATTTTTGGACAGGGAGCGCTACGCGTATCTGCAAGGGAGTTACTAATTGAAGTTGAGCAGAACGAAAAAGAATTAAAAAAACGACTGGAAGAAGATCAGGCGAAGACCACGCGTAACACACTCGGGGGTAAGTTAAGTCCCGATGTATTGAAAGAGTTTGAGCGATGGCGCCGGGAATAACAGCACGTTTTTACAAAAATTAGAATATTGAAACTCTTGACATTTATGTTATTGATGTTCTTTTTTAGGCAGAGCGTGGTTGACGGTGTGAGGTACCATCATATATACTGATCCTATATTTCATAGAGTAGAGTAACGGGGTACCTTGCGTTGCAGCCGGAGGGATTGTCTGTGAGTGTCGACCTCAAAGATATCATGTTATCTAAGTATGATTACCAAAGTGACGAAGACATTGTCGAAGCTTTCCGTGAAGGCGAAAGCGAAGCGTTAGAGTTTCTAATTAACAAATATCGTAACTTTGTACGCGCCAAGGCAAGATCTTATTTTCTGATTGGGGCAGACCGGGAAGATATTATTCAAGAAGGAATGATTGGCCTCTACAAATCCATTCGAGATTTCAAAGGGGACAAACTGGCTTCGTTCAAGGCTTTTGCCGAACTGTGTATTACAAGACAGATCATCACGGCGATTAAGACAGCAACACGTCAGAAGCATATTCCGCTTAATTCTTATGTATCTCTGGACAAGCCTATTTATGACGAAGAGTCTGATCGTACGTTACTCGATGTGATTTGTGGAACCCAGGTCAGTGATCCGGAAGAACTTATCATCAATCAGGAAGAGTTTGTGGGCCTGGAAGATAAAATGTCCGAGATTCTGAGTGATCTGGAACGTAAAGTATTGATGTTGTATCTGGACGGGAGATCTTATCAAGAGATTGCAGTAGATTTGGACAGACATGTGAAGTCCATTGATAATGCACTTCAGCGCGTCAAGCGCAAACTTGAAAAGTACCTGGAAGTTCGAGATAATTAAACACATGTTGTCGTTGACGGAAAAGGCTCGGTGTTTGAGTCTTTTTTTAGTGTCTCAAGTTTATAAAATCTAAGAATGTTTATACTAGTAATCGCTCGGTCCAAGCAGGAGAAGAGAAAAACAGAGATGAGAAACGAATGTACGTTGTACGGAAGTAATACCCAATGAATGAAAGACTATTCTTTCATTGACATGGTTATACCCTTGTGATAAAGTGTTTTAGGTAGGCCTAAATTTATGGCTTTTTTTCAGGATCAATTTAGAGACTCTGCTTGAATGTGGAAGTCTTCGGGAGGTGTACATCATGCGGGTAATTATTACTTTGGCTTGTACTAACTGCAAACAAAGAAATTACACTACGACAAAAAACAAGCGTAATCACCCCGACCGCATGGAGATGAAGAAATTTTGCAAGTTTTGTAACGAGCAGACTTCTCATCGCGAAACCAGATAGTTTTTGGAGGTGTCGGCGTGAAACGAAGTTTCAAATCTCTGATTTCCTTTTTCTCAGAAAGCTGGGCTGAACTTAAAAAAGTTCGCTGGCCTAATCGTAAAGAGCTGACCAACTACACATTGATCGTACTTGGTACTGTTGTGGTTATGACGCTGTTTTTTTGGGTCATTGACATTGGCATCTCCTTTGTGATCGAAGCGATTATTTAAGAAGGGTTCCGGTGGCTTGATATGGAAAAAAGATGGTACGTCGTTCATACCTATTCAGGGTATGAGAACAAGGTCAAAGCCAATTTGGAAAAACGCGTAGAGTCTATGGGCATGGAAGACAAGATATTCCGCGTTCTTGTTCCTATGGAAGAAGAAGTGGTAAACAAGGACGGTAAGAAAAAAACCGTTATGCGTAAAGTTTACCCCGGTTATGTCTTGGTGGAAATGGTACAGACGGATGATTCTTGGTATGTTGTTCGCAACACACCAGGGGTTACAGGATTTGTCGGTTCGACAGGTTCTGGGTCCAAACCAACTGCATTGTTGCCTGAAGAAGTGGAACAAATTCTGAAGCACATGGGAATGGTTGAGCCTAAGCCGAAAATTGAGTTCGATATTAAGGAATCCGTGCGTATTAAAGTCGGTCCTTTTGCGAATTTCGTAGGCTCCGTGGAAGAAATTTTGGTAGAGAAAAGCAAGTTGAAAGTGCACGTGAACATGTTTGGACGGGAAACGCCGCTTGAGTTGGAATACACACAAGTGGAGAAGATCTAGTTTCTTCAAGTTTCTTGTGGGAGGGTTGAAAAACCCGTTAACCACTATTTTGCAAGGAGGTGTCAATCATGGCGAAAAAAGTTATTAAAATGGTAAAACTGCAGATTCCAGCAGGTAAAGCAAACCCAGCACCACCAGTAGGTCCAGCTTTGGGTCAAGCAGGTGTCAACATCATGGCATTCTGTAAAGAATTCAACGCTCGTACAGCTGATCAAGCGGGATTGATTATTCCAGTTGAAATTTCTGTATTCGAGGACCGTTCCTTTACTTTCATCACTAAAACTCCACCAGCAGCAGTTCTGTTGAAAGTGGCAGCTAAAGTTGAAAAAGGATCCGGCGAACCGAACAAGAAAAAAGTTGCTACTGTTAAACGTGATGCGGTACGTCAAATCGCAGAAACAAAAATGCCTGACCTGAATGCAGCAGACGTTGAGTCCGCTATGCGTATGGTCGAAGGTACTGCCCGCAGCATGGGTATCACCATCGAAGACTAATTTTCATAAGAAACATGGCTTCGTAAAACCGGTCGATTCGCGACCGGTTGATGTGGGAGGTATATCCGCTAACACCACAAAGGAGGAATAAAACATGGCTAAACACGGTAAAAAATACCTGGAAGCTGCTAAGCTGATTGACAGCGAAGCAACTTACGAGCCTTCAGAAGCTGTAGAGCTTGTGAAAAAGGCAGCTACTGCAAAATTCGATGAAACAATCGAAGCAGCAGTTCGTTTGGGTGTAGACCCTCGTAAGCAAGACCAGGCTGTACGTGGTGTTGTTGTCTTGCCACACGGCACAGGTAAAACACAACGCGTATTGGTATTTGCAAAAGGTGACAAAGCGAAAGAAGCGGAAGCGGCTGGCGCGGACTATGTTGGTGATGCAGACATGATCAACAAAATCCAACAAGGCTGGTTCGAATTCGACGTCTGCGTAGCGACACCAGATATGATGAGTGAAGTAGGTAAATTGGGCCGACTGCTCGGCGGTAAAGGTCTGATGCCTAACCCTAAAGCCGGAACGGTAACTTTCGATGTAACTAAGGCTGTTCAAGAAATTAAAGCCGGTAAAATCGAATATCGTCTGGATCGTGCAGGTCAAATTCATGCACCGATTGGTAAAGCTTCTTTCTCTTCTGAGCAACTTAATGAGAACTTCAAAGCTCTCATGGAAGCTCTGAATCGTGCTAAACCAGCGGCAGCAAAAGGTGTTTATCTGAAGAATGTTAGTCTTTCTTCCACGATGGGCCCTGGCGCACGCGTGAACGCAGCAGCTTTTAGATAATATCTCTTGACAGGCTTGTCCTGTTTTTGATAAGATATAAAAGTTGTGAGTCCGAGTGACTGACCGTTGACATTTGAATATGCTTGCCGTAGACAGTAGGTGCCATTTGGCTTAATTTCCTGCCGAGGTGTGATTATAGAACTTAGAACGATGCAAATCGATGATGAGTATATATCAAGCCTTCGTGATTCTACGGAGGCTTTTCTTAATGGGATAAATTTGATCAGGAGGTGTACAGATTGGCAAACGCAAAAGTGATTCAAGCAAAACAAGAATCCGTTGATGCAGTAACAGCAAAATTGCGCGAGAGCGTTACAACTGTTGTTGTTGACTATCGCGGATTGAACGTTGCCCAAGTAACTGAGTTGCGTAAGCAACTTCGTGAAGCAGGGATCGAATTCCAAGTGCTGAAAAACTCGTTGCTTCGCCGTGCAGCTGCAGCAGCAGAACTGACAGAACTTGAAAATGTTCTTACAGGTCCTACTGCAATTGCATTCAGCGTAGATGACGTTGTGGCTCCAGCTAAAATTCTGAACGACTTCGCGAAAAAGAACGATGCACTGGAATTGAAAGGTGCAGTCGTAGAAGGTCGCGTAATCGGAGTAGAAGAAGTTAAGGCATTGGCAGAACTGCCATCCCGCGATGGACTCCTCTCCATGCTCCTCAGCGTGCTTCAAGCGCCAGTGCGCAACTTCGCGCTTGCGGTTAAAGCAGTTGCAGAAAAAGAAGAACAAGGCGCGTAAGCAACTTGATCTGAATGCTGCTTAGGCGGCAAATGAATTAAAAAAAATAATATTATATATGGAGGTTCACTCATGAGTAAAGAGCAAATCTTGGAAGCAATCAAAGGCATGACTGTACTGGAATTGAACGATCTTGTTAAAGCAATCGAAGAAGAATTCGGCGTAACTGCTGCAGCTCCAGTAGCTGCTGCAGGTGCAGTAGCTTCTGCTGAAGCTGAGCAATCCGAGTTCGACGTAATCTTGACTAGCGCTGGTGCTTCCAAAATCAACGTTATCAAAGCAGTTCGCGAAATCACAGGTCTTGGCCTGAAAGAAGCAAAAGAATTGGTTGACAACGCTCCAAAAGCATTGAAAGAAAAAGTTGCTAAAGAAGAAGCAGAAGCGGTTAAAGCTAAGCTTGAAGAAGCTGGCGCTTCAGTTGAAGTTAAATAATTTAGCTATTACAAGCTAAATGAACAAAACAACAAACCCCTTGACTTATATCAAGGGGTTTGTTGCTGTAATTGTAAATGGAAAGTGAGTGAGGGCATGTCCAATCATTATTATTCGGACAAACCACAAGTGGCGCATGATCGCAGAGCAACTGAAGTGGTTCTTCGCGGATTCAGTCTGCGATTCGTGACGGATGCCGGTGTGTTTTCCAAAAACGGAATCGATTATGGCAGCAGAGTATTGATTGATGCGATAGAGTTGCCATCAGGGGCTCATGTTCTCGATGTGGGCTGTGGATACGGGCCAATGGGTCTTACAGCAGCCAAACTTGTACCGGATGGGCATGTCACCATGATCGATATCAACGAGAGAGCCGTTGAACTTTCCAGGGAAAATGCAAAAGCGAACGGAATTAACAATGTTACGGTATTGCAAAGTAATCTACTGGCTGAAGTAAAAAAGCAAGATTTTGACGTTATCCTAACCAACCCGCCTATACGGGCTGGGAAAGAGACGGTTCATACTATTTTCGAACAGGCACATCGCCATCTGAAGGTAGGCGGTTCGTTGTGGATTGTCATTCAGAAGAAACAAGGAGCCCCGTCAGCGAAAGCAAAATTGGAATCTTTGTTTGGAAGAGTGGAAGAAGTGACGAAGGATAAAGGCTATCGGATTTTCAAAGCGGTGAAATCGGAAGAGGTATCTACTAAAAGCTGAATCCGAGTTTGTAAAGTAAGCAGGGGATCATTTTTTTGCAATAGGACTATTGACTTGAAATTCAGGTCGTGGTATAGTTGTAAAATGTCAGTATTAAGATGCCCTACTTGGCTTTAGCTAACTAAAAATGTCAACCTTTTTTTACGCCGAACGGGCTTATTATGCCTACGTTTGGCGTATAATATGTACATTTTGGGCAAACTGGGGATAAGAATGATTTGGAAAGACATCCGCCGATCAAAGTTGCTCTTTTTTCGAACGACATTTCGAGTAAGGGCTTTTCTTTATTTGTGGATGCATTGCTTTGCTCTGTATGTGTACCATTATAAGGTTACAAACAGAGGTTCGCAACGAAATTTTTAAAGTGAGTAGACATTGAGGGGTGAGTTTAAGTTGGCAGGACATCTTGTTCAATATGGTCGACGCACTCGGCGCAGTTATGCACGAATTAACGAGATACTCGAAGTTCCGAACCTGATTGAAATCCAACAAAAATCCTATGATTGGTTTTTGGAGGAAGGGTTGCGCGAAATGTTCCAGGATATCTCGCCGATCCAGGATTTTACAGGTAACTTGATTTTGGAATTTATCGATTACAGTCTCGGTGAACCGAAGTATACAGTAGACGACGCAAAAGAGCGTGACGTTACGTATGCAGCACCGCTTCGGGTCAAAGTCCGGCTCATTAATAAGGAAACCGGCGAAGTCAAAGAGCAGGAAGTATTCATGGGAGATTTCCCGCTGATGACCAACACGGGCACATTTATTATTAATGGTGCGGAACGGGTTATTGTCAGCCAGTTGGTTCGCTCTCCTAGCGTTTACTTCAGTACCAAAGTAGATAAAAACGCCAAAAAAACGTATACCGCTACAGTTATTCCTAACCGCGGCGCTTGGTTGGAACTGGAGATGGACGCGAAGGATGTTGTTTATGTCCGGATCGACCGTACACGTAAAATACCGGTTACGGTTCTCCTGCGTTCACTTGGTTTTGGCACAGATGCTGAGATTCTGGATCTGCTCGGTAATGACGAATATATCCGCAACACACTGGACAAAGACAACACGGATTCCACGGAGAAAGCACTCATTGAGATCTATGAGCGTCTTCGTCCGGGCGAGCCTCCAACGCTTGATAATGCGAAAAGCTTGCTCGTAGCACGTTTCTTTGATCCAAAACGTTATGACCTGGCTAATGTAGGTCGTTACAAAATGAACAAAAAGCTTCACATCAAAAACCGTTTGTTTAACCAGCGTTTGGCTGAATCACTTGTTGACGCTGAAACAGGCGAGATTATTGCTGAAGCAGGTCAAATGGTGGATCGTCGCTTGTTGGATGAAATCATGCCGTATCTGGAGAAGAGCGTTGGTTTCCGCACGTACCACGTGGGTAACGGTGTTCTGGATGCTAATGATGTTCCTATGCAAACGATCGATGTATTTTCACCAACAGAAGATGGTAAAGTAGTCAAACTGATTGCCAATGGAATCATTGACAAGTCCGTTAAAAACGTGACACCGGCGGATATCATTTCGTCCATCAGTTATTTCCTTAACCTTCTGCAGGGAATTGGTAGCACGGATGATATCGATCATCTGGGTAACCGTCGTTTGCGTTCGGTGGGTGAACTCCTGCAGAACCAGTTCCGTATTGGTTTGTCCCGTATGGAGCGTGTGGTTCGTGAGAGAATGTCCATTCAGGATGCTAACGTAATTACACCACAGGCATTGATCAACATACGTCCTGTTATTGCATCGATTAAAGAGTTCTTTGGTAGCTCTCAGTTGTCACAATTTATGGATCAAACGAACCCGCTGGGTGAGTTGACACATAAACGTCGTTTGTCCGCACTCGGACCCGGTGGTTTGACACGTGAGCGCGCAGGTATGGAAGTGCGTGACGTCCATCCATCCCACTATGGCCGTATGTGTCCAATCGAGACGCCAGAGGGACCAAACATCGGTTTGATCAACTCCTTGTCTACGTTCGCCCGTGTGAATGAATATGGCTTCATTGAAGCTCCATATCGTTGGGTTGATCCGAAGACAGGTATTGTAACCGAGCAAATTGATTACCTGACAGCGGACGAAGAGGACAACTATGTTATCGCGCAAGCGAATGCGAAGCTGAATGAAGATAGTACATTTGAAGAAGAAGCGATCATTGTACGTTATAACAAACAGTCGGATAACATCCTTACGATGCCGAGTGAGCGCGTTGACTACATGGACGTATCTCCTAAGCAAGTTGTATCCGTCGCTACAGCGCTTATTCCGTTCCTTGAGAACGATGACTCCAACCGTGCGCTCATGGGATCAAACATGCAGCGGCAGGCCGTTCCACTTTTGATTCCTAAAGCACCTCTTGTGGGAACAGGTATGGAACACAAAGCCGCGAAAGATTCCGGTGTATGTATTGTCTCCGATTATGACGGAATTATTGAACGATCTACTGCGAACGAGATTTGGGTCCGTCGTGTTGAAGAAGTGGACGGTCAGGAAGTTAAAGGCGATATCGTTAAATATAAATTACACAAATTTATGCGTTCGAACCAAGGAACATGCATTAACCAGCGTCCGATTGTTAAAAGAGGTGCCGCTGTCAAAGCTGGCGATATCCTCGCTGATGGTCCTTCAACGGAAATGGGTGAATTGGCTCTGGGACGTAACGTTGTTGTTGCCTTCATGACTTGGGAAGGTTACAACTACGAGGATGCGATCTTGCTCAGTGAAAAACTCGTTAAGGAAGATGTATACACATCCATCCATATCGAGGAGTATGAGTCAGAAGCACGTGATACCAAGCTTGGACCTGAAGAGATCACACGTGATATCCCTAACGTTGGGGAAGAAGCGTTGCGTAACTTGGATGAGCGCGGTATTATCCGCATCGGTGCTGAGATCAGTGCTGGCGACATTCTGGTTGGTAAAGTAACACCTAAGGGTGTAACAGAGCTGACAGCAGAAGAACGTCTCTTGCATGCGATCTTTGGTGAGAAAGCACGTGAAGTACGTGATACTTCCTTGCGTGTACCACATGGTACTGACGGTATCGTAGTAGACGTGAAAGTATTTACCCGTGAAAACGGTGATGAGCTGCCTCCAGGTGTTAACCAACTCGTTCGTGTATATATCGCTCAAAAACGGAAAATTTCCGAGGGTGATAAAATGGCCGGACGTCACGGTAACAAAGGGGTCGTGGCCCGCATCTTGCCGGAAGAAGATATGCCTTTCCTGCCAGACGGTACACCGGTTCAGATCGTTCTTAACCCACTGGGCGTACCTTCCCGGATGAATATCGGTCAAGTACTCGAGGTTCACTTGGGTATGGCGGCGATGCAACTGGGTATTCACGTAGCAACTCCTGTATTCGACGGAGCGAAGGAGTATGACGTCTTCGATACGATGGAAGAAGCGGGTATGCAACGTAATGGTAAAACTGTCCTGTATGATGGTCGTACAGGTGAAGAGTTTGAACGTGAAGTTACCGTAGGTGTCATGCACATGATCAAACTGGCACACATGGTTGATGATAAAATCCATGCCCGTTCCACGGGTCCTTACTCACTTGTTACGCAACAGCCATTGGGCGGTAAAGCCCAATTTGGTGGACAGCGTTTCGGGGAGATGGAAGTATGGGCGCTTGAGGCATACGGTGCTGCTTATACGCTGCAAGAAATCTTGACTGTTAAATCCGATGACGTTGTTGGTCGGGTTAAAACGTATGAATCCATTGTCAAAGGTGAGAATGTTCCGGAACCAGGTGTTCCTGAATCATTCAAAGTATTGATCAAAGAGCTGCAAAGCTTGGGTATGGACGTTAAGATTTTGAGTGAAGATGAGCAAGAGATTGAAATGAGAGAAATGGACGATGAAGATGACGCTGCGAGCGATAAGCTCAGCCTCAACCTTGAGGGTACAGAGGTCGGAGCGGAATAAACCGCTTCGAGCGCATGATGACCGGCGTTTTTCATCAGGCTCACGTCTTGCTCCGGCTTCGGCCGGAGTGGGCGTAACCTAGATTACAGGAATTGGTTAAGGAGGGTTGCTCCTTGTTGGACGTCAACAATTTCGAATACATGAAGATCGGGCTTGCTTCCCCAGAGAAAATTCGTTCTTGGTCCCGCGGAGAAGTGAAAAAACCGGAAACGATCAACTATCGTACGTTGAAACCGGAAAAAGAAGGGCTGTTCTGCGAAAAGATTTTTGGCCCTACAAAAGACTGGGAATGTCATTGCGGTAAATACAAACGCGTCCGTTATAAAGGCGTTGTCTGTGATCGTTGTGGCGTTGAAGTAACACGTGCGAAAGTACGCCGCGAACGGATGGGCCACATTGAGCTCGCTGCTCCGGTATCGCATATCTGGTACTTCAAAGGTATTCCGAGCCGTATGGGTCTTGCTCTGGATATGTCTCCAAGATCTCTTGAAGAGATTATTTATTTTGCATCATATGTTGTAACTGATCCAGGAGAAACTCCACTGGAGAAAAAACAGCTGTTGTCCGAGAAAGAATACCGCAGCTACCGTGAAAAATACGGTTATGGTTTCCATGCTGGCATGGGCGCAGAAGCGGTTAAAAAATTACTTCAAGACCTTGACATAGACAAAGAGCTCGAGTTCCTGAAAGAAGAGCTCCGGACTGCGCAAGGACAACGTCGTAATCGTGCAATCAAACGTCTGGAAGTTATCGAAGCATTCCGCAACTCCGGCAACAAGCCAGAGTGGATGATCATGGATGTACTTCCTGTTATCCCGCCGGAACTTCGTCCAATGGTACAGTTGGATGGTGGACGTTTTGCAACGTCTGACCTGAATGACTTGTACCGCCGTGTAATCAACCGGAACAACCGTCTGAAACGTCTGCTTGATCTGGGCGCGCCAGATATTATCGTGCAAAATGAAAAACGGATGTTGCAGGAAGCTGTTGACGCATTGATCGATAATGGTCGTCGTGGCCGCCCGGTAACGGGTCCTGGTAACCGTCCATTGAAATCTCTCAGCCACATGCTGAAAGGTAAACAAGGACGTTTCCGTCAAAACTTGCTCGGTAAACGGGTTGACTATTCTGGTCGTTCCGTTATCGTTGTTGGACCTTACCTGAAAATGTATCAGTGTGGTCTGCCAAAAGATATGGCACTTGAATTGTTCAAGCCTTTTGTTATGAAAGAGCTTGTAAATAAAGGGCTTGCCCACAACATCAAGAGCGCGAAACGTAAAGTTGAGCGTGTAAGTCCTGAAGTATGGGATGTTCTTGAAGAAGTAATCAAGGAGCATCCGGTTCTGTTGAACCGTGCCCCTACGCTTCACAGACTCGGTATTCAAGCATTTGAACCGATTCTCGTTGAAGGTAAAGCAATTCGTCTTCACCCGCTCGTATGTACGGCATACAATGCCGACTTTGACGGTGACCAAATGGCCGTGCACGTTCCGTTGTCCGCTGAAGCTCAAGCGGAAGCACGTATCCTGATGCTTGCATCTGGTAACATTTTGAACCCGAAAGACGGTAAACCGGTTGTTACTCCTTCCCAGGATATGGTGCTCGGTTCTTACTACCTCACTATGGATAACAAGGAAGAAAAGGGCACAGGTATGATCTTGCGTACAGTTAACGAAGCTGTATCGGCATATCAACGTGGTACTGCTGGTCTGCATGCGCGTGTAGCTATTCCTGTTAAGGCGCTTGGTAAAACAAGCTTCACGGAAGAACAACAAGAAGGAATGTTGCTGACAACTGTCGGTAAAATTATCTTCAATGAAATTTTCCCGGCAAGCTTCCCGTATATCAATGACGCGACTCGTGCTAACCTGTACCAAGGTACTGCAGATCACTCATTTGTATATGAAAAAGGTGCTGATCTCAGAGAAGCTATTATGAATGCTCCTCTGGCTGGCGGTGTCGGTAAAGAATACCTCGGCTCCATCATTGCACGTTGTTTTGAAATTTATCACACAACGGAAACAGCCGTTATTTTGGATAAAATCAAACAACTTGGTTTCACATACTCTACACGTGCCGGTATTACGGTTGCGGTATCTGATGTTATCGTTCCACCTGAGAAGTTTGAAATTCTTAGACAATCTGAGGAAAAAGCACAAATCGTTACGAATCAGTACCGTCGTGGTCTGATTACGAATGAGGAGCGCTATGACCGTATCATTGATATCTGGTCAAAATCCAAAGATGACATCACTGAGATTCTGATGAAGTCCATGGATCGTTACAACTCGATCATGATGATGGTAGACTCCAAAGCACGGGGTAACAAATCGCAAATCACCCAATTGGGCGGTATGCGTGGTCTGATGGCCAACCCATCCGGTCGAATTATCGAACTCCCAATCAAATCGAACTTCCGTGAAGGTCTGACGGTACTCGAGTACTTTATCTCCACTCACGGAGCGCGTAAAGGTTTGGCGGATACAGCCCTGCGTACAGCCGATTCAGGTTACCTGACTCGTCGTCTCGTAGACGTAGCCCAAGACGTAATCGTGCGTGATGATGATTGTGGTACAGATAAAGGCTTTACGGTAAGTCGTATCCAGGATGGTAAAGAGGTTATCGAAGACCTCTACGACCGTATTGAAGGCAGATACTGCTTCGAGACTCTTCGTCATCCGGAAACGAAAGAAATCATTGTAGGTCGCAATGAATTGATTGACTCCGATAAAGCAGAAGCGATTATCAAAGCAGGTATTACTAAATTGCAAATCCGCTCCGTCCTCAGTTGCCGTGCAAGTCATGGTGTCTGCAAGAAGTGTTATGGTCGCAACCTCGCGACTGGTAAACACGTGGAGATTGGTGAAGCAGTTGGTATTATCGCAGCACAGTCCATTGGTGAGCCAGGAACACAGCTTACAATGCGTACGTTCCATACTGGTGGTGTAGCCGGAGACGATATTACGCAAGGTTTGCCACGTATCCAGGAGTTGTTCGAAGCTCGTAATCCTAAGGGTCAAGCAACGATCAGTGAAATCGATGGTGTGGTTAAAGAGATTCGCGAAGCGAAAGATCGTCGTGAAATCGAAATTCAAGGTGAAGCGGAATCCAAAGTATACGCCGTTACCTACGGTTCCCGTGTGCGCGTAAGCGAAGGCGCGGAAGTTGAAGCGGGTGACGAGTTGACAGACGGTTCCATTGATCCAAAAGAGATGTTACGGATTAAAGGCATACGTGGTGTACAAAACTACATTCTGCAGGAAGTACAACGCGTATATCGTAACCAAGGCGTAGAAATTAACGATAAGCACGTTGAAGTTATGATCCGTCAAATGCTGCGTAAAATCCGTATCGTAGATGCAGGAGATACAACGCTGTTGCCAGGATCGTTCGTGGATATGCATGAGTACGAAAGAGCTAACAAAATTGCGATTCTTAGTGATAAAGAGCCGGCGGTTGCTAAACCAATCCTGCTCGGTATTACGAAAGCATCCCTGGAAACAGACTCCTTCCTCTCGGCGGCTTCGTTCCAAGAAACTACACGTGTATTGACAGATGCAGCGATCAAAGGTAAAGTCGATCAGTTGCTCGGTCTGAAGGAAAATGTAATCATCGGTAAATTGATTCCTGCCGGTACAGGTATGCACCGTTACCGCAGCATCAAATTTGCTGAGCCAGAAGATGGCCAATCTTCAGTAGAAGAACTTGAGCCAGTTTCGGTTGATTAAATATATTTCTCCTCATTAGAGGAGAGTGAAAGTTTTGTGCGTCAGGAGACGGACGTTTGTATGATACAGGCGGACGAATCCTGATGTACGTAAACTTTTAAAAAATGTTTTAGGATTAGCATTGACAATGCTTGCGCTAGATGCTAATATATCAAAGGTGCGTGGGCAGCTGATTGTACATGGTTCTATTCGGAGGAATACACAATGTCTAATGAAAAAGCCTTGCAAGATGCTCATGTCAAAATAGGTACCAAACAGACCATGCGGATGGTGCAGACAGGTATGGCTTCTGAAGTCTATGTCGCAGAAGATAGTGATCCGCAGCTTACTTCCAAAATCATTGCTTTGTGTGAACAACACAATGTAAAATGCACGAAAGTGGATACAATGAAAAATCTCGGCAAGGCTTGCGGGATTGGAGTAGGAGCAGCTATGGCTGCTGTCGTAAAATCATAGGGTAAGGAACGTTTTTGTCCGAGAACTTTTAAGGATTCTCCAAGGCAAAAACTTTTCATTTGTCTTTTTATGAACCGCCTGGGTCTGTGGACTTAGTGCAAAGAGGTTTATAAAGAAACATGAATATTTGAGGAAGGGGGTGGCAATCACATGCCAACTATTAACCAACTGGTTCGTAAAGGACGTCAAGCAAAAGTTGAGAAGTCAAAATCTCCAGCTTTGCAAAAAGGATTCAACGCTTTGAAACGTGAATCTACTAACATCAGTGCCCCACAAAAACGTGGTGTCTGCACTCGTGTAGGTACAATGACTCCACGTAAACCAAACTCTGCACTTCGTAAGTATGCCCGTGTTCGTTTGACGAACCGTCTCGAGGTTACTGCTTATATCCCGGGAATCGGACATAACCTTCAAGAGCACAGTGTGGTATTGATCCGCGGAGGTAAAGTTAAAGACCTTGCAGGAGTTCGTTATCACATCGTTCGTGGAGCTCTCGATACTGCTGGTGTAAACAACCGTATGCAAGCTCGTTCGAAATACGGCGCTAAGCGTCCAAAAGCTAAAAAAGCCTAAACTATTATAGGCAGATAGCCTGAAAGCCTTCTGGTCTAAGTCTGGAAGGTACAGGATCTGCTGAACAAGAAAGAAAGGGGGATATCCATGCCACGCAAAGGTCCAGTTACGAAAAGAGACGTTCTGCCTGATCCGTTATATAACAGCAAGTTGGTTACTCGTTTAATCAACCGCATCATGATCGGCGGAAAACGCGGTGTTGCTCAAAGCATTCTGTATAATGCGTTCAAGTTGATTCAAGAACGTACGGGTAATGACCCTATGGAAGTATTTGAAGCAGCAATCAAGAACATCATGCCAGTCCTGGAAGTTAAAGCTCGCCGTGTCGGCGGTGCCAACTACCAAGTACCAATCGAGGTGAAACCAGAGAGACGTACTGCTCTGGGATTACGTTGGCTCGTGAACTACTCCCGCAACCGCGGTGAGAAAACAATGGAAGAGCGTTTGGCGGCTGAGATCATCGACGCTTCCAACAACACAGGCGCTTCCGTTAAAAAACGTGAAGATACGCACAAAATGGCTGAAGCGAACAAAGCGTTTGCTCACTACCGTTGGTAGGATTCAGTTCACAATAAAAAAACTTCAATTTTGAAGGGAGACCCATTTCATGGCTAGAGAGTTCTCCTTAAAAAATACACGTAATATCGGGATCATGGCTCATATTGATGCGGGTAAAACCACGACAACTGAGCGGATCCTGTTTTACACAGGACGTACGCACAAAATCGGTGAAGTACACGAAGGCGCTGCGACAATGGACTGGATGGAACAGGAACAGGAGCGCGGAATTACGATTACTTCCGCTGCAACTACCGCTGCTTGGAAAGGCCACCGCGTTAATATTATTGATACCCCGGGACACGTTGACTTCACTGTTGAAGTTGAACGTTCCCTTCGTGTATTGGACGGAGCAGTTGGTGTATTCAGTGCGAAAGAAGGCGTTGAGCCTCAGTCCGAAACCGTATGGAGACAGGCTGACAAGTACGGCGTACCTCGTATCGCATATGTAAACAAAATGGATATCATCGGTGCTGACTTCCTGAACGTTGTATCTGACATGCGTGATCGCCTTCAAGCGAACGCTGTTGCGATTCAACTTCCAATCGGCGCTGAAAATGATTTCAAAGGTATCATCGATATCGTTGCACAAAGAGCTCATATGTACAAAGATGACCTTGGTCAAGATATCGAAGAAACCGACATTCCTGCAGAGTTTGCAGATCAAGTTGAAGAACTTCGCAACGAGTTGATTGAGCGCGTTGCTGAACTGGATGAAGATTTGACAATGAAATACCTGGAAGGCGAAGAGATCACAATTGATGAGATCAAAACCGTACTCCGTAAAGGTGTTGTAGATGTTAAGATCTTCCCAGTTATCTGTGGATCCTCATATCGTAACAAAGGTGTTCAACTGATGTTGGATGCTGTTATCGACTACTTGCCAGCTCCAACAGATGTTGCATCGATCACGGGACATCTTGAAGATGGAACTGAAGCAATTCGTAAGTCATCCGATGAAGAGCCATTCTCCGCATTGGCATTCAAAATTATGACTGACCCTTACGTTGGTAAATTGACATTCTTCCGCGTATACTCTGGTGTTCTTCAATCCGGATCATATGTATTGAATGCCACTAAAAACAAACGTGAGCGTATCGGTCGTATCCTTCAAATGCATGCGAACAGCCGTCAAGAAATCACTGTAGTTTACTCCGGTGATATTGCAGCTGCCGTAGGTTTGAAAGATACAGGTACAGGTGATACACTATGTGATGAGAAAAATCCGGTTATCCTGGAGTCAATGAACTTCCCTGATCCGGTTATCGAAATCGCTGTTGAACCTAAAACCAAAGCTGACCAGGATAAACTGGGTGTTGCTCTCGGTAAGTTGACTGAAGAGGATCCAACTCTTCGTGCTCATACTGACGAAGAAACAGGCCAAACGATCTTGGCAGGTATGGGTGAGCTTCACCTTGATATCATCATCGACCGTATGCGTCGTGAGTTCAAGGTTGAAACTACTGTGGGTAAACCACAAGTAGCTTACCGTGAAACATTCCGTGCTCCAGCGCGCGTTGAAGGTAAATTCGTACGTCAATCCGGTGGTCGTGGTCAATACGGTCACGTATGGGTTGAATTCGAACCTCTCGAGCCGGGTACAGGCAGCCAGTTCGAAAGTAAGGTTGTCGGTGGTTCCGTACCAAGAGAATACATTCAACCTGCACTGTCAGGGATTGAAGAGCAAATGAAAAACGGTGTTATTGCAGGCTTCCCGCTTGTTGACGTTAAGGCTACAATCGTAGACGGATCTTACCATGATGTCGATTCCAATGAGATGGCATTTAAAATTGCCGGATCTATGGCGCTTAAAGCGGCTAAAGACAAGTGTAAACCAGTTCTGCTTGAGCCTATCATGAAAGTAGAAGTAACTGTTCCAGAAGAGTACATGGGTGACGTAATGGGTATGTTGAACTCCCGTCGTGGCCGCATCGAAGGTATGGATTCCCGTAGTGGAGCTCAAATCATCCGTGCTAAGGTACCTCTGTCTGAAATGTTTGGTTACTCTACAACTCTTCGTTCCGGTACTCAAGGACGCGGCGTATTCTCCATGGAACTCTCTCACTATGAAGAAGTTCCTAAGAGCATCGCTGAAGAAATCGTTGCCAAAACAAAAGGCACCGAGTAGTTTTCTCACACTGGATGCAAGTGCATAAGAATTAAATTCGGAGCACTTCATTCAGTGAAAACATAAAATTATAATTTTAAGGAGGCCACGTTCAAATGGCAAAGGCTAAATACGAACGTAATAAACCCCACGTTAACATCGGTACTATTGGTCACGTCGATCACGGTAAAACAACTCTGACTGCTGCAATCACAACTGTATTGTCCAAAACTTACGGTGGTGCTGCAATTGCATTCGACCAAATCGACAAAGCTCCAGAAGAGCGCGAACGCGGTATCACAATCTCCACATCACACGTTGAGTACGAAACTGACACTCGTCACTACGCTCACGTTGACTGCCCAGGTCACGCCGACTATGTTAAAAACATGATCACTGGCGCGGCTCAAATGGATGGAGCTATCTTGGTAGTATCCGCAGCAGACGGCCCAATGCCACAAACTCGTGAGCACATCTTGCTCTCCCGTCAAGTAGGCGTACCTTACATTGTTGTATTCTTGAACAAATGTGACATGGTTGAAGACGAAGAGTTGTTGGAATTGGTTGAGATGGAAGTTCGCGACCTTCTTAACGAATATGAGTTCCCTGGTGACGATACTCCAATCACTCGTGGATCCGCTCGTGAAGCTCTGGCAAACCCAGATGGCGAATGGGCTCAAAAAATCGTTGAGATGTTCAAAGAGATCGACACTTACATCCCACTGCCTGAGCGTCAAACTGACAAGCCTTTCTTGATGCCTGTCGAGGACGTATTCTCCATCACTGGTCGTGGTACTGTTGCTACTGGCCGTGTAGAGCGTGGTACTGTTAAAGTCGGCGAAGAGATCGAAATCGTTGGTATCACTGAAGAAACTAAAAAATCCGTTGTAACAGGCGTTGAGATGTTCCGTAAATTGTTGGATTCCGCTCAAGCGGGTGACAACATCGGTGCATTGTTGCGTGGTGTTGACCGTACTCAAATCGAGCGTGGTCAAGTACTTGCAAAACCAGGTTCTGTTAAGCCACACACAGAATTCACAGCTCAAATCTACGTTCTGACTAAAGAAGAGGGCGGACGTCACAAACCATTCTTCACTGGTTACCGTCCACAGTTCTACTTCCGTACAACTGACGTAACAGGCATCATCAACTTGCCTGAAGGTACTGAAATGGTAATGCCTGGTGATAACATCACTGTTACTGTTTCCCTGATCTCCCCAATCGCGATTGAAGAAGGAACTAAATTCTCCATTCGTGAAGGTGGACGTACAGTAGGTGCCGGTTCCGTAGCATCTATCCAAAAATAATTCGGCTTAACGCTGAATAAAGCATATGTAACAGTGTACTGGAACGAGTAACATTGTATTGTAACGAAGCTTCGGAAGAGTTCTTTATCCGACATCGGATAGAGAACTCTTTTATTATGTTTAAAGTTCGGAACCTGCGTCATACGAAATGAACATCATTTACGTGTTTAGAAGGATTGGCAAGGCAGCCTGGATATTGAAGATTAACACTGCAATAAACGAAGTCATTTCATCAGAAAAGATAAGTTTAAATGTTTTTCTTAAATATGCTTGCAATACGCCTATCTTTTCTATATAATAATGAATGTTGTTCTGTGACGTTGCGATGATGTGAGAGGTTACTGGCACACCCGGCCCCTTTGCCATGGGAGAGTGGCTAGAAAATTTTCACGGAGTATGTCCGATAAAAAATTGGGCGATAGAAGGAGGGACTAAAATGGCAAAGCAAAAAATTCGTATTCGTTTGAAAGCTTACGACCACAGAATTCTTGATCAATCCGCGGAGAAAATTGTTGAAACAGCAAAACGTTCGGGTGCTGGTGTATCCGGTCCGATTCCGCTTCCTACTGAAAAACAAATCATTACTATTCTTCGTGCGGTGCACAAGTACAAGGATTCTCGGGAACAATTCGAACAACGTACACATAAACGTTTGATCGACATCGTTAACCCGACTCCACAAACTGTGGATGCCTTGATGCGCTTGGATCTGCCGTCCGGTGTAGATATCGAAATTAAATTGTAATACAAGCTACAACAAAGACCATGTATAAAGGAAAAGAGGTGTCAACATGAAAGCAATCTTAGGAAAAAAACTCGGAATGACTCAAGTATTTACTCCTGAAGGTAACGTCGTTCCAGTAACGGTTATCGAAGCAGGCCCTTGTGTTGTTTTGCAAAAGAAAGACATTGAGAACGATGGCTACGAAGCAATTCAAATCGGTTACTCCGATAAGAAAGAGAAAAATGCTAACAAGCCAGAAGCAGGTCACGCTAAAAAAGCGAACACTGCCCCTAAGCGCTACGTTCGTGAAGTTCGCGGTATCAACATCGCAGAATATGAAGTTGGCCAAGAACTGAAAGCTGACATTTTCGCTGAAGGCGAATTCGTTGACGTAACGGGTATTTCTAAAGGTAAAGGTTTTGCCGGCGTTATCAAACGTTGGGGACAAAGCACTGGACCTATGTCACACGGTTCGCGTTACCACCGTGGCCCTGGTTCAATGGGTTCGATCCAAGCTAACCGCGTTCCTAAAGGCAAACGCCTGCCAGGACACATGGGACATGATACTATTACAATCCAACGTCTTGAAGTAGTTAAAGTAGACGCTGAGCGTAACGTGTTGCTCGTGAAAGGTTCCATTCCTGGACCGAAAAACAGTCTCATTAGAGTTAAAGAAACGGTGAAAAAATAACCACTGAAGAAAGGAGGAACACAAAATGCCAAAAGTATCAGTTTACAATGTAGATGGTAGCCAAGTAGGCGAAGTTGAATTGAACGATGCGGTTTTCGGAATTGAGCCGAACCAACACGTTCTGTACGATGCAGTTCTTATGCAACGCGCTTCCCTTCGTCAAGGTACCCACAAAGTAAAAGGACGTTCTGAAGTTCGTGGCGGTGGACGTAAGCCTTGGAAACAAAAAGGTACAGGTCGCGCTCGTCAAGGTTCAATTCGTTCACCACAATGGAAAGGCGGCGGTATCGTATTTGGTCCAACACCACGGAGCTATGCGTATAAACTGCCTAAGAAAGTTCGCCGCTTGGCGATCAGATCAGCCCTTTCATCCAAAGTGCTTGACAATGACATTATCGTTTTGGACGCTCTCACGTTGAGCACGCCTAAAACTAAAGAATTTGCAGCCATCTTGAGTAACCTCAAAGTGGGACGTAAAGCTTTGATTGTAGCTCCTAGCTATGATGATAATGTAGCTCTTTCCGCACGGAATATTCCAGGCGTGAAATTCGTAGCTGCTGACGGTATTAATGTTCTTGACGTGCTTTCGCACGACAAATTGATCATTACGAAAGAAGCAGTTCAGAAGGTAGAGGAGGTGCTCGCGTAATGAAGGATCCTCGTGATATTGTAAAACGTCCGATTATTACGGAACGTACTGCTGACATGATGAACGACTTGAAATATGTATTTGAAGTCGATATCCGTGCAAACAAAACCGAGATCAAAAAGGCAGTAGAAGCTATTTTCAATGTAAAAGTGAAAAACGTGAACACGCTTCGTGTTCCAGCTAAGCCGAAACGGTACGGACGTTATTCCGGATATACTAGCGAATGGAAAAAAGCGTTTGTAACGTTGACAAAAGACAGCAAAACGCTTGAGTTCTTTGAAACTGTATAATTGAATTTTTGAAGTAAGGAGGGAAACCCAGTGCCAATCAAAAAGTATAAACCAACATCCCCGGCAAGACGGAACATGTCCGTTTCTACATTTGAGGAAATCACCACAAATCAGCCGGAGAAATCGTTGTTGGCCCCGTTGAGCAAACAAGCAGGCCGCAACAACCAAGGTAAAATTACAGTTCGTCACCATGGTGGTGGACACAAACGTAAATACCGTATCATTGACTTCAAACGTACTAAAGATGGAATACCGGGCCGCGTTGCTACGATTGAGTATGACCCGAACCGTACATCTAACATCGCTCTGATTCACTATGCTGATGGTGAAAAACGTTATATCATCGCTCCTAAAGGTTTGAAAGTTGGAGATCAAGTATTCTCCGGACCTGAATCAGACATCAAAATCGGTAACGCACTGCCACTTGAAAACATTCCAGTTGGTACCGTTATCCACAACATCGAGTTGAAACCAGGTAAAGGCGGACAATTGGTTCGTGCTGCTGGTACAGAAGCTCAATTGCTTGGTAAAGAAGAAAAATACGTTTCCGTTCGTCTCTCTTCCGGAGAAGTTCGTCGTATTTTGAAAGTTTGCCGCGCGACAATCGGATCTGTAGGTAACCAAGACCACGAGCTCATCAAAATCGGTAAAGCCGGTCGTAGCCGTTGGTTGGGTAAACGTCCTGAGGTTCGTGGTGTAGTAATGAACCCTAACGATCACCCACACGGTGGTGGTGAAGGTCGTGCTCCAATCGGACGTAAATCGCCAATGTCACCATGGGGTAAACCTACACTTGGTTACAAAACGCGTAAGAAAAATAAAGCTTCTGATAAATACATCATTCGCCGCCGCACGAAGTAATACACACTGTGCATAACTTCGTGAGGCATCTGCGGATGCATAATAGCTATGTTTGAAGGGAGGATCTCCACATGGGTCGCAGTTTGAAAAAAGGGCCATTCATTGATGGCTACATGCTTAAAAAGGTAGAAGAGATGGAAGCTTCAGGTAAGAAGAATGTGATCAAAACCTGGTCCCGTCGTTCTACAATTTTCCCGCAATTCATCGGACACACATTTGGCGTTTACGATGGTCGTAAACACGTGCCAGTGTATGTAACTGAGGACATGGTCGGACACAAACTGGGTGAGTTCGCTCCAACCCGTACGTACAAAGGCCATACTGCTGATGATAAGAAAACAAGAAGATAAATGAATATCTTTAATGTTTGAAAGGAGGTTACACAATGGAAGCAAAAGCACATGCTAAGTTTATCCGGATTGCTCCTCGTAAAGCTCAACTCGTTGTTGACTTGATTCGTGGCAAGCAAGTAGGTGAGGCGGTTGCCATTCTCCGTCACACTCCGAAATCTGCTTCTCCAATCGTTGAGAAGTTGCTTAACTCCGCTATTGCGAATGCGGAACATAACTATTCTTTGGATGTTAACAAATTGGTTATCTCGCAAGCTTACGTGAACCAAGGACCGACAATGAAACGTTTCCGCCCTCGTGCAATGGGACGTGCAAGTCGTATTAACAAACGTACTAGCCACATTACTTTGGTGGTATCTGAGAAGTAGAAGGAGGGGAAATGTGTGGGCCAAAAGGTAAATCCAGTCGGACTCCGTGTCGGAATTATCCGTGACTGGGAATCTAAGTGGTATGCAGGCAAAGACTTCGGTGATCTTTTGATGGAAGACGTGAGAATTCGTGAATTCCTGAAAAATAAATTGAAAGACTCCGCTTTATCTCGTGTAGAAATTGAGAGAGCGGCTAACCGCGTAAACGTAACGATTCACACTGCTAAACCAGGTATGGTTATTGGTAAGGGTGGTTCGGAAGTTGAAAATCTTCGTAACCAAATTACGAAAATTGCTGGCGGTAAAAAAGTACACATCAACATTTCTGAAATTAAGAACCAAGACTTGGACGCTGTTCTTGTAGCTGAAAGCATTGCACAACAATTGGAACGTCGTGTTTCTTTCCGTCGTGCTCTGAAACAAGCAATTCAAAGAACTATGCGCTCCGGTGCTAAAGGTATCAAAACTCAAGTAGGCGGACGTCTTGGCGGTGCTGAGATCGCACGTTCTGAAGGCTACAGCGAAGGAACTGTTCCACTGCACACACTGCGTGCTGACATTGACTACGGTACAGCAGAGGCTCATACTACTTACGGACTTATCGGCGTAAAAGTATGGATCTATCGTGGAGAGGTTCTTCCTACGGCTAAGAAACAAGCTGCTAAGGAAGGAGGCAACTAATCATGTTGGTACCAAAACGCGTAAAACACCGTAAGCAACAACGTGGACATATGAAAGGCCAAGCTAAAGGCGGAACGACTCTGAACTTTGGCGAATACGGTCTGCAAGCTACGGAACCGGCTTGGATTACGAACCGTCAAATCGAAGCGGCTCGTATTGCGATGACTCGTTACATCAAACGTGGTGGTAAAGTTTGGATCAAAATTTTCCCAGACAAACCAATCACTCAAAAGCCTCTCGAGGTTCGGATGGGTAGCGGTAAAGGTAACGTAGAAAAATGGGTTGCAGTAGTGAAACCAGGTAAGATCATGTTTGAACTTGCTGGTGTACCGGAGGAAATTGCACGCGAAGCAATGCGTCTTGCCGCTCACAAACTGCCAATCAAAACGAAGTTCGTGAAACGTGAAGAATTGGGTGGTGAAGCAAATGAAAGCTAGTGAATTTCGCAACCTAACCTCTGCTGAAATCGAGCAAAAGATTGCCGGATTTAAAGAAGAACTCTTTAACCTCCGCTTTCAATTAGCTACCGGTCAGCTGGATAACCCGACTCGCATCCGTGATGTGCGGAAAGAAATAGCTCGTGCTAAAACCATTATCCGTGAGAGAGAATTGGGAATCGGTTAATTAGGGATAGGATGGACAATCCGTCCGTAATCAGGAAGGAGGCCAACAATGAGCGAAGAACGTAACGCACGTAAAGTGCAAACTGGTAAAGTGGTCAGCGATAAAATGGACAAAACGATTGTTGTTGCTGTAGAAACTTACAAAAAACACAACTTGTACCATAAACGCATTAAGGTTACTAAAAAATTCAAAGCGCATGACGAAGAAAACACTGCGAAAATCGGTGACACGGTGAAAATCATGGAGACTCGTCCGCTTTCGAAAGATAAACGCTGGAGACTTACTGAAATCGTAGAAAAAGCGGTTATCATCTAATGCATCAGCAGCATTGCTGAAAGGAGGAATACTAAATGATTCAACCATTTACACGTTTGACTGTGGCCGACAACTCCGGTGCGAAGGAACTGATGTGTATCCGCGTACTCGGCGGTACGGGACGTCGTACAGCTCAAATCGGTGATCTGATCGTTTGTTCTGTTAAACAAGCAACACCAGGCGGCGTTGTCAAAAAAGGTGATGTAGTTAGAGCGGTTGTCGTTCGTACGAAACGTTCTGTACGTCGTAAAGACGGTTCCTACATCGGTTTTGATGAAAATGCAGCGGTTGTTGTAAAAGACGACAGAAGCCCACGTGGAACACGTATTTTCGGACCAGTTGCTCGCGAACTTCGCGATAAAGACTTCATGAAAATCGTTTCCTTGGCTCCAGAAGTTATCTAAAGCTTAATCTCGTGATGTTAGAAACAGGAGGTGTACGAAATGCCAAGAGTGAAAAAAGTTCTGGAATCCCATAACAACAAACTTCACGTTAAAAAGGAAGATACGGTTATGGTGATCAGCGGTAAAGACAAAGGTAAAAAAGGCCGTGTCATCGCTGCTTATCCTCGTGAGAACCGCGTCCTTGTGGAAGGTGTTAACATGGTGAAAAAACACCAGAAGCCTAACCAGCAAAATCCGCAAGGCGGCATTATCGAGAAGGAAGCTCCGATTCACGTTTCCAACGTAATGCACATCGATCCGAAGAGCGGAAAAGTAACCCGTGTAGGTTACAAAGTTTTGGATAACGGTAAGAAAGTGCGCGTTGCTAAACGTTCCGGAGAAATTATCGACTAATTGAACCGAATGAGAAAGGAGGGCTATGATTCATGGCATCAAGAATGAAAGAACGTTACCTGCAAGAAATCGCTCCTGCTTTGATGCAGAAGTTTAACTATACAACGGTAATGCAAGTGCCGAAAATCGAGAAAATCGTTATCAACATGGGTGTGGGCGACGCTGTCCAAAACTCTAAAGTGTTGGATTCTGCAGTAAACGATTTGCAACTGATCGCGGGTCAAAAACCTGTAATCACTCGTGCTAAAAAATCTATCGCAGGTTTCAAACTGCGTGAGAATATGCCTATCGGTGCGAAAGTTACATTACGCGGTGAGCGTATGTACTTCTTCCTAGATAAGCTGCTCAACGTAACGCTTCCTCGTGTCCGCGACTTCCGCGGTGTATCGAGTAATGCTTTTGATGGACGTGGTAACTATACACTGGGTCTGAAAGAGCAATTGATCTTCCCGGAGATCGAATACGATAAAGTTGATAAAGTCCGCGGTATGGATATTGTCATTGTAACAACGGCGAAAACAGACGAAGAGTCCCGTGAATTGCTTACGCAAATGGGAATGCCTTTCGTTAAGTAATGTTGGCATAACGTTTCCGGGTGTCTGGAAAGACTCCCTTTTCTCCGAAATTATTTAGGAGGTGTCAGGCTAAGTGGCAAAAACTTCGATGAAAGTTAAACAACAACGTACACCTAAGTTTAAAGTACGTGCATATACACGCTGTGAGCGTTGCGGACGTCCACATTCGGTCCTGCAAAAGTTCAAAATTTGCAGAATTTGTTTCCGTGAATTAGCTTATAAAGGCCAGATCCCTGGCGTGAAAAAAGCAAGCTGGTAAAAAGTCCTGAACGGGAAGGAGGTTAACTCACAATGACTATGTCTGATCCAATTGCAGATATGCTTACTCGTATTCGTAACGCGAACACTGTTCGTCACGAAACGGTAGAAATGCCTGCTTCAACAATGAAAAAACAAATCGCCGATATCCTGAAGCGTGAAGGTTTCATCCGTGACGCTGAAGTTATCGATGATAACAAACAAGGGATTATCCGTGTTTTCCTGAAATACGGTCAAAATAACGAGCGCGTTATCACTGGTCTGAAAAGAATCAGTAAACCTGGTCTTCGTGTTTACACGAAAAGCAACGAAGTACCTCGTGTACTTGGTGGCCTGGGAATCGCGATCATCTCGACATCTAAAGGTATCATGACGGACAAAGAAGCTCGTCAATCGAAATCCGGCGGAGAAGTCGTTTGCTACGTTTGGTAATATAACGTCACAAGATAGGAGGTGCAACATATGTCTCGTATTGGTCGCAAACCAATCACAGTACCAAGTGGTGTAGACATCACCCTGGACAACACCGTTATTACGGTAAAAGGACCTAAAGGAACTTTGACTCGTGAGCTTCATAAAGACATGAAGGTTACAGTTGAAAATAACGAAATCACAGTTGTGCGTCCTTCCGATAACAAAACTCACCGTTCTTTGCACGGCACAACGCGTAGCGTTGTAAACAATATGGTGAGCGGCGTTACTGAAGGATTCGCGAAATCTCTGGAATTGGTTGGGGTCGGATATCGTGCAAGCAAGTCCGGAGATAAAATCGTTCTGAACGTTGGTTACTCTCACCCGGTTGAAATTACACCGGAAGCGGGAATCGAATTCGAAGTACCTTCGAATACAAAAATCATCGTTCGCGGAATTGACAAAGAGCGTGTAGGTGCTTACGCTGCTAAAATCCGTTCCGTACGTGAACCTGAGCCGTACAAAGGTAAAGGTATTAAATATGAAGGCGAGCGTATCATCCGTAAGGAAGGTAAAGCCGGTAAGAAGAAATAAGATTTCTCTTACCGCCTTTGCGCGGCTTTCGGCTTGCTTGCTTCGTGTGTTTCTAATATACCCCGTGGCTTCTGCTTTGAAGCCAGCGAGGTAACCTGAAAGGAGTGAATCTTTGAGATGATTACGAAACCAGATAAAAATAAGGCTCGTCTGAAAAGACACCTTCGTGTTCGTAAGAAAATCCAAGGAACGGCAGCACGTCCTCGTTTGAACGTATTCCGTTCTGGTAAACATATGTATGCTCAAATCATCGATGATGTTGCTGGTGTAACAATCGCTTCCGCGTCTACCGTAGACAAAGAATTGAGCACTGACATCAAAAATGGTGCATCTGTTGAATCAGCTCGTAAAGTTGGCGAACTCGTTGCTAAACGTGCGAAAGATAAAGGTGTTTCCAACATCGTATTTGACCGTAGCGGTTATCTGTACCATGGTCGTATCGCAGCATTGGCTGAAGCGGCTCGTGAAGCAGGACTTGAGTTTTAAGATATTTTTCAAAAGGAGGTTAACGACTTGCGTGTAGATCCGAATACTTTGGAACTGACTGAAAGAGTTGTAAATATTAATCGCGTAGCTAAAGTAGTAAAAGGCGGACGCCGTTTCAGCTTTAGCGCACTGGTTGTAGTCGGCGACGGCAACGGCTGGGTTGGAGCTGGTATCGGTAAAGCGGGCGAAGTACCTGATGCAATTCGCAAAGGTATTGAAGACGCTAAGAAAAACCTTGTACACGTTCCACTCGTAGGAACATCGATTCCTCACTTGGTAACAGGTAAGTTCGGCGCAGGACGCGTGCTGTTGAAACCAGCATCTGAAGGTACTGGTGTTATCGCTGGTGGTCCTGTACGTGCGGTTCTCGAACTTGCTGGTGTAGGTGACATTTTGACAAAATCTCTGGGTTCTTCGAATTCCATGAACATGGTCAATGCGACTTTGGAAGGTTTGTCCCGTTTGAAGCGTGCTGAAGACGTGGCTAAACTGCGCGGAAAATCCGTCGAAGAGCTTCTGGGTTAAGGAGGGAATTCTCATGGCTAAATTAGAAATTACCCTCGTCCGCAGCTTGATCGGACGTCCGGAGACGCAAAGAACAACTGTGAAAACATTGGGTTTGCGCAAAATCAATAGCAAAGTGGTACAAAACGATAATCCTGCCATCCGTGGTATGATTAACAAAGTAAGCCACTTGGTTGCTGTTAAAGAAGTAGAAGCTTAATATCGGGTTAATCCCACAAATCTTTAAGGAGGTGCAACGAACGATGAAGTTACATGAGCTTTCACCATCTCCTGGATCCCGCAAAGAACGTAAACGTCTTGGTCGCGGTCCAAGTAGTGGTACAGGTAAAACATCAGGTCGCGGTCACAAAGGACAAAATTCTCGTTCTGGCGGTGGAGTACGTCCAGGCTTCGAAGGTGGACAAAATCCATTGTATCGTCGCTTGCCAAAACGTGGTTTTGTAAACCCAACTCGCAAAGAATATGCAGTTGTGAATACTGAAGACCTGAACAGTTTTGCTGCGGGTACTGAAGTAACTCCAGAATTCTTGATGACGAACGGCGTAGTTAAAAACGCTAAATCCGGAATCAAAATCCTGGGTAACGGTGATGTCACTGTGAAGCTGACTGTTAAAGCTAACAAGTTTTCTCAATCTGCTATTGAGAAAATTGAAGCTGCCGGCGGTACAACCGAGGTGATTTAATGTTCAAGACCCTAAAGAATATCTGGCGGGTTGAAGATCTGCGCAAAAGGGTATTATTTACCCTTTTTGTACTGATCATTTACCGCATCGGCTCCTTTGTTCCCGTACCGGGAGTTAACAAAGACGTGTTCGAAGCGACAAATTCTGCGGGTAAAGAAGTTTTTGGACTTCTCAATACGTTCTCGGGTGGAGCGCTCTTCCAGTTCTCGATATTTGCGCTCGGGATCGTGCCTTACATCACTGCGTCTATCATAGTACAGTTGCTTTCCATGGACGTTATTCCTAAATTAGCGGAGTGGGCAAAGCAAGGTGAACAAGGTAAGAAGAAATCTGCACAATTAACCCGTTATTTAACGATTGGCCTGGCATTGATTCAAGCGTTTGGTACGTCGATCGGATTCAACCGCTTGTACAATACAGACATGATTCCTAACGCTACATTTGCAGATTATATCTTGATCGCGATTGTACTTACGGCCGGTACTTCATTCCTGATGTGGCTTGGTGAGCAGATCACCGAGAAGGGCATAGGAAACGGGATTTCGATCTTGATCTTTGCGGGTATCCTATCTACGGTGCCTAACATTATCAAACAAACGATCGAATCCGACTTCATTCAACCTGACCAACTGTTTATGAATATTCTTAAAGGTGTTATCATCGCAATTGTTATTGTGTTGATCATCATAGGGGTCATTTACATTCAGCAGGCGATTCGGAAAATTCCGGTACAGTACGCTAAACGTGTCGTAGGTAACAAAATGTACGGTGGACAGAATACACATATCCCGCTGAAAATTAATGCAGCAGGTGTTATCCCTGTCATCTTCGCATCATCGCTGTTGATGTTCCCGACGATCATCGCCAACTTCTGGGCAGATCGCCTTTGGGCACAGTGGATCGGACAGAACCTGACTACACACAAACCTCTGGGTATGTTGTTGTATGTCGTGATGATCTTCGGTTTCACATTCTTCTATACTTTCGTACAGATGAATCCACAGCAGATGGCTGATAATATGAAAAAGAACGGCGGTTACATCCCAGGCATTCGCCCGGGTAAAGCAACCGAGAAATATCTGACCCGTGTCATGACTCGTTTGACAATGGCCGGTGCCATGTTCTTGGCAGTCATTTCCGTTCTGCCTGTAATCTTGGGGGCACTGTCTGGTTTGCCTCAATCTGCGCAAATTGGAGGAACATCCCTCCTGATCGTTATCGGTGTTGCGCTGGATACGATGAAGCAAATCGAAAGCCAATTGATCAAACGCCACTACAAAGGTTTTATCAATAAATAGGCAATAGGTACCGGTCGAGTGAAGATTTACTTGCCGGCACCTATTGTGCTGTTTGTTGATGTAGGGTAGTCTTGGAGGGAGTGACATAACGTGAACATCCTATTCATGGGCCCTCCGGGGGCAGGAAAAGGAACGCAAGCAGACGTCATCGTGAAAGAGTTCGGTATTCCCCATATTTCAACAGGCGATGCATTTCGTCTCGCGATCAAACAGGGAACTCCCATTGGCATGAAAGCCAAGGAATATATGGATCAAGGATTGCTTGTACCAGATGATGTAACCATTGGCATCGTTGAAGAACGTTTGCAGCAGCCTGACTGCAGAGAAGGTTTCCTCTTGGACGGATTTCCAAGAACCCTTTCACAAGCAGAAGCGCTCGATGGCATTCTGGATCGATTGAACTCAGGTCTCGATCATGTAATCAACTTGAAAGTGGATCGCAACAAATTGCTCGCTCGTTTGACGGGTCGTCGAATTTGTAAAAACTGCGGTTCCACTTATCATGTGGTATTCAATCCGCCTAAGCAGGAAGGTATTTGTGATAAATGCGCTGGTGAGTTGTATCAACGCTCTGATGATAATGAAGAGAGTGTAGGTACACGACTGGACGAGTATATCAACAAAACAGCACCACTCCTCACGTTCTATGAGACTAAAGGTCTTCTTCGTCAAATGAACGGAGAACAGGATATCGATCAAGTTTCTCAAGAAATCGTGTCCTTACTGAGAGGTTAATTGATGATCATTGGTAAGTCCGAAACGGAACTGGGCTTGATGAGGGAAGCAGGGAGAATTGTTGCGGAAACGCATCGTCTCTTGGCAGAGCATATCGCTCCCGGTATTACGACTGGAGAACTTGACCATATGGCTGATCAATATATCCGCAGTCAAGGAGCTGTGCCGTCTTTCAAAGGTTATAACGGTTTCCCTGCCAGTGTGTGCGCTTCAGTCAATGAAGAGTTGGTACATGGATTTCCCGGCAAACGCAAGTTGAACGAGGGCGATATCGTTACGTTTGACATTGGCGCGCAGTACCAGGGGTATCATGGAGACTCCGCCTGGACTTATCCGGTCGGCCGTATTTCCGAAGAAGCCCGTCGTCTTCTGGACGTTACCGAGGCTTCGTTATACGCAGGTCTGGCGCTGGTAAAACCGGACGTTCGCTTGTTTACAATATCTCATGCGATTCAGAAATATATTGAAGATGAAGGGTTCTCCGTAGTTCGTGAATATGTCGGTCACGGCATAGGCGCAGATCTGCACGAAGAACCACAGATTCCGAACTATGGTCTTCCCGATCGGGGACCACGGCTTAAAGCGGGCATGGTGCTGGCCATAGAGCCGATGGTTAACGTAGGTAGACGGTATGTGAAAACGTTGGAAGATAACTGGACTGTCGTCACGGTTGATGGTAAGTTATGTGCACACTTTGAACACACCGTAGCAGTTACACCAGATGGTATGGAAATTTTCACGAAACTGAATGCGTAGGTGATGAGGCATGAACAGTCAGTCTAATCCGCAGCTCGGTCAACTTGTGAAGATCCGTAAAGGCCGCAATGCGGACCAAGCCGCAGTAATTGTTGCTATAGCGGACGGTAAGTTCGTATATATTGCGGATGGAGACAAACGTAAGTTTGATCAACCAAAGAAGAAGAATCTTCTTCATCTTGAGCTCCAGCCCATGATTAGCAGCGAGGTTGTGAACAGTTTAAACGAGAGTGGTCGGGTGACAAATGGAAAGCTCCGTTACGCGGTTCATTCATTTCTGGAATCCACCAACATTCAAGCTGAAGAGAAAGGAGACTGACTAATGGCTAAGGAAGATGTCATTGAAGTGGAAGGTACGGTTCTCGAACCGCTACCGAATGCAACATTCAAGGTTGAGCTTGAGAACGGTCATCAAATTCTCGCTCACGTTTCCGGAAAACTGCGGATGCACTTTATCCGTATCCTGACTGGAGACAAAGTAGTTGTTCAGTTGTCGCCTTATGATTTAACAAAAGGTCGCATAACTTACCGTAAATAGTAGTAGACAGTTGCAATGAACTGTGAAGCTTATGTAGCGGGTTTTGCCCGGCAAAACTTGCGAAAGCTTCGAAGCCGGTTTTACAATAGTAGAACAAGGTCAATGCTTACGAAGAGGGTTTTGCTTAGCAAAACTTTGAGGAGGTAATTCACATGAAGGTAAGACCTTCGGTCAAGCCGATTTGCGAAAAGTGCAAAGTCATTCGCCGCAAAGGGAATGTTATGGTTATCTGTGAAAATCCGAAACACAAACAAAAACAAGGTTAAAGAAGGGGGTGTAGCGTAAAATGGCACGTATATCTGGTGTGGATTTGCCACGTGATAAGCGCGTTGAGATCGCCTTGACTTATATTTTCGGAATCGGTAAAACGACTTCCCAGAAAATTCTGAGCACAACAGGCATCAATCCGGACACTCGTGTTCGTGATTTGACGGAAGATGAAGTCAGCAAATTGCGTGAAAGTATCGATAAAGAGGTCAAAGTAGAAGGTGACCTGCGTCGAGAAATCTCTTTGAATATTAAACGTTTGACGGAGATCGGTTGTTACCGTGGAGTTCGTCATCGTCGTGGTCTGCCTGTTCGTGGACAACGTACGAAAACGAATGCTCGTACTCGTAAAGGTCCTCGTCGTACAGTAGCGAACAAGAAGAAATAATAAGGGGGGATAAGAGAAAATGGCTAAACCGAAAAAAGTCGTACGTACTAAACGTCGTGACCGTAAGAATATTGAATCTGGCGTGGCGCATATCCGTTCCACTTTCAATAACACTATCGTTACTATTACGGATCCTCACGGAAACGCAATTTCGTGGGCAAGCTCCGGCGGCCTCGGATTCAGAGGTTCCCGTAAATCGACTCCGTTTGCTGCACAAATGGCTGCTGAGACTGCTGCCAAAGCTGCAATGGAACATGGGATGAAAGCCGTTGAGGTTATGGTTAAAGGACCAGGCGCAGGCCGTGAAGCAGCGATCCGCTCTTTGCAAGCTGCTGGTCTTGAAGTTAACCTGATCAAAGACGTAACTCCAGTCCCGCATAACGGATGCCGTCCTCCAAAACGTCGTCGTGTCTAATGAGATTTGCCCCTGCGTGTGGTATATTTCCGGCACAATCTGCTAATAATGGTTGTTTAGGCATACTACTACATGTTTTCGCAAGAGAAGGTAAATGTTTCATAGAGGACCGACGTTTTGAAGGAGGGGTATTGCAGTGATTGAAATCGAAAAGCCGAAAATTGAGACGGTAGACGTCAACGATGATGGCACCTATGGGAAATTCGTAGTAGAACCGCTTGAGCGCGGATACGGTACGACGCTTGGAAACTCGCTTCGCCGAATCTTGCTCTCGTCACTGCCGGGTGCGGCAGTGTCTTCGGTTCAAATCGATGGCGTTCTGCATGAATTTGCTACAGTTCCTGGCGTAATGGAAGATGTAACGGAGGTTATTCTTAACCTGAAAGCTTTGTCGCTTAAGATTCATTCAGACGAGGAGAAAGTGCTCGAGATTGATGCTGAAGGCGAAGGAGCAATTACGGCTGGAGATATCCGTGCTGACTCCGATGTGGAAATCCTTAACCCGGATTTGCACATTGCTACGCTCGGACCAGGTTCGAGACTTCACATGCGTATTTTTGCCAATCGCGGTCGCGGCTACGTCCAGGCAGATCGGAATAAACGCGATGACCAGCCGATCGGCGTCATCCCAGTCGATTCCATCTTCACCCCGATCAGTCGCGTTAACTACGCTGTGGAAAATACGCGTGTCGGTCAAGTGACCAACTATGACAAGCTCACGTTGGAAGTTTGGACTGATGGAAGTATTCGTCCTGAAGAGGCTGTAAGCCTCGGCGCTAAAATTTTGACTGAGCATTTGATGCTCTTCGTGGGTCTTACAGACGAAGCGAAAGATGCAGAAATCATGGTCGAAAAAGAAGAAGACAAAAAAGAAAAAGTACTCGAAATGACGATCGAAGAGCTGGATCTCTCTGTTCGTTCCTACAACTGCCTCAAACGTGCCGGTATTAATACCGTGCAAGAGCTGACTACGAAAACGGAAGAAGACATGATGAAAGTCCGTAACCTCGGACGCAAGTCTTTGGAAGAAGTTCAAGAGAAGCTTGAGGAACTTGGTTTGGGACTCCGTACAGAAGAATAGACAGCCGAGTGCTTGAAGTGAAGGAGGGAAAACAATGGCATACCAAAAGTTGGGCCGTAATTCCAGCGCACGTAAAGCTTTGTTCCGTGACCTGGTAACCGACCTGTTCTTATACGAACGCATTCAGACAACTGAAGCGAAAGCAAAAGAGGTTCGCTCTATTGCTGAAAAACTGATCACTAAAGCGAAAAAGGGAGATCTTCATGCCCGTCGCCAAGTGGCAGCTTATGTTCGCCGCGAAACTATCGATGGTGAGCAAGATGCAATCCAAAAACTGTTTAGCGAATTGTCCGGTCGTTACGCTGAGCGTCCAGGTGGATACACTCGTATCTTGAAACTGGGACCTCGTCGTGGTGACGCAGCGCCAATGGTTTACTTGGAACTGGTAGACCGCGCGTAAAACAGATGAGATGAGGAAAGGGGACAGAATCAACGATTCTGGATTAACCCTTTTTTTCTCTTCATTTCGGAATTCGTGCTGTAATAGAAGCTCCGTAAGGGGCTTCTTTTGCTGTTCGGGATAGGGATATGTATAGTATGGAACAAAGGTGTGGTATTAATGCGAAACTTATGTATGACGTTAACTTATGATGGCACTGCCTATTACGGCTTCCAAGTACAGCCGGGTGGGAATACCATTCAGGATCATCTTGAAGATGCGATTCGTGCTTTAACCGGTGAGAAGGTTAAAATTACAGGTTCAGGCCGAACAGATGCAGGTGTTCACGCCCGCAGACAAATCTTCAATTTTCCTACGGAGTCCCAGATCCCGATTGAACGTTGGTGTATTGCACTCAACTCCAGATTACCCTCCGATATTGTCGTTATTGATGCGATTGAAGTTTCGGCTGATTTTCATTCTCGCTATGCAGCGAAAAAGAAAACGTATCGTTATACAGTCAATGCGAATCAATTTCCGGATGTATTCAACAGAAGACTGCAATATCATCATCATGCGAAGCTTGATATTATGGCAATGCAGGAGGGCTTACGACATTTCATAGGGACGTATGATTTCACTTCTTTTGCTTCACGCAAGTCTCAGAAAGAGAATCATGTCCGTTCGGTGTACGAAGCATGGATGGAAGTGGACCGATCAATGTGTAGAGACCATCCGCGCGATCAGGGTGTCATTCACATTTATGTGAGTGGTAACGGCTTTTTGCAGCATATGGTTCGTATCATTGTAGGTACACTGCTGGAGATCGGAGAGGGCAAACGGAAAGCCTCTGATGTACCAAATATGATTGCTGCATGTAATCGATCTGCTGCAGGACCTACTGCAGTTAGCTGCGGTTTAATGCTCTGGGATCTTGAATACAAAAAAGATTAAATTTGGTGAGTGAAAAGCTTAATTAACACTTGCGATTTAATCGCCTATCATGTAATATAAAAGTTGTGTTTTCTTAATGGCTTTCCCACAGCCCCAATTAAGAGTTTCACATCAAATTTACAATCCATCAACACCTAAAGTTATAACTTAACGAACGAAGATAAATGAAAATGATGATTTTGAACATTTTAAGGAGGAACTTTTCATGCGTACTACGTACATGGCGAAGCCTAACGAAGTTGAGCGCCAATGGCACATCATTGATGCTGAAGGCAAAACCCTCGGACGTTTGGCGAGCGAAGCAGCAGCTTTGATTCGCGGCAAACACAAGCCACAATTCACTCCACATGTGGACACTGGCGATTTCGTTGTTATCATCAATGCTGAGAAAATCGTATTGACTGGTAAGAAAATGCAAGGTAAAAAATACTACCGTCACTCAATGCACCCAGGTGGTTTGAAAGTAACTACAGCTGAAGAGATGGTTAAAAACAAACCTGAGCGTATGTTGGAATTGGCTGTTCGCGGTATGCTTCCTAAAACTCGCATGGGCGAGAAAATGAAGTTGAGACTTAAAGCGTACAGAGGCACTGAGCATCCACATGCAGCACAAAAACCAGAAGTTTACGAACTTCGCGGTTAATTAAAAGGAGGACAGTTTCATGGCACAAGTACAATACTATGGGACAGGTCGTCGTAAACATTCGGTAGCACGTGTTCGCCTTGTACCGGGTGAAGGACGCATTGTCATCAATAAACGTGATATTAATGAATACTTCGGTTTGGAAACACTCAAACTGATCGTAAAACAACCACTGAACTTGACAGAAACGCTCAACAACTATGACGTTCTTGTTATTGCTCATGGTGGCGGAATCTCCGGTCAAGCCGGCGCAATCCGTCATGGTATCTCCCGCGCTCTGCTCAAAGCAGATCCGGAATACCGTGCATCCCTGAAAAAAGCAGGATTCCTGACTCGTGACCCACGTATGAAAGAGCGTAAAAAATACGGTCTTAAAGCGGCTCGTCGCGCACCTCAGTTCTCCAAACGTTAATATTAAAAGCCTTTGGCCTCGGTCAAAGGCTTTTTTTTATATTCATGAATATTACGCCATATATTATATTAGTTTGTGCGATAGCTCTCATATCTCTGATGTCTCTCCCCGTGCTTGTGCATTTTTCCTTCATTGCCTTTTCATTGTGCTCTTAATGTCCCTCAATACAGTCCTATAATATGTACGTTGATACATCTACATCTTACTGAACCTCTCTAATCGTTTATATCATTGAATTTGCTCTTACGCTCTCACCCATCGCTCACCACACATTTTATAACAGCTCCTATAAAATCATCGATTAGAACTCATGCGGGATTTCTTGAATGCACTCGGCTTACTGTTTTTGTACTTAATTCTTTGGTGCAAACCCTATCAGTATTTCTTATGGAAACGATAAAAGTCCCTTACATATCAACAGCTAAAATTCGCAACGTTGCTCCCCTTAAAACTTTAGCTTTTCTTCCCTCATTTTCAATCACCCGTTGTTTTTTTGATGCTGTTCTTTACGACAAGAACTGTCCAAACCCAGTAACAGCAAAGGATTCCCAGGCTAAGAGATGTATTTTTACCTGCCTAATGACCTGGGCCAACATCATTGTTTTTATCTCATTAACAGAGAAATGGATAAATTGAACCAAAATATTGTTTGAGAGCGACGATAAAAAATGGGCAAAAACTGATTTATTTTACCATATGGCAGGCATTGACATCCCCAATGAAAGATTTATACTAAACATAATTCATATTAGATTAGTCGGCTTTAGGTGTGTTGAATTGCAGAATGGGGGAAATTCACAGATGAACTTGTTGGAGAAAGAAGATTTGGCACGGAAGAAGGCAGAGGAACTGGAACACGCCAGTCCAGAGGATATTATTCGGTATGCTATTGAAACATTCCCAAATATCACTTTTGCATGTAGCTTTGGTGCAGAAGATGTTGTACTTGTAGATATGGTGCAGAAAATCAGCCCATCCACAGATATTTTTTATCTGGATACAGATTTTCACTTTAAAGAAACATACGAAACACGTGATAAGATGCAGGAGAACTACAACCTTGAATTTGTACGTGTGTCACCTAAGATTACTCCAGAAGAGCAGGCAGCTCAACACGGTGAAGAGTTGTGGAAGTCTGATCCCAATGGGTGCTGTAACATTCGCAAAGTCGAACCGTTAACACGTATTCTTTCTCAGTATGATGCATGGATTACAGGTATCCGCAGAGATCAAGCACCAACTCGTGCAAACTCAAAGAAGGTTGAATATGATTCCAAATTTGGCCTGATGAAGTTTAATCCGATTGCTCACTGGACGACTGAGGATGTATGGCAATATATTCGTGACAATAACGTTGTATATAACCCTCTTCATGATCAGAACTACCCAAGTATTGGTTGTGAGCATTGCACACGTCAAGTTATGCCTGGCGAGGACCCACGTGCCGGACGCTGGTCTGGTAATGATAAAACGGAATGTGGCCTTCATAAATAATAGATATACAAGGAGCTGACAAGATGACATCGATTCTGCCTCATGGAGGTACGCTGGTTCAGCGTATCGTACAAGGAGAAGAACGGGAGCAATTGTTGCAAGACAGTAAAAACTTATCCTCTTTGCGTATTAATACCTGGACAATATCAGATTTGGATCTAATTGGTGTAGGTGCGTTCTCACCACTTCAAGGTTTCTTGAATGAGGAAGATTACCTTTCGGTGGTGTCTCGCATGCGTCTCGCCGATGGAACAGTCTGGAGTATACCGATTACACTTGCTGTTGATGATAAACAAGCCGCATCCCTCCAGATTGGTGAACGTGTGAAACTTGTTGGTGATCAAGATGGAGTCACTTATGGATTGCTCGAAGTCCAAAGTATATACCAGGTGGATCAGGGTGAAGAAGCCCGGCGTGTATTCAAAACAGATGATCCCGAGCACCCGGGTGTTAAAAAACTGTTGGAGCGTCCTGCAACATACGTAGGAGGTCCAATCCAAGTGTTGAACCGTCCAAAACCTTCGAAATTCGAAGAATTCTATTATGATCCTGCAGATACCCGGAAGATTTTTCAGGAGAAGGGTTGGAAGACCGTAGTTGGTTTTCAGACACGTAATCCGGTCCATCGGGCTCATGAATACATTCAGAAGAGCGCTATGGAGATTGTAGATGCACTCTTCCTGAATCCGCTTGTTGGAGAGACGAAGTCGGACGATGTTCCCGCAGATGTTCGGATGAAGAGTTATCTGGTATTACTGGAGAACTATTACCCGGCTGATCGTGCGTTCCTTGGTGTGTTCCCCGCAGCCATGCGGTATGCCGGTCCACGTGAAGCTATTTTCCATGCGATGGTTCGCAAAAATTACGGGTGTACCCACTTTATTGTTGGTCGTGACCATGCGGGTGTTGGTGATTATTATGGAACATATGAAGCACAGGAGATATTTACTAACTTTACAGCAGAGGAACTGGGGATCACTCCGTTGTTCTTCGAACATAGTTTCTTCTGTACCAAATGTGGAAACATGGCATCCAGCAAAACTTGCCCACATGATAAAGAACATCATATGGCGCTTTCAGGCACCAAAGTACGCGGGTTGCTTCGTGACGGCCAGTGCCCTCCACCTGAATTTACACGTCCTGAGGTAGCTGAGGTGCTGATTGAAGGAATGGCGGAGCAAGTCCGGTCCTAGCGGTATATTTGTCCATCTTGTCCCATATAGATGATTAGAGTCATTTATAGGGACGAGGTGGTTTTTTTATGCGTAAAAATATGGGGAAACACTTTGTAGTCTGGATTAGGCTAAAAACAATCAAAAGGGTCATGCTGAGTCTCTGTCTGCTGGCCATGTTAGTGGCGGTAATGTCCTATGAACTGCCTTCCGCTAAGACGTCAGGTTATTGGAGTTTGCCGATGGCGGGTAAAGTCATTGCCATTGATGCAGGACACGGAGGTCCAGATGGAGGAGCGGTAAGTAAACAGGGGGTTATTGAAAAAGATATCAACCTGTCTATCGCCCTGTATGTGAGAGATTATTTACAACAGGCAGGGGCCTTAGTGGTTATGACACGAGAAATAGACACTGATTTGGCGGAATCGGACACCAAGGGGTACTCCAAACGCAAGACGGAAGATCTGAAACAAAGAGTACGACGGATAGAGGATAAGCAAGCAGATCTCTTTATCAGCATTCACATGAACAGTGTCCCATCCAACCGATGGAGTGGAGCGCAGGTTTTCTATACAACGAACCATCCGGATAACGAAGGTTTGGCTAATCTGCTTCAACAAGAGATGGTTCGTAATCTGGAGAATACAGATCGAATCGCCAAAACGGTGAATACTGTTTATCTGTTACAGGCTCTGAAGATCCCTTCAGCGCTGGTAGAAGTGGGTTTCCTTTCTCATCCGGAAGAGGCACGTATGCTTGCTGACGAAGCTTATCAACGCAAGGTAGCTGCATCGATCTATAATGGAATTCTCAGATATTCCTCAGGAGAACGGCCTAAAAGTTAGTCAGAACAAGATAGGTAATGATATAATTGGATCAGCATACCTAATTACATGCCAATAGATAAAGCTGAGGTGCTGTCTGATGTTATCAAAAGAACAGATACTTGAACTATTACAGCCATTACAAGAACCACAATTGGGAGTAAGTCTGACCGAACTGGAATGGTTTCGAGATATTATGGTGAAAGAAAATCATGTGGCTCTGACCATAGTGACACTGGAAAATCGACCTGAGGATACAACAGCTTTGAGTGATGCAGCGCGTAATCTGTTGTCCCAGCACGGACTGAAGGATGTACATATTCGTGTGCGTGCAGCTTCTGAGCATGATCGTGAGAGCCTGAATATGGGACAACCCGATAATGAGCCAGATCGGGACGAAGTGCTCGTAAAAGGTCACGCAGCGGGTCTGGATGGACATGAGCTGTTAAGTCCTGAATCAGGTGTTCGTTTTATTGCTGTGGCCAGTGGTAAAGGTGGCGTTGGTAAATCAACGGTAACCGTTAATCTGGCTGCAGCCTTGGCACGTCAAGGCAAGAAAGTGGGCTTAATTGATGCGGATATCTATGGCTTCAGTGTACCCGACATGATGGGGATTGAAGAATATCCGGTCGTTGAAGATGGCGTTATTCAACCGGTTGAACGTTTTGGCGTCAAAGTCATGTCGATGGGCTTCTTTATTCGGGAAAACAACCCGGTAATCTGGCGTGGACCCATGCTAGGTCGGATGCTTCGTCAATTCTTTACGGATGTCCAGTGGGGCGAATTGGATTATGTATTACTGGATTTGCCACCAGGTACGGGAGATGTTGCTTTGGATGTGCATCAGATGTTGCCACAGAGTAAGGAAATCATCGTTACCACGCCGCATGCAACGGCAGCTTTTGTCGCAGCACGTGCGGGTGCGATGGCCATTCAGACCGATCATGAGTTGCTTGGGGTGGTTGAGAATATGGCGTACTATGAGTGTGGCAGTTGCGGAGAGAAGGATTATGTCTTTGGTCGTGGAGGCGGGGGAAGACTTGCGGAAAGTCTGCATACAAGCCTGCTTGCCCAGATTCCATTAGGCACGCCGGATAATCATCCTTCCGAGCCTGATTTCTCACCTTCGGTTTACAAAGCAGATTCCCGTATAGGGGCTATCTACGATGAAGTTGCCCGGTCCATTGACTCCAAATTCTAATGGTATGAGTGTTATAAATACAAATAAAGCCTGCGTCCATTTGGATGCAGGCTTTTCAGTATCTGTGGTGCGTAGTAACACCTACTGTTTATGATCCGCCGCCCGAATCTCCACTGCTTCCACCATCTCCGCCATCACCACCACCTTCGCCCTGACCCTCTTGCTGTCCGCCTTGCTCTTGCCCCTGTTGTCCGCCACTTTCTACTTTGGGTTGTAATTCCTCCTGCACAACCTTTTTAAGCAAAGTGAGTACTTCCATACGGAACAACGGGTTTTGCATCACTTCCTGCATGACAGTCATCGTCTGTTTACGATAATCGGGAGTCTTCGTCATATCCATGAACATCTTGGATACCTCAGGTGACTTCATGATGTCTTCAACAGACTTTTGATATGTGGGATCTTTAATCAATTGCATATGAAGTTGTTTACTTTGTGCGTTGATCACTTTGGCAAATTCACCCGCAAACTGCGGATCGGTCATGATCTTTTCGAATTCCTTCTTATATTCGGGAGCTGTGATGGTATCTTTTACTGCAATACGTATTTGTTCCGAAGATTGCACAGGCATTAACATTTTCATACCAATGGATCCTGAAGCACCACCCGAACCGCCGCCTTCTTCAGAACCGCTGCTTCCGCTGGATGAGCTTTGACCTGTAAGAGCTTCCTCCACCGCTTTCTTGCCTTCATCACTTTTCAAAATATCTACAACCATTGTTTTCATCTCTTTATAACTGCCCTGAGGAGGCGAAGAACTCTGATCTGAACCGCAGCCGGCAAGCATGACGGATAGCCCCAGTACGACACAGCATAGCTGCCACAAAGGCCGTTTCATGTGTACAATCCCTCCTTGATTAGATACTGGATGTAGTATGTGATGGGAAAGGGGGAAATATGTTGAGCAATGATGGTTTTTTGCTGAGAAGGTTGGTAAAATAAACACTCGGGGGTGGAAAACTTTTGAATTTACGTAGATGGTTTTTCCTGTTTTGGACAGCCTTGCTTATTGGGGCCGCGGGAGCATTGGGTACAGGATTGATTATGATGCTGGTGAACGGGGAGAAAACAAATGGATTGAATGATTTTCTTCTGTATCTTTTGATCCTATTTGGATCAGGGGTTATGATCAGCGTGTATTCACAAATGGGTTTCTTTGCATATCTGATATTGAATTATATGGGTAAAGGTGTATTTCCAAAGCGCGGTTGGCAGATCGTGCAGATTGTACTAACGGTATTAGCCCTGCTTGACGTGATGTTTTTACGCCTGTTTGTTGGGGGAGACCGGGAACGCATATCGGATATTGTGTTAGGTATCATTATTTTGGCAGCTGCAATTGTTACCGCTTACGTTAAAGTAAAGCTGACTCATATCTCCGCGCTTGTACCTACACTCTTTTTCATGATTGCCGTCACCATAGTGGAGACGATCGGCGTATTACGTATTGATGTGAATGCTGCAACCATATTTATTGTGGTTCCCTTGCTCCTATGTAATGCATACCAAATGCTGATATTGCACAGGCTGGTGGATGTATCGACGAACCGGAGTGTAAGTGGAAAGGCAGAACAGTTGAAAGAAAGCCGAGCATAGAATTCATTTTGCATAAAAAACATACCAAAAAGAGCTAACCTGGTTAGCTCTTTTCAACTTTTAAGCACATATTTGAGCTATAGCTCATAATTGAGTAATCATTGACCGCTGGATTGGTCACGAACTTCCTTACCTTCCACACTGGAATGATTGAGCAACTCAGACACGGTAACAAATTCATAGCCCTGATTTTTCAACTTGTCGATAATTACAGGGAGTGCTTCATGCGTTTGTTTGGAGGAATCGCTTGCATGCAGCAGTACGATGTCCCCTGGATGTGCCTTGCTTACTACGCGATCAACAATGGTCTGTACACCAGGGTTTTTCCAATCCAAGGAGTCGGTATCCCACTGCACAACCTGATAATTCAGACTATTGGCTACCTGAAGCACTCGCTTGTCAAAGTCCCCGTTGGGCAGACGTAGTAATTTCGGTTCTTTTCCCGTTAAATCGGTTAAAATGCTATGAGCTGTCGAAATTTCTTTGCGAATTTCTTCTTCAGTCAGGCTGCTGTAGTTCTCATGTCTGTGACCATGGCTGCCAATTTCATATCCTGCCTCTTTGATGGCAGTAACAATTTCGGGGTGTGTCTTGCTCCAGGGGGAGGAAAGGAAAAAGGTTGCCTTCTGCACTTTATTCTCCTGAAGAGCTTTCAGAATTGGCTCCGTCCGTTTATCCCCCCAGCTAATGTCAAAGGTGAGTGCGATTACCTTCTTCTCGGTTGGAACGCTGTAGACGGCGGATGGTGCTTCCTCCGAGAATACGGAGACATTGCCTCTCTCCAGATAGATAATACCGATCGCAAAGATGGCAGCAACGAGGACAATCAGGTACCGTTTAATCTTTTTGCCGCTAAATACATAGAACGAGTTCATTTCAATAAGCGCCCCTCTCCCATAAGAAATGCTTGTTTACTCTCCAATGTATGCTCGTACTGCCCAGTTATTCGTCACTGATCCTTGTTTGTCCATCATTTTAGATTCTACAGGAGGTTATTATGTTAAAATTCAGTACATTTCTTAAAGATCTTGGTTCCATCCGTAGTGCATTAATCTGGTCCGTAGTTTTGTTTGCTGTTGGTATAGGGGCAGGATGGGTGAGTACAGGGCCACTGGAAGAACTGTTGTTGAACCAAATCGGAGGATTACGTGAAGTCAGTGAACGGCTGGAGCAGGGGGGCAATGTGCAATGGAACTTCTTTCTGTTTATCTTTTTCAATAATGCCATCAAAAGTGTACTTGTCATCTATGCCGGTATATTCTTCGGAATTCTGCCTGTCATCTTCCTGCTGATCAATGGGATGGTCCTTGGATTTGTGGTGCACACCACGATGAATTATGGAGCAAGCTTCTATGAGATTGTGGTTAAAGGTTTACTTCCGCATGGCATTATTGAGATTCCGGTCATTATCATTGCTTGCGCCTTCGGACTGAAGTTTGGTGGTCTGGTTATCAAAAGCCTTGCACAACTTGGAAGTGACAAGCGAAATACGATGGGTACCCGGTGGAGAGCATTCATGAATAGGACGCTAACGGCATCCTTTTGGGTTGTCATCTTGCTTCTTGTTGCAGCAATCATCGAAAGCACACTTACGTATACTCTGGTGAGAGGATAAAATTTTGTGATGGTTGGCATTCATAAATTTTCAGAAAGTTGACCATAACAATAAAACGGGTTTCAGCAGCACCCACAAAAGCGAGAATGCACGGGGTGTTGCATGAAACTTGTGTAAGTGTGATAAAGAGGCTATGCACAAAAAGGAGAACTCTAATGCTGGGTATGTTGTTTAACGAGAAGGAATGCAAGGAACTAGACTATGTGCTGCGTAAAGAATTAGATGAGATGCTGTTCGATCTAAGTGATAATCGTCTTGACCAAGAGATCAAATATGCTATCGCGAGCCGATATAAGACTGTGTTCCGCATGTATGCACGCTTTGCCCCGCCAAAAGAGTTGTCCAAGTACGCCAGAGGTGGGAAGCTGAAAAAGTCGAAGCCATAATGCTGAAGCTGGTCATATATTCGATTTACAGTAGTGGAAGGGAGGTGCGGCTCTTCATAGCGGGTGCTGTACCTCTGAACTATGAGAATGTGAAATTGCTGAGGGGTTCATACTTTTTGTCGAAAAAGGGTTGACCTTTCTAATTTCATATGGTAAATTAATTTTCGTTCCTTTTTTAGGAGCGGTTCACGGAAACAAGCATGAAAATAAAACGATTGAAAATAATCAAAAAAATAATGCTTGCAAAGAGAACTTCAACATGATATATTATAAAAGTCGCCGCTGAAACGACGACAACATGAAAAACAGCACTAAATTGAATGTTTGATCTTTGAAAACTGAACAACGAGTGAGTAAACATTCTGCTTGCAGAATGAACGCGAAAGTTTGAGACAAGCCTTGGCTTGGATCGGCTGGAGCACAAATGAGATTTTTAATCTCGTCAGATTCAAAATGAGCTTATCGCTCTTTTCAATACTTTATTGGAGAGTTTGATCCTGGCTCAGGACGAACGCTGGCGGCATGCCTAATACATGCAAGTCGAGCGGACTTGAAGAGAAGCTTGCTTCTCTGATAGTTAGCGGCGGACGGGTGAGTAACACGTAGGCAACCTGCCCTCAAGTTTGGGACAACTACCGGAAACGGTAGCTAATACCGAATAATTGTTTTCTTCGCCTGAAGAGGACTGGAAAGACGGAGCAATCTGTCACTTGGGGATGGGCCTGCGGCGCATTAGCTAGTTGGTGAGGTAACGGCTCACCAAGGCGACGATGCGTAGCCGACCTGAGAGGGTGATCGGCCACACTGGGA
>NZ_PJFA01000023.1:0-59916 GCF_002843485.1 Paenibacillus sp. BGI2013
GCTATGCGTTTGGTGGCGATGGCGGAGGGGTTCCACACGTACCCATCCCGAACACGACCGTTAAGCCCTCTAGCGCCGATGGTACTTGGACCGCAGGGTCCTGGGAGAGTAGGACGCCGCCAAGCAATATAAAGACACACTTGATGATATCGAGTGTGTCTTTTTGTTTTACTATTTTACACTGGCAAACAACTAACTTACAGATGAGACGAAATTAAGATTCTTCACTTATATGAAGACTTCCAATATTATTGATCAGACTATTAATGCTGGTAGGTATATTTCCATCTGTTCGACTTCTTATTCTTAGCTCCTTCAGCAACCTTTCAGTTGAATTTAACGTACGTTTCAGTGGGATAGGGTATAGTGAAGCTAAGTAAAGAGGGGAGAAATCATAATGAATATATCTTCTACAGCCAGCTCCACTACATCATACATATCGACATCTTCGAGTTCGGACAATTCAAGCAGCTTGGAGAAACAAAAGACGAAGCTTGAGGCTCAGCTGGAGAAAGTACAATCCAGCAAGGACGATGAACAGACTAAGGAGACAAAGACCAAACAACTTCAACAGCAGATCAAACAGATTGAGAACCAGATTGCACAGCAAAGCTCTCAAGGAGCTGGTACAACTGCTACGAAGGAGGCTCCACCTGCCCAACCACCATCCAATGGAATGGGAGTAGCTACCCCTAAGGAGATTGCAAACGCAACGACAGACAGCAATGGTCGATTTGATATACGTATCTAATTCCATCTAAATTTAGGATAAAACAAAAGCCCTGACCGATCTATATTGATCGTGCAGGGCTTTGTATATTAGTTTTTTAGATTATTTATGAGGTCTACCTACATTTTATCTACGTTCCATTGATCTTCTATCTGTTGCTGTTATTACCTGTTAACGTTATTCAGACTGCAGCGCGTGTATTCGATCCGTAAGGGATCGTTTTCTATAGTACAGGGCTATGGTTGCGAGAACCAGCATTTCGGACAGCGGTACGGCAAGCCAGACACCCGTGACACCAAAGAATGAAGGGAGGATCGCAATCAACGCAATCATGATGATCATTTCACGCGCAGCTGTAATCCAGATGGCCATTTTGGCATTGCCTACAGATTGAAAATAGGTGCTCATGACAAAGTTAACACCCATAAACACATAGGCAAATGTAAATATACGTAATCCGTAGACGGCATTATCTGTTACGCCGGTACTGAAGTTTCCAAAGATTTGCACGAAATAAGGCGCACCAATTTGAACAACAATCAGTAATAGTAGACCGCAAGCCAGAGCCGTTTTGGTAGCTAAACGTATCGTTTGTTGTACCCGTTTAATCTGTTTCGCACCATGATAATAACTGATCAGAGGTTGGGCAGCAGACGCCAGACCCAGGAACGCTAACAGTACCACACCATGAATATAGTTCAACACGGTAAAGGATGCTACACCATCCGTACCCGCAATGCGGTCCATGGAGATATTGTGAGAGACAGAGAAGACCGACATGCCAAGTTCAGCCAGAAAGCTGGGGAAACCAATGAGTAGAAGGGAAGCCAGCAGTTTGTTGTTCCATTTGAACCGGGTGAACGTGAGATTATTTGTTTTTTTGAAAAAATGAGTAAACAGGACAAGTAGCGCAAGAGACGCCGATACAATTGTACCGAGGGCCACACCGCGTACACCCCATTCGAGTACATACAGTGTTATATAATTGATGATGATATTGGCTACAGCAAACGTAATCTGAGCGTACATGGATGTGTTGGGGTTCCCATCGTTTCGTACAAAGATAGAGAGTGCATTCTCAATGGTGAAAACAAACCCGAACAATAACATGATATTCATATAGTCTGAAGCAAACGGGAAGGTCTCGGCGTTTGCACCGAGGGAGTATACCAGTTTGTCTTTGAATGTAAATGCAACATAACCAATGGCTACCGTAACTAACATAATGAGCATAATGGATTTGGTAAAAATTTGTTTGGCTGATGTGATATCTTTTCTACCCATAGCGTTGGAGTACAACGTTGCCCCGCCCATACCAATCCACAGCGACATGGCAACAAAGAGCGTGTAGACAGGTGAGGCAATGCCGATCCCGGCCATCGCGGTAGAACCCAGTTTGTGTCCAACCATAATGCCGTCGATAATAAAATTAAAAGCAACTACCAGCATCCCCAATACAGAAGGCACGAGGTAACTTATAAAAGCTTTACCTACAGATTGCCCTTCCAATGGATGCGTCCAATTCGTATTCATAATGACCTCCGTTAGTAAACTGAATGTTCATTCTGTATATAATAATACTGAACGTTCGTTCTGTATGATAACACGCCATGAATTCTCTTGGCAACTTTTGCGTTTAAATATCGTTTATGTGATAGAGTAGGTGGATATTTATAAGGCGGGAGGAATCTCTTGATGAAACAAAATAAATACGATGAAGCTGAGTTTTTCGACAACTATAGTAAGATGGCTCGTTCCGTTCAAGGGCTGGATGCAGCCGGGGAGTGGTATGAACTGCAGACTCTTTTGCCTGATTTGAAGGACAAGCGTGTGCTGGATTTGGGATGTGGTTTTGGGTGGCACTGCCGGTATGCGCGAGAGCAGCAAGCGAGTTCAGTGATCGGTGTAGATCTGTCTGAAAATATGCTTCAGCGTGCTCGTGAAATGACGGACGACCCGCAGATCCAGTACAAGCAGCTGGCGATTGAAGATATTGATTTTGCACCGGGACAATTCGACATTGTGATTAGTTCACTTGCCTTGCATTATATTGAAAGATTAGACACGGTGTACGCTAAGATCAATGATTGTCTCGTAGAAGGTGGCACATTTGTACTATCTTCCGAACATCCCATCTTCACCGCTCGTGCTGCGCAGGATTGGCATTACGGACCCACAGGTGAGATTCTTCACTGGCCCGTGGATGATTACCATGATGAAGGGAAACGTGTGGCGAACTTTCTGAATCAGGATGTGGTTAAATATCATCGCACTCTGGCAACACATCTCAATGAACTGATTAAGGCAGGGTTTGCTATTCAAAAGGTGGCTGAATCCAAACCATCACCAGAGATGATCGAACAGGTTCCAGGCATGCGAGACGAAAATCGAAGACCGATGTTTCTGATGATTGCTGCTGTGAAAGTATAACGATGAAAATGATATGATAGACCAGAGGGCAGAAAGAAACTGAGGAAGTGGAGCGTTCGCTTAAAAGCTTTCTGATAGAGATTTCTAACTAAGCAAACTTGAAGGAATCAGCGTGTTCAGCGATGTTGAACATGCTGTTTTTTTATTTTGCTACAATAATAAGAAATAATGTCCAAAACAGGGAACCAAATCACATTAGACTCAGTCATATTAAGTGAGGTGAACAACAGTTGGATGATCAATTACTGGCACAGGCTCAGACCATAGACAATTACACACTTAGTAGCATAATGGATGACTACGGAAATGACGTGTGGAATTACGCTTATTTTCTGACCAAAAGTGCCGAACAGGCAGATGAATTGTCACAGGAGGTATTTATTCGGGCGTACTCAGGGATCGCTCATTATCGTGGAGATTGCTCACTGAAAACATGGCTGTTGACGATTACTAGGAACACCACTTTTACATATCGAAAATCCAGATTTTTTCGTAGCAGTCTGTGGGGAGAGACGTTACCCATTGAGACAGAGCATGGGGGTTCGAACCAAAGAGTCATGATTGCAGAGCAGCCTGCACATCCTTCGGCCGAGATGGAAGTGATGCGTAAGGAGCATATCCATGAAATCTGGGATATTGTTCTGGCGTTGCCAAAGAAGTTTCGGGAGATTCTTTTGCTGAATCTGAAGTATGAGCTTACGACGAGTGAGATTGCTGAGATGTTGAAAATCAGCTCAGGCACAGTAAAATCCAGACTATCCCGAGGTAAGGATAAGGTACGGAAACAATGGGAGGAGCGAAGCAAATGACACACAAGGATGAGCAATGGGAGAAGGAAATCCGGAAGGGACCGTTTGCTTCGTCTCCTTTTACAGAGGATCACAAGCGAAAGGTGCTTCAACAGGTGGAGTGGATGAAGAAGTCGGAAGAGGGAAGCAAGGGAGATAGGCCAGAGAGCAGATCCAGGTCATCCAGGCCGTTTAGACCGCAAGTGAAAAATGCGTCACACAAGCGTCGCCTTAGAAGAGGGCCTCTTGTTGCCGGCACGGGCGCGTTGGTTATTGCTGCTGGATTGTTCCTATGGATCTGGGATGATGGACAGCTGGTGAAACCCGTGATCGAGCATGTCTATCCGACAGCAGCGTTACAGTTATCCGATGGTTTGAACACAAATCTGCTAACCGACAAAATGAAAAGAAATGTTGCAACTACCATGCGAGATGATCTGGGTAAACAGCTGAAAATTATGAAAGTGGAAGACTTGCCTGTGTCCGGCAGAATATATGTAGAGGCTGGAAATGAAAGTGAGAAGGAGTATGCACAGATATGGCTCGATGCGACAACAGGAAATCTGCGTGAAGTAGGAATGAGACGTGAGATGCAGCCAAGCGAGCTGGAACACCGTTATCTGCGTCAAGTTCCATCGCTTTTGCAAAGTATAGGCAGTACTCCAACGCTTAAACCTGCATCAGTCCAACGTTTTGTGAGTATGAAGCAAGGGGAGTCGGAGCCAATATCGCATACGACATTAGCGTTAGAGAATGAGACTGGCGATGGTTATGGGGAGATTGTATGGCAGCAGGACAAGGCTGTCTCGATCACAGGCGACCTTAGACCTGATCAAGTATCCCAGGCGGCGCTGGCGGATGCCAGAAACGCGATTGAGGCTCTGTCTGGTAAAGCCAATCTTGATCTGATAAGAGCAAGCCGAAGCAAAGATGATGAACTCGGTAAGGATACAGTCTTTTTTTCCTTTAAAGATAACTACTTTGTACAGATGACCGAAGGAAAAGCAGGCTTGGGTTATACGGTTGGGGATGCTAATCACTATGAGCAACAAGAAATAGGCAACATTGAAGAGATGGAGGCTTATCATGAGAAATTATATAATATAGATGAGTTTCTTCTTAGAGAAAAAGTGGGGCCAATAGTGAAGAAGATATTTAACATTGATTTTGATGCTTATAAACTTCACAGAAATGCTGAGCAATTAGGAGTCGTCTCATTTGAACTGGAGTCGAGCACGGATGTTTTTCAGGTTGAATACAGGGAAGATGGACGGATCAAGATGATTACCAGAGGCGAGTTATAGGGCTGATCTTATATGTTACAATTTACTTCATAGATGGAATGTGTATAAGGAGATAACGATGAAATATTTGGTGAGTTCATGTCTGGCAGGGGTAGCTTGCCGTTACAATGGAACAGCGAGCCTGGATGAGAAAATTCAGGAGCTGGTGGAGCAGGAGCAGGCTAAGATGGTATGTCCGGAGCTGCTTGGCGGATTCTCCACTCCACGGGAACCGGCTGAAATTATCGGTGGCACGGGCAAGGACGTACTGGCAGGCACTGCAAAAGTGATCGAGAAAAGTGGCAAGGACGTCACAAAGCTGTATATTAAGGGAGCCTATCAGACGCTCGAATGGGCCAAAAAATTGAATGTATCGTGTGTGGTATTGAAGGAGTTCAGTCCGTCCTGTGGTACACAGATGATCTATGATGGGAAGTTTGCCAATCACAAGGTAACTGGAGAAGGTGTCACCTCAGCATTGCTGCGACAAGAAGGATTTACCGTCATTTCTGAAAATGAGTGGATGGAGCAACTATAGGTCGAACAGATATCGTTTCATATTCACAGAAAAGCCGCTGGATTATATCCTAGCGGCTTTTCTGTTGTCTCCCATTACTTTTCTCATTAAATGAATAAAGTCGATTTTCCTGAAATGCTAACAAACAATATGGATACATACGATATAGATATAAGATATATAAGGCAATCTACTATTTAAAGTGGGGGAATAATCATGTCAATTCAGTCTAAGCCAAAAAATAAGAAAGGAAATAAACTCAAAAATATGAAATTAACAACAACGATGGTCATCATGACTGTGATTAGTCTAATCGGCTTGTTTACTGTTTTTCTGATTGGGATTTTCGGAATGAACGAAGCAAAAACGGGACAAGGTATCCTCTACAATGACCGCTTCCAGCATCAAACCAATGTTCTTGAATTGAAAAGTAATTTCTATAATATGCGTGCCAATTATACAAAGGTTCTTGATAATGCAGAGTATACAGACAAACAGTACGATCAGGTTCAGAAAGGTAAGAAGAGTATCACGGATGGCTTGAATGAATTTTCAGCAAGAACATTGGATACCAAAGAAAAAGAGATATTTGCAGATTTGGCAACAAAGATGGATACATATTATCAGGATATTGAGCAAATCATGGATACCAAAAAGATGTCGGGCACCTACGATAGTGAAGAGAGAGGAAGAATTAACAAAAGCAGTACAGCGATTGTGGAGACGATCACCCTTTTGAGTGCGCATAACGAAGAAGAGTCAGCCAAGCTCTATGCGGATACACAGGAAGTAATTCAGCAACGAGCATTGGTACTCGGTTCGGTTCTTTTGTTTTCACTTGCAGCACTCATTCTTATTTCATTTGTAGTGATTCGCAGTATACGTCAACGAATGAAAGCTATCACCCGTTATTGTGAAGAAATAACACAAGGCAACTTAACGGCATCCTTAGATCCGCATCTAACACAGGGAAATAATGAGATAAGTGTCATCGCACGAGCTATTCGTACAATGACCGATTCCACAACAAATGTCATTCGTGGTGTAGTTCAGGAATCTCATCATATCAACCAGGTTAGCGATCTTACCAACCAGAATATGGCTGGTCTGAATGAACGAATTCGTGAAGTATCAGCTACAGTTGAAGAGCTCTCGGCTGCAATGGAAGAGGCTTCAGCCCATACGGAAAATATGAATCATTCGGCTGCGGAGATGCAACAGGGAGCTGAATATATATCGGAACAGACATCTAAACAAGCAGAGTCCGCCTATGTGACCAGCACGAAGGCTGAAAAGTTGAAGCAGGAAGCCCGCGAATCGAGCCGAGCAGCCATAGACATGTATGATCATACGAGTAAGAAGATGTCAGAAGCGCTGGAACGTGCAACAGCTGTAGATCAGATTGGTATATTATCTCAATCTATCTTGGATGTTACGGCGCAGACTAATCTGCTTGCACTCAATGCATCCATTGAAGCTGCAAGGGCTGGAGAAGCAGGTAGAGGTTTTGCGGTTGTTGCAAGCGAGATTCGAAAGTTGGCTGATGATTCCAGACAGGCTGCCGATCAAATTCAGCAGGTCACGGAAGAAGTTATGCAGTCTGTGACCAATCTGTCCTCGAATGCTAAAGAGTTGCTATCCTTTATGTTCAATCAGGTTGGCAAAGATTATAAATTATTGGAGGATACAGCTGAACAGTATTATGTCGATTCCCTTGATCATGCCAATGCAGTTAAAGATCTCAATGCAACCTCACAACAAGTGACTGCAAATATCAAAATACTAGTGGGCTCCATTCACGAAATTGCATCAGCCAGTGAACAATCAGCCGCATCCAGTCAGGAAATCGCAGGACATATGGTTGCCTCTGCTGCGCAATCTGTGGAAGTAGTTAAACAATCTGATCAAGTCAAGGATAGTGCATTAAATTTGAATAAGCTGGTTCAAGATTTCAAGATTTAAAAGAAAAGAGTCATAGATAATCCACTAGGGCCATGTATGCCCAGTGGATTATTGCTGTCTTTCATCAATACTTACTTTTATAAACCAAGAAACAATAATGTGCGTACTTTTAATTTATACATATAGAGCCTAAAATAATACTTGAGATGAAACCACTTAAACATTATTGTTCAACATAAAAAAGTTATAAAAAGGACGTGGAGCTCCATGGAAGTTACAGCAAAGTCAAAGACAAAGGAAGACATCTTAAAGGCGTATCATTTCCGGCATGCAACAAAGATATTTGATGATACCCGCAAAATCTCGGATGAGGATTTCCAATTTATATTGGAAACAGGCAGATTATCTCCAAGTTCCATTGGCCTTGAACCGTGGAAGTTTCTGATTGTACAAAATCCAAACCTGCGTAAGCGTCTGTCCGAAGTCTCTTCCGGCGCGCAAAAGCAATTGGCTACAGCAAGCCATTTTGTTGTTATTTTGGCCCGATCAGATGCCAGTTATAATTCTCCCTATGCGGAGTACATGTTGAAGGAAACAAAGGGAATGCCAAATAACGTATTTGAGCTAACAAGTGAGGCTTATGGAAAGTTTCAAAATAACCAGAAGATTCTGGATAATCCACGATCATTATTTGACTGGGCATCTAAACAGACTTATATTGCACTCGGCAACATGATGACGGCGGCAGCTCAGATCGAGATTGATTCTTGTCCAATCGAAGGTTTCAGCCGTGAGGGCGTCCACCGTATTATGGAAGAAGAGGGCTTGCTTGAAAATGGCGCATGGGGCGTCTCCATGATGGCAGCCTTCGGTTATCGGGCAGAGGAGCCCCAGCGTGAGAAGTCCCGACAATCCGTTGAGAAAATCACGCAATGGATTAACTGAATTCAGCATGAATCCAACATGAATTCAAAAACGATTAGCTAAGATCTAACATTATAGATCAGGATCAAAGTAGAATCGAAACAGCCCGATATTTCCACATGTTAGCAGGATGGAAAGGGCTGTTTTTCTTTTTATATAAAATAACTTGAAAATACATAGATGTCTATTTATAATGAGGTCATGCCTAAATACAACGCAATTGCACTGATTGCAAGAATCAGAGACCATGTCAACAAACGGATTGTACACGAATTGGAACAGCATGAGGTAACAGGGATTGTTCCTTCTCATGGAGATGTATTGATGTTCTTATACCGGGAAGAGACGCTGTCGATCAAGATGTTGGCTGAACGTGTTCAACGCACGCAACCAACGGTAACGGTACTGGTCAACAAGCTGGAGAAGCTTGGCTATGTTGAACGCAACAAGAGTGCGGAAGATAGCCGGGTGACGATTATTCGCCTAACCGAACAGGGGAAGCGACTCGAACCGATCTTCCATCAGGTATCAGAGCAGATTAATGACATCATCTATAGTAGCTTGTCCGATGAACAGTCGGAGCAATTGGAGAGCTTGTTATCCATTATTGTCCGAAAGTTATAATGAATGAACTCTTCTGTCTGCAACCCTTTCAGATTTGACTGGGGTGGAGGCGGAGGAGCCCAAATATTTTTTTGCCCATATACATAGATATCTATGTATGCGGGAGCGTATCAATGTAACCCCATTTTCGCAACCTAACTCAAACCAAACCTGGAGGGATTCACACTATGAAACATCTTATCGTATATGCTCACCCGCACACAGACAGCTTGAATAACGCAATCCTCAATACTGCTGTAGAAGCTCTCAAAGCTCAAGGCCATGAAGTAGACGTTCGTGACTTGTACAAACTTGGATTCCAACCCGTACTGACTGAAGCTGACACAGCTTCCATGCGTGCAGGACAGACACCACAGGATATCGCAACAGAGCAACAGTTTGTTACGGATGCAGAAGTTATCACATTCATCTATCCGATCTGGTGGACAGGTCTTCCTGCCATTATGAAAGGATATGTTGACCGTGTATTCGCCTATGGTTTTGCATATGCAGCAGGTGAAGCGGGAATCGAGAAATTGCTGACAGGCAAAAAAGGACTCATCATCAACACACATGGTACACCAAGTGAAATTTATGATCAGATTGGCATGACTGCTGGACTGAAATTAACTTCAGACGTAGGCATCTTCGATTTTGTAGGTATTGAAGCCGTAGATCATCTGCTCTTCGGTAGTATTGGATATCTGGATGCACCCGCATATCAAGCCATGTTGGATCAGGTTAAACAGACGATTACAACCAATTTCTAATATGGATGTTGAATCCAGATGCGGATTCCATATGATACCAGACCGACTCGATCATGAGTCGGTTTGTTTGTTCATGTGTTTGCAAAATGGATGAAAGGGGGTATAATCGTACCCATGGAACCTATACTTATATTTAAAGCATTATCGAACGAGACACGTAGACAAATCCTGTTGTGGCTCAAAAACCCGGAGCAACACTTCCCACCGCTGGAACTATCTCAGCATCCGGATGGTGGCAAGAACGGAATCTGTGTTGGCACGATTCAACTGAAGGCTGGACTGGCTCAGTCGGTTATATCCAGTTATCTGCTGACTATGCTCAAGGCAGGGTTGCTGCTCTCCGAGCGCAGAGGACAATGGACGTATTATCGGCGCAACGAGGAGACGATACGTCAGTTTGCCGAGTACGTACAGAACGAGTTATAAGCCGGATGCCGGAACGGAAGCTAGGATGCATATGCAGGCAGGGATTCCGTCCGGATGTAAACGGCTAGTTTATGAACACATCACCATATCCAGTTGTGATTTAATTAATCTATATATCTGGATATACAAAAATATAATCATCGAGGAGATTAAACGATAATGACTACAGAAAATACGGCTTCATCCCATAAAGAACATATTAATGACGTTAAGCTTTCCATCCTGGATCTGGCTCCCGTCGTTGTGGGTGCAACACCTGCTGATGCTTTGCGCAACAGTCTTGATCTGGCACAGCATGCAGAGCGTTGGGGATATCATCGTTACTGGGTAGCTGAACATCACAACATGCCGGGTATTGCTTCTTCCGCAACTTCGGTTGTTATTGGATATCTGGCTGGTGGAACCAAAACGATTCGTCTGGGTTCAGGAGGCATCATGTTGCCTAACCATGCACCGCTTGTCATCGCTGAGCAGTTTGGTACTCTGGAATCCCTTTATCCTGGCAGAATTGACCTGGGACTGGGTCGCGCACCAGGTAGTGACCGCCGTACATCGCTTGCACTACGTAAAGATCTGAACAGTGGGGAAGATTTCCCTGAGCTTTTGGCAGAACTCAGAGCATACTTTGATGCTTCGGCGACATCTTATCATGCGCCTGTTCGCGCAGTTCCTGGAGAAGGATTGAATATTCCAATTTACCTCCTGGGGTCCAGTGATTTCAGTGCACGTCTGGCAGGTCAGCTGGGATTGCCGTTTGCTTTTGCCAGCCACTTCTCGCCCGATTATACCCGGATCGCATTAGAGACGTATCGAAACAACTTCCAACCATCTGAAAGCTTGAAGGAGCCACATGTGATTGTTGGTGTTAACGCTGTTGTTGCAGATACAGACGAGGAAGCAGCATGGCTGGGTACAACGATGCAACAGCAGTTCCTGAACATTATTCGTGGCACAACGGGATTGGTACAGCCTCCGGCAGAGATGGAAGGCAAATGGACGGATCGTGAGAAAGCTGGTGTGGAGCAGACGCTGAAGGCAGCTGTTAATGGTTCACCAGAAACCGTACGTGGACAGTTGGAATCTTTCATTCGGCAGACACAGGCAGATGAGCTGATTATTACGTCGATGATCTATGATCATAAGGCACGTCTGCATTCCTATGAGTTAATCGCACAATTGGCGGGAAAAGCTTAATCTTTATTTTCAGCGTTAAAGCTGGCTTAATGGTAGGGTATAGCTACAAATTTACGGTTCGTCTCCCAGTGAGGCGAGCCGTTTTTGAATAGGGAGAATTTGCAAATGATTCGTGTGGGGCAGAAGACTCATTTTGGGGTAAAATGACTTTACCGGTTTAATTTGAAACGGTTAATCAGCACCATACGTATAAATCCAGAGTGTTATACATATGTTGGCTTGTACAAGGTATTTTTTTCGTGTGTGGGCATTTATTTAGCTTTATAGTTTAGTTTTGATTAAGAGTCATAAGAGAGGACGACACGCCTATGGAGCAACCTGAGCAACCCCGCGTTTGGCCGGAGCGGTTCAAGCGATTTTTTCTTAACAACAAGTTTGTTCTATTTCTGCTGATTCTGCTGTTGGTGGGACTGAACGTGATGGTTCTGACCAAAGTATCCTTTGTTCTTCATCCGCTCGCAGTACTCATCAAAACAATTGTGTTACCTATTATTCTGTCAGGCATACTCTATTATCTGCTGAATCCGATTGTGGACGTGATGGAAAGGTGGAAAATCAAGCGCGGCTGGTCCATTCTGATCCTGTATCTTGCGATTGGAGGCATTCTGACAGTCGTAGTATTGGCGGTCATTCCGGTTGTGCGTAACCAGATTGTGGGGCTGATTGAAAATTTCCCAACCTACAGTGAGACGGTAAAACAGCAGTTTGAGGAGCTTACGGGCAGTAAATTGTTCGGTCAGTTCCAGGAAACGGTGAATCTGAATTCGCAGGACTGGTGGGGAACAATCTCCCAAAAGGCTACTGAAATTCTGAACTCGACCTGGACCAAATTGGGCGGATTCCTCGGAGCTTTCACTGAGACCGTGCTGTCTATCGTAACGGTTCCATTCATTCTGTTCTATCTGCTGAAAGACGGCAAGAAGCTGCCAGCGAAAATTCTGTCTTTCCTGCCGATCAAGAGCCGTACGGGCGCAATGCATGTGCTGGAAGACATCAATCACCAGATCAGTTCATTCATTCGTGGACAGATTATCGTCAGCTTCTGCATCGGTATTCTGCTCTACATCGGTTATATGGTTATTGGTCTGGATTATGCATTGATTCTTGCAATTATCGCATCGTTCACAAGTGTTGTTCCGTATCTGGGACCTGCAATTGCGATTACACCAGCATTGATCGTGGCACTCGTCACTTCTCCGGTGATGCTGCTGAAAATGGTTGCCGTATGGACGATCGTACAGTTAATTGAAGGTAAATTCATCTCACCACAGATCATGGGCAAAACGCTGAAGATCCATCCTATCACGATTATCTTTGTCATTCTGACTTCGGGTAATCTGTTTGGAGTCGTGGGCATTCTGCTCGCTGTTCCAGGATACGCGGTGCTCAAAGTATGTGTATCACATATCTTCAACTGGTTCAAGGACAGATCGGGCCTGTACGACCCGAACAAGAACAATCTTTTATGACCAAAGTGGCAAGCTCCAATGGATAGTTAATCAGAAGATATAGTCACTTTGTATCCTGTATAAAACGGTACCCTTACCAAGAAGAACCCCCGTCCATCGGCATACAGCCGGAAGGCGGGGGTTCTTCTGCATGAACAAGCTTGGCTGCTGCCTAGCTGTGTTTAATATGTTGGAGCGTTTGCAGGAAAATCTGCTCAATATGAGCATCATCCAGAGAGTAGTACACGGTCTTACCTTCCTTGCGCCGCTTGACGATCCGCATGTTGCGGAGTGAACGCAGCTGGTGTGAAATGGCCGACTGTCCCATGTCGAGCAGAACCGTCAGGTCATGAACACATAATTCCTTCTGTAACAGCGCATCAATAATACGTAGACGTGTGGGGTCACTGAATGCCTTGAACCAATCTGCCATCTCGGAAGACGTCTCCCGATCTATGAGTGAAGTACGAATCGTCTGCACGTCGGCTTCAGTACCTGAGCAGGCTGCATCACATTCGCTTGGTGCTTTAACCGGTTGTTCCATTTCCTATCACCGCCTATGTTAACTCAACATTTGCATAATTCGATTTAACCATTTGGTAAGTACAACAACTAGACGAATAAAACCATTTCGATCTAATTGTTGTTGATTGGAATTCACTGGTTCGGATTTATGCAAAAGTTTAACTATAGCTCTATTATATCCAAAACCCGCCTAAAGCGAAATGATTACTATTAGCATAATCTGTATGAAAAATCAACAACGATTGTTGACACTCATGTTTAGGCGTGCATATAATAGGGGTAACCAAACATATGAATGAGTGATCATATATTGAATACAATTGAAATATAACATCGTTTTTGTACTGCAAAGGGGAGAATTCACATGGGAACCGGACAGGAACAGGTGAAAAGGGAACTGCTGCTTGATGGACTGGATTGTGCGAACTGCGCATTGAAGATTGAGAATGGCGTCAAAAAAATTAAGGGCATTAACGAATGCTCTGTCAATTTTGTTACCAAAACATTATCGCTACACACCACTTCCGATATGGATGAACAGGTAGTGGAAGAAGCAAAACGCAAAGTGCTTCGGCTGGAGCCGCATATTCGCATTTCGGAAAAAGGAAAACACGTGAACGGACATGTGCACACCCATACAGGGAGTACAGGTAGTGCAAATAACCACAGTCATGACCATACCGGACATGATCATGGACATTCACATTCACATGGCAAACACTCGCATACTCATGATCAACATCAACATGGTCACGCACATGACCATGATCATACACATGAGCACGGGGGTCATGCTGGGCATGATCACAGCCATACCCATGATGATGCCCATGCAGGCCACTCGCATGAACATGGTGCAGGCCAGACAAAAGTGTTGCTTGCTCGTCTTGCTGCAGGTTCTGTGTTGCTCGCAGCTGCGATCTGGTCGCCGCTGGAGGGCTGGGCACAGTTTACTCTATATGCACTCGCATATCTGATTGCCGGGGGAGATATCGTGCTCCAGGCGTCCAAAAACATCATCCGCGGTCAGGTATTCGATGAATACTTCCTGATGTCCGTCGCTACCTTGGGTGCTTTTGCCATTGGAGAGTATCCGGAAGGGGTAGCGGTCATGCTCTTTTATCAGCTCGGGGAGCTGTTTCAGGGCATGGCGGTTAATCGGTCACGTAAGTCGATTCAGTCACTCATGGACATTCGCCCGGACTACGCGAATATCCTGACGGGTTCGGGTGACGAGACCCGTCGTGTATCTCCGGAAGACGTACGGATTGGTGATCGTATTGTCGTGAAAGCAGGAGAGCGAGTACCACTGGATGGTATCGTTAGAGCTGGGCGTTCCATGGTGGACACTTCTGCTCTGACAGGTGAATCCGTACCTCGTGAGCTGGAGCCTGGAAGTGATGTACTGAGTGGATTTGTGAACAAGAATGGTATGTTGACGATTGAAGTAACCAAAACGTTTGGTGAATCAACGGTATCCAAGATTTTGGACCTGGTGCAGAACGCGAGCAGTCGGAAAGCGAAAACAGAACATTTTATTAGTAAATTTGCTCGTTATTACACACCGGTTGTTGTTATCCTTGCAGCCGTGATTGCATTTGTTCCGCCGTTGATACTTAGTGGTGCAACATTTGCTGACTGGATCTATCGTGCATTGGTCTTCCTGGTTATCTCATGCCCTTGTGCGCTCGTGGTCTCTATTCCACTTGGATTCTTTGGTGGTATCGGAGCAGCTTCACGTAACGGGATTCTTGTCAAAGGCAGTAACTACCTTGAAGCGTTGAACGATGTGAAAGTTGTTGTTTTTGATAAAACGGGTACACTAACCAAAGGTGTATTCAAAGTAACAGCCATTCATCCCGAAGGTGGACGCACGGAAGAAGAACTGATGGAGCTTGCAGCCATTGCCGAAGCCAATTCCAATCATCCGATTGCTGAATCCATTCGCGCAGCTTGGGCCAAAGCCATTCCCACGCAAGGTGTTGAAGGTTATGACGAAGTTGCCGGACATGGGATTAAGGTGAGCGTCGATGGTCGGGAAGTGCTGGCAGGCAACGCCAAATTAATGAAGCAGGCAGGTATAACCTATACCACACCAGAGACGGCTGGAACGATAGTCCACGTGGCTGAAGCTGGCACGTATGTTGGTCATCTGATCATTGCCGATGAAGTGAAGGATGACGCAGCCGCGGCTATTCAGGCGCTGAAGAAACTCGGCATCCGCAAAACGGTCATGCTGACAGGTGATGCCAAAGCCGTAGGTGAAGCGGTAGGACGTGAGCTGGGTGTGGATGAGGTCTACGCTGAATTGTTGCCACAGGATAAAGTCGAGCGACTGGAACAACTGGAAGCTGCCAAATCTCCGAAGGAAAAAATGGTGTTTGTCGGTGACGGTATCAACGATACACCTGTGCTGGCACGCGCCGATGTGGGTGTGGCCATGGGTGGACTTGGTTCAGATGCCGCGATTGAAGCGGCAGATGTGGTCATCATGACCGATGAACCGTCGAAACTAGCGAGTGCAATCCGCATTGCTAAGCGTACACGAATGATTGTGTGGCAAAATATCGCGTTTGCTCTGGGAGTTAAAGCGATCTTCCTGTTACTCGGTGTGTTTGGCATAGCTACCATGTGGGAAGCGGTATTCTCGGATGTCGGTGTCACGGTGCTAGCTGTCCTGAACGCCATGCGTGTACTTCGTGTGAAGAATATCTAAGTTTACGAAACGATCCAGGCGGCTCTTCGTATATACGTAGAGCCGTTTTTATATTTTTATGTAGATAAGTCTAACTAGACATTTACACGAGAACGGAGAGGACAGAGATAACCTGAAGAAGCGAAGCGTTCGCCTTTATCCCCGGATTTTCCCCTTTCAATAAGGAATCAAAAATCTGAGGGTAACAGTGATTGGCAGGTTATTCTGTCATCGGAGTGCTAGTGTAAGCAGCTCTATGGAAGACAACAGTGAAGGGGAGAACGTTTTGACAGGAGCAGTAGTAGGGATCATCATTGGGGTGTGTTATTTCATTCTGGGGTTCATGGTGTTCAAAAAACCACCGAAAATGATTAACGGAATATATGGTTATCGGACCCCGCGTGCAATGAGTAATCCCGAGTTATGGGACGAAGCGCAAAGTTATAGCGCCAATCTGATGATGCAATTTGGTGTGATTATCACGATATTCGGCATTATCGGTTTCTGGCTTACAGATGTACGAGCTTTGGTGCTGAGTCTGGTTGCTACAGGATTTTATACGTTCAGATTGTTTACCAGAGTTGAAGGCCGGTTGAAGCAAATGCAGCGTGCACAACAGCAACAGAATGAGCAGAACGTTTAAGGTAAAATGAATGAATAGTGTAGAGAGGAAGACTCGCGTGTGAAGCGGGTCTTTTTTTGTTGAAGATAGAGAATGGAAGTCGATGTTCAACTCGCTAAGACTTTATGTGTAAAATCTAACGTTGACGTTAATGTTAATATTATATATAATTATGTACATAACATTATAGTCATATGGAAGAGGTGAAGGAATGAGTTTATATAAAATCGACGACGTAGCCAAGGAATGTGGTTTGACCAAGCGAACCATTCGGTATTATGAAGAGATTGGTGTCATGCCTTCACCTCAGCGGACAGATGGCGGGACGCGGTTGTACACTCGGGAGGATATCGATTATCTGAAAAAGGTGGTTCGCGCCAAAGAGGTACTTGGATTCTCCCTTCAGGAGTTACATACCTATGTGGCAACGGCAGATGCCTTGAACGAACAACGTTTTGACTACCAGCAGACGACCGAAGTAAGAGAACGGATCGAGAAGCTTACCGCGATGGAAACAACGCTGGATGGTCAGTTGCAACTGATTGAGCAGAAACTTCAGAGCATACATGCCGTACAGACTGAACTGGAAGAGCTGCGTGAACGCGTTCGGAGCGGTATTCAGAAGTTACAGGCACATGATCCGCAGGGTGATGAAGACGGCTAACCGAATTAGCATCTATTTTCAAATAAACAAAACTGTATACACATAATCGCTACATGGAGTGAGCACCATAGTACCTGTGGCGATCCTGTACAAACACCGGATGTTTCGGTGTCATTTGTGCCGTTTTGTTACCTCTAATTCTGAAAATGTATAGAATGTTTTCATTATTTTCACGGTCGTTTTCAAATATAAAGCTTAACCACATAAATTATTCACAGGAGGAATTACGTATGAAAAGAGAGCCATCATTACCGGATGAATTGCCGTCATCACGTGGGGGCCTGTTATCCCAGCCGCGAGCAGTATGGGCGGTTGCCTTTGCATGTATCATATCCTTTATGGGTCTGGGTCTGGTTGACCCGATCCTGCCCGCGATTGCAGATCAGCTACATGCTTCGAAAAGCCAGGTGTCGCTGCTATTTACCAGTTATAACGCTGTAACCGGTGTAGCGATGCTGATTACGGGTGTCGTATCCAGCCGGATTGGTGTGAAGTGGACGCTGCTCAGCGGCATATTGTTGATTATTATCTTCTCATTCCTCGGCGGTACCTCAGACACGGTAGGTGCACTGGTCGGTTACCGTGGCGGTTGGGGACTAGGGAATGCCTTGTTCATCGCAACGGCGTTATCTGCCATTGTGGGACTGTCCACGTCAGGGACAGCCAAGGCAATTATTTTGTACGAAGCAGCGCTTGGTCTCGGGATTGCGGTTGGACCGCTGCTTGGTGGTGAGCTAGGTTCCATCTCTTGGCGTGGCCCGTTTTATGGGGTGGCTGTTCTGATGGCGATTGCCTTTATCAGCATTACATTTATGTTGCCCAAGATGGCCAAACCGAAAACACGCAGTTCTTTGTCCGATCCGTTTAAAGCATTAAGTTATCCTTCACTGAAAACATTGGCGATTACCGCCTTCCTGTATAACTTTGGTTTCTTTACCTTGATGGCTTATTCACCATATGTCATGAATCTGGATGAGCACGGCTTGGGTTATGTATTCTTTGGCTGGGGACTGATGCTGGCGATTACGTCGGTATTCGTGGCACCAAGATTACAACGCCGATTCGGATCGGTTCCGTCCATGAGTGTCATGCTTACATTGTTCGCGATTGATCTGGTTGTTATGGCAGTAGGTACGGTGATGGGTTCACCAACTACCGTAATTGTTGCAGTCATTGTAGCGGGGATTTTCCTTGGGATTAACAACACATTGATTACAACGGCTGTTATGGAAGCTGCACCTGTGGAGCGTTCTGTTGCTTCTGCTGCATACAGCTTCGTTCGTTTCCTGGGTGGTGCACTTGCTCCATGGCTTGCGGGTAAATTGTCCGAGTGGTTCCTGCCAGAAACACCATTTTATTTTGGCGCATTAATGGTACTGATTGGAGTCGTGGTACTGCTGGTACGCCGTCATCATCTGCGGGATATCGATTCCGCCATTACATCTCATTAATTCACAGGAGGAATTGCAATGCTGAAACGTATATTGGTTGCTGTTGATGGTTCGGATCATGCGCATAAGGCTTTGGAGCAAGCACTGATCCTAGCTGAAAATATGAAACAACCCGCAAGTCTGTTGATCGTGCATGTGAATCCGGCTATCTCTATCAATGAACCTGCATTGGGTGTTGATCTGGAAGCTCGGATTGCCGAAGAAGGGCAACATATTATAGAACCGGTGACTAATCAGTTGTCAGGGCGTGACGTTGCATATGAAACGCTGTTGATTGCAGGTGATCCCGTTAATGAGATCTGCCGTGTGGCGCGTGAACGAGATTGTGGAATGATTGTGATGGGTACCGGCGGGAAAGGCATGCTCGCAGAGATGATCGTGGGCAGTGTCAGTCATGGCGTGTTAAAACATGCAGAATGCCCCGTCCTGACGGTTAAATAGGTTGTGAAATCCTTTATAATGCAATAGCTCAAGATCGCCACAATGGCTCATCAGGTACGTTACAAGCTATGATTGCCGAATACCGTAGTGGGTTGATGGCACGGAAATAGTGTATAAATAGATTAAGTTCAATAGGTTCTAAAAGGATGGAGGATGCAGCATATGAAAAAACAACATCTGTTTATCGGTGGCAAACCCACCGAATCCGTAGATTATAAAACACTTCAAGCACCATACTCCGGGGAAACGCTCGCAGAAGTCTCGTCGGCTTCAGCCGAGGAAGCGGAGGCTGCTATTGCAGCTGCCGTTCAGGCTGGGAAGGCAATGCGCCAGATGCCTGCACATCAGCGTGCAGATATTCTGTACAAGTTGTCCTCCATGCTCGAAGAACGCAAGGAAGAAGCAGCGCGAATCATAGCGCTTGAAGCGGCGAAGCCGATTACGGCAGCACTGGCCGAGGTTGACCGGACGGTGGAAACATATCGTTTTGCCGCTGAGGAAGCCAAGCGGCTGACCGGAGAGACGGTTCCGATGGATGCAGCCAAAGGTGGAGAAGGACGTATCGGTTATACGATGCGGCAACCTCTAGGTGTCATCGGTGCGATTACGCCGTTTAATTTTCCAATGAATCTGGTAGCCCACAAAGTAGGCCCAGCGCTGGCAGCGGGCAATACGATCGTACTCAAACCTGCGGAACAGACGCCTCTGTCTTCCTATTACATCGCTAATCTGCTTCAGGAAGCCGGACTGCCGGATGGTGCACTGAACGTGGTGAGCGGTGATGGCAAAACGATTGGTGATGTGCTTGCGGAGCACCCCCGTGTTGCTCATATTACGTTTACAGGCAGTCCAGCGGTAGGGACGAGCATTCGTAGCAAAGCAGGACTCAAACGCGTGACATTGGAGCTAGGGTCGAATGCAGCGGTGATTGTGGATAAGGACGCAGACCTGGATAAAGTGGTTCCTCGCTGTGTGACGGGAGCTTTCACGTATCAGGGACAGGTATGTATCTCGCTACAGCGGATTTACGTACATCGTGATATTTCGGAAGAATTCATCCGGCGTTTGGCTGAAGCGGCTAAACAAGTGGTGGTCGGAGACCCGCTGAGCCCGGATACGGTGGTCTCTGCGCTGATTACCTCCAAGGATGTACAGCGTACACTCGACTGGATTGAAGAAGCCAAACAGGCAGGGGCTGAGGTGGCAGCAGGCGGTCAAGCTGAAGGAGGCATTCTTCGTCCAACGGTATTGATTAACGTTCCGCGTGATGCCAAGGTATCCTGTCAGGAGGTGTTTGCACCCATCGTTGTGATCAATACGGTAGATTCCGTTGAAGAGGGTATTGAACATGTTAACGATTCGATATACGGGCTTCAGGCAGGCGTATTTACAAACGATATCCATACCGCCCTCCATGCTGTCGATCAGATTGAAGCAGGCGGAGTTATGATTAATGATATTCCGACGTTCCGAGTGGATCACATGCCCTATGGTGGGGTGAAACAGAGTGGTATCGGACGTGAAGGTGTAAAATATGCTGTAGAGGAAATGACGGAATTGAAATTTGTTATGTTTAACAAAGGGTGAGTATCTTCCATTATTTTACTCAATATACCGTATGCCAATGAAAACATAACCACACACGCCTGTGCCAGAATAATGGCACAGGTTTTTTTATATGAAGATCATGGAAAAAGTTTTCAAAAATACATGCGGATTCTTCGCCGACTGCGGGTTCACATCTGATGAGACGGGTATAACATAGTTAACATACCGCAACATAACTGACCAACCGCCGCTCATATCACTGAAGCATGATGTACCCATCCAGAGCACGAGCGGAATGAAGCGGTACAGCATTGCCGAAAGTCTTATATTCTCTCATTATTCAAATACAATGCAGTATGAATTAAGCCTGAACTCTGGAGTTGCAGGACAGGCAGGAGGTGTATTCAAATGGCATATTCCATGGTTGACGTATCGGGAATGTCAGGCGTAAGTCTGAACGAACTGAGCCAGTATGCGGAGACAGGTCTTCTGAATCCGGCATTTGGGGATGTAGATGAGGACATCTATTATGAAAAGCAGGAATTGTTGAGACTCCAGCAAATCCTTTTCTGTAAGGAAGTAGGTATGAAGGAGAATGAGATTGCCCCGATGCTCCGGGATAATCCTCAGGATGTCATACGCATCATGAAGCAACATCGCATTGATATTCTGGAGAAGGCACTCCGTCTGCATGGATTGATTCAGACACTGGACAAAACGATCTCTCATTTGCAAGGTGAACAGGAAATTGATGAACATGATCTTTATATCGGTTTTGTAAATAAGGGGCGTCACCAGTTGCTGAATGAATCGGGTTCTGAAGCTGTAGTCACTAATGATATGAACCATGTGCAGACAGACGATGCTCAGAGGTCCGACATCCAATCTTCCAATTCATCCACATTGCCTGAAAATCAGGAGATGAAGTCAAAAGAAGATTATCTGGATTCCCAGGCGAAAATTGATCAAGTTCATCTGGACTTGCAACAGGCCATTGAGGATGGATTGGAGCCCGGTAGTGCGAAAGTACAACAGATTATTGGCAGGCATCTTGAATGGATCAAAGGTTATTATACACCCACCGCTGAGATCTATCGGGATTTGGCCAATCTGTATGTAGAGCATAAAAATTTCCGTCAGATGTATGATGGTTACCATCCGAGGCTGGCTGAATTCCTGCGGGATGGGATGATGATTAAAGCGGAACATGATTTATCCTAAATGCATAAAGTAACATGGGCGAGCAAGAACATGGGTGTGAATCATAATGGATAACAAAGAGCGCAGACCTCTGAGAGGACTGCGCTCTTTGTTATTACGGGTTCTTCATCATCGTGTGTGATGAGACTCCAATCACCTTATTCATCATTTCCTAAAGAGGTATGGTTGCCTCCAACTGCTCTGTGAGCAGGCTTACGGCTTTCTCCAGGAAGACGCGGTCTTCGTCGTCAAAACGGTTTTTGATCGGGCTATCGATATCCAGCACCCCGTACAGCTCGCCGTTTTTGATAATCGGTACGACGATCTCACTGTTCGATGCTGCATCACAGGCAATGTGGCCTGGGAAGGCATGAACATCATCAACGACCAGGGTACGTTTTTCCGCAGCAGATGTGCCACATACACCACGTCCCAGTGGAATTCGGATACAGGCAGGCAGTCCTTGGAATGGTCCGAGGACCAGTTCTTTTCCATCATACAGATAGAAGCCGACCCAATTGGTGTCGGTCATAAATACATTGAGCAGCGCAGCAGCGTTCGCCAGATTGGCAATCGCACTAGGTTCATCGCGGATCAGAGCACTTAACTGTCCCAGGACGGCGGTGTGCTGCTCACTTCGTGTTCCTTCATAGGAAACAGCTTGAAACATGGTAAATCACCCTCCCGAGCAAAATGGTACTTATTTTCAAGATAGTGCAGAGGATGCGGTTAGTCAAGCGGAGGATTTCGGAAAGGGAAGGGAATACCTGAAGAATCCTCCTGTTTCTCAGCTTCTTGCGCGGGGTAATTACTTAGCAACCACGGAGGGCTATAACCCGGGAAGGAGCTTGGCTTATGCATGCAGAGGTACAGAATCTTTTTGTACGGATTCATCTACTACATTTCGCGCAAAATCAGGATTTGAACGTTAGCGAGGCACTGCCCCTATTGGAAGAACGGGGATATCGCGTTGGAGAGCGGGAGATCAAGCAGGAGCTTGAACACCTGACACAGGAGAACTTCCTGACCGCCCACGGGGACCAATGGAGCCTGACCGGGACTGGCATCGAAGAATTCAAGGAAATCACGGCTGTGTTTGGCCGGGTTAGCGATGAATTACTGGGGAAGGGCAAGAAAACGTCCAAAGCTTAAAATTCATTAGGACAAGCCATGATTCCGTAATTCACTCAAACTTGAATAGTTCCATACGTACAACAAGACCGGGAGCGAAATTGGCCCGGTTTTTTGACGTGTGTCCATGACTGAACAGTTGCCATTCGGCGCAGGTTATGATTAGATGACTAGTGAATATTATGGTCTGCGGAGATAGATCGGATCGGAGTGTCTTTATATGTATAAATGCAAAGGAAGAATTCCCGAAATGGAGACTGCGCGGCTTCGTCTGCGTAAAATGCGTCGCCGGGATGCGGCCCAGATGTTCGCATGCTGGTCAGATCGCGAGGTGACCCGTTACATGAATCTTGCACCCATGATTGGGACAAGCGAAGCGGCGGACATGATTGGACTGCTCAACCAAATGGCAGGAGAAGAGGATGCGATCCGCTGGGGGATCGAACTTAAAGAAACAGGCAAGCTCATCGGCAGCTGTGGCTTTAACACATGGCAGCTTGAAGGCGCATTCCGGGGTGAGATTGGTTATGAGCTGGGACGTGATTATTGGCGACATGGTTATATGACGGAGGCTTTCTCCGCATTGCTGCCCTTTGGATATGAGACCATGGGTCTTAATCGAATTGAAGCGCTGGTTGATCCGCGTAATCTGGCTTCCGGCGAGTTCCTGACAAACCGCGGCTTCACACGTGAAGGATTGCTGCGACAGGTGCAACATACGTCCACCGGATATAAGGATATGGTGATGTATTCAATGCTGTATGATGAGTTCCTTCGTAAGAAAGGTAAATAAAAGAGACAATATATGATTTTTTTTAAATACACGTAAACGAAGAAACAGAACAAAGCTGGAGAAGCGAAGCGTTCGCCTTTAAAGCTTTCTGAAAGAAAGCTACATCGGAAGCTTGTGCTGGTTCGTAGTAGAGGTGTAAATTAACGTACCAATTATATAGAGAATGAAGAGAGAAGGGTTTGTGTGAATGCAACTGGAGGTTTGAAGCGCAGTTTCATCTTGACGGGGCTGTTGCTTGCGACATTTCTGTCAGCGATTGAAGGCACCGTAATTGGTCCGGCAGGGCCGACCATTGTCAGTGAACTGGGGAGTGTACAGCTGCTGAGCTGGATTTTCACCGCATACCTGTTGACGATGGCTGTGAGTACGCCCATTTTCGGTAAAATCAGTGACTTGTATGGACGAAAGCCTGTATTTCTGATTGGCTGTGCGTTATTTTTACTGGGTTCACTCTTGTGCTGTCTGTCGCAGAACATGGAGCAATTGATTATTTTCCGTGCTATTCAAGGGATTGGTGCGGGTGCGGTAGTTCCTGTTACATTTACGATTATTGGGGACATCTACGCGATTGAAGAACGTGGCAAAATCCAGGGATGGATTAGCTCCGTGTGGGGCATTTCCTCTCTGGCGGGACCGCTGCTTGGTGGTTATTTTGTAGATAATCTCGGCTGGCAGTGGATCTTTGGTTTTAATGTGCCGTTTGGTCTGCTCGCGATGTGGTTTGTATTTCGTTATCTGAAGGAAGATATCTCTCCACGTACGGCCAAGATTGATTATGTCGGTGCACTGACCTTCACGGTGGGCATTACCGCATTGTTATTTGTCCTGTCGGCGGGTGGGCAGTATTATGCCTGGAGTTCTCCGTTGATTGTTGTGCTGAGTGTGGTCGCCGCTCTGTTTATCATTTTATTTTTCGTGGTGGAAAAAAGAGCTCAGGCTCCAATGGTTCCACTACATCTGTTCCGAATTCGGGACATCCGTGTGGCGAATATCGCTGGACTGCTGACCAGTACTTTGATGATCGGCCTGACCAGTTATTTGCCGCTCTGGGTGCAGGGGGTTCGGGGAGGTAATGCGACGGAATCCGGGCTGCTGCTCGCACCGATGTCGGTGGGTTGGCTCATTGGTAGTGTGATGGCAGGCCGTCTGTTAATGAAAATTGGATCACGTATGACCGCATTGATTGGGTTAACCGGTATTGCGATTGGATCGGGTGGACTCTTTCTGGTTGGCGGGACATCCCCGCAGGCTGTGCTATTTGTATTGACCTTTATTTATGGTCTTGGTTTCGGTTTTGCTTTTACGATCTTCACCATTATTGCGCAGTCTTCTGTAGGATATAAGGAGCGTGGCTCCTCTACGGCATTGCACACGTTCATGCGTACGTTGGGACAGACGATTGGTGCAGCGGCTTTTGGCACTTGGTTGAATTATCGGATCTCCACGTTATCCAGTGAGCAGAATCTGGCAGAAGCCGGAATTTCGGAAAATGATCTGAACGAGCTTCTCGCTCCACATACGGATGCTGCCCTATCGGATGACAAATGGGCGTTGCTGCGTAACGTTTTGGAAGGAAGCTTGCATTCCCTGTTTGTGATCATGTTTGTCATTGCACTGATCTCGTGGGTAACGACGCTTGCTCTACGCAAACGTTTGATCGTACCCGAAGATGCAGATGCTCCAACGCAGCCCCAAGGCTCAAAGTAAGAAGAAGATATGTATACGAAAAACCGGATTCGCCGATGTCAGGCAAATCCGGTTATTTTTGTTGCTGGCACACGTGCAGTGGACTAGATTACATCTTCAAACTCAGGCAAGTGATATGTTGGGGGATGTCCCGGGTCTAAAGCATTTTGAAGTACAGGCTGGCTGATCCTGGTGAATCGTCCAGACGAATTTCTAAGGAACGGAGGACGTCTTATTTGACCTTCTGCTCCTCTTTCTCAATTGTAAGGAACATGAGACAACTTATTTCCCGAAATAACCTGAAAAACACGTTGTAAACGGCTGTTTATTCAAAGATAGCGTGTGTCAGATTCCTTAAAATGCTGCGAGCGCTTCAGACCCCTGAATAAGACGTCACAGGTTCGTTAGCGTTAGCGCTCCCGCTCCATAGCTGCTCCAGTACATTCTGTTCCGCTCCGGCTTTCGACAGGTTTGAAGATACGCTCTAGCTGCTCGCTGATAAACGGTCTGCAGAATGTGCAAGCCTTCCCAAGAGTTCAGACAGCAATTCCTTGTCTTCCTCGCTCAGTCCACTTACCGCCCGATCAATCTTCAACGCATAGCCTGGATAGATGTCATCCATGGTGCGCTGTCCTTCTTCGGTCAGTTCCACAAAGATGATACGTCTATCTTGCGGACAATGTTTACGGTGTAACAATCCTTTTTGCTCCAGCTTATCGATCACATAGGTCACATTACCACTTTGCAGCAGAAGTTGCGCGCCAACCTGTTGAATCGGCTGAGCTCCTTTCATATATAACACTTCGAGCACCCCGTATGCGGTGGGGTTGAAGCCATGCACTTTGCTTCCGGATACAGCGTGTTCATTCACGCTCTTGAATGTCTGGGCCAAGGTGCGGTACAGATGAAGTGAACGTTCGGTTCCGATTTCTTGTAATTCCAGCATGCTGATCCCGCCTTTTCAGATTAGTTTATAAGTTGAAATGATAAAGTTACAACCTACCACTACGAGGACAGAACAACCTTCCAATCACTGTTATCCCCAGATTTTTGAAATATTCTTCAAAGGTAAAATCCGGTGATAGCGTATGCTTCCGATGGAGCTTTCTTTCAGAAAGCTTTTAGGTGAACGCTTCGCTTTTTCAGGTTATTTCTGTCCTCTCCGTTATGCTGTTCATGTAAAAGAGTATTTCAACTTATATGAGTTGGTTAGTTATGTTTGACGATTCAGGTTGTCGCCATGGTTTAATTGTAAACTTCTATTTCTACGAAAAACATGCGATATGTCACAAGATTTGCATTTTTAGCATTTAAAATTTGATCATTCGTCATGCTGAAAAATTATCCTTCAGATGTCGCTTTTTCTCCGCCTCTGGCAGGAGGTCGAGTCAAGGGCTGCTCTATATAATGAGTTCATACTATGAATTGGAATATAATGGAGGAGAAGAAGGATGACAAGTGATTTAACGTTTGAAGGACAACGACCGCTGAAGAATAACCGATCTTTTGTAACATTGATGGTGGCACAGGCCATTTCCAATCTGGGTGATTGGCTGCATCTGCTCGCAATTCTGACCCTCGTGGGTATCCGCTGGAATGCAACGCCATGGGAGATTACATTTGTCACACTTTCCGCAGCACTACCCATTCTGTTGACAGGGCCATTCGCAGGCACGCTTGCAGATCGCCTGAACCGAAAATGGCTGATGATTTTAGCCGATGGTGCACGGATCATCATCGTGGGTGCGTTAATTTTTGCTGACCAGATCTGGCACGTCTACATACTGCTTGTCCTCAAATCCCTGTTTGATGTAATCTTCTCTCCGGCCAAAAACGGAAAGCTGAAGGAAATTGTACCTCGCGAACAGCTTGCCCAAGCTGTATCCATCAGCTCGGTGATCGAACAGATGTCCAAAATTATTGGTCCAGCGCTTGGTGGACTGCTGGTAGCCGCTTTTGGTATTACCTGGTGTTTTGTTCTCGATTCAGCTTCTTTTCTGATCTCCGGCATCATTTTATTGTGGATTCCTGGAACTCGGGTGATCCAAACCGCAATTCATAACGTAACAGAAGTAGAGGAAGAGCCAGCTGGAGATGTTCGCAACCGCTCAAAAGGCTCTTTTTGGAAAGAAACACTGGAGGGTATCCGCATGCTTGCATCTCTCCCTCATGTAGGAACGTCTCTGATTTTGCTTGCTTCAGCCATACTTTTTCTGCAATTTGCCGATTCACAGACTGTGGTATTATTCAGACAACTTCCCGGAATTTCAACTGATCTGCTGGGATGGTGCGTGGCAGCAAGTGGCGCAGGTACATTAATTGCAGCGATGAGTGTACGGAAGTGGAAGCATGCAGGGCATGTTTTGAAAATGGGTCTGGGCACCATACTCATGGGTCTGGTTATCGGCGGAGCCGGAGTTATTGTTGGGATTTGGCCGCACGCCGGATTAGGTGCCAATCTGTTGTTAGTATCCCTCTTTGCCCTGGCAGGTGTTGGAATTGGGTTTGCAATTGTCCCCTTTCAGATCCTGTTGCAGGAACAGACACCTGAGGCGATGACAGGCAGGGTGTTTGGAACGGTAGGCAGCGTGATGACAGCCAGTAATATTATGGGCCCGGTGGTAGGCGGATTTATGGTCACCTCATTTGGTGTAGTGCCGGCTTTTGTCTGTTCAGGCATTTTGATGACCCTGCTTGGTTTGATTTATTTGATGAAACGTAGCGGGGAAAAAGCCGATTTGACTGGCTCCATTGAAGCCAAGACGATGATTGCAGGCGACTGAAAACAGGCCGGATCTGCTCAGGTTAGAACAGTTGAAATGAAGGTTTGAATTTACTTCAAATTTTAAGTTTATGATTATAAAGCGTTTGAGTAAACGCCTTCACGTTTAATGAGGAACAGGCAGAAATCCCTGTATTCTAATTATTCCTAGGGGAAAACTCATATGCCTTGTCCCACCAACGCATTAGCGGAAAGGGGGTGAAGCAACTTGAATGTAAAGTTACCAAAATCGATTGTGCGTCTTGGAAGCATACCACTGGCTATACTCGCCGGGACTTTGATGCTGGGGTTTGGATCGTCACATGTATACGCAGACGAGGCTCAGGTATCTTCTGAAAAACCTTCCAGCGGATTGTCGCTAAATTTGTTTTCACGTGATTCGGATGAGATGTTGAACCTGACTCCGTCAGTATCGGTATCCACACCACTGCTGGATGTTGAAGTTCCTTCGATCAAAGCGAATGAATCGACAGGTAAGCTGAGTGTATCTGAGCTAAAAGTAGATACACCGCTTGGATCGGCCGGAACATCAGAGATTGGGATTGATGCGAAGAAGGGAACCGTCGAACTGCCGTCTGTACAGGCGGATACACCGGTGATCAAAGCCGATGTATCAAGCAGTCAGGTGAACCTCAACGAAGGTACAGCTTCCTTGCCTGGCGTTACCGCAGAGGTACCCGATGTGATCAAGGCAGAGACGTCTGCTGTGAAAACAGATCTTCGGCAGGGTAAGGTTGAATTGCCTTCCGTGAAGGTGGATGTGCCTGAAGTTACTTCGGTCAATATCTCTTCATCCCGTGTGGTTCTGAGTAAGGGAAATGTACAGTTGCCTTCTGTGAAAGCAGAAGTTCCAGTTGTAGACGTATCCGCTGAACTCAATCCTGATCAGGAAAAGGTGGAGATTCCAAGTGTGAAGCCGGAATCGCCTGTAGTCACTCCGGAAAAGCCGACGCTCGTCAAAACACCGAATGTTGAAACTTCCAATACGAGTGCGCTCGCAAATCCTGTCGCATCTCAGAACAACGAGCAAGGACAAGACTCAGTACAGGTTACGGGCAAAGTGATGGAGGTCACACCGGAACCAGAAGTACGTCCAGAACAACCTGTTGTCCCACAGGCATTGCCTGTGGAAGTAACCGATCTGACGCAGGATTCGGATGTTAATGCAGGTTTGCCCGATAACGAGTTATTCCTCGTAGATCAGACAGCTGCTAAAGCAGCTGTCACTGAACAAGTGCAGAGTAACCAGGAAGCCGATCTGAAACAAGTTGATGTCGATGCAACAGCTCCATTGCAGCCTCGTACAGAACGACCAACCAGTTGGTCTGTTGCAGCAACTTCTCCCGGAGCAGCTAATGCTTCCGCAGGGACAAGCTCCGGTTCGTCCGGTGTAACTGGAGGTGGAGCAACCGCTCCAGCCGCTGCACTTCCGGGAGCAGCAACGGGTCTGGTTACGCCAGATTACGATTTTGCTTTCCGAATGGAACGGCTCGATGGGTTCAGTCAATGGTCACAGGCACCGCCGGGGCGGCCGCCGCAATATACCTCTTTCTCATAGGCAACAATGGCGTTAATTCAACCAAAATTGAGAAGGAGTGTATATAATCATGAAAAAAGTGAGTCGTTGGGTAAAATTGTCGGTATTGTCGGGTACGTTGGTGGCTGGATTGCTGGGAGCTTCGCAGGCAACTTACGCAGATAGCTATAGCAATAACAGCAGTGGTAATCTGGATCTGAATGCAGGTTTGCGTCTGGAGTTGGGATCTCTTCTGTCAGGACACCGTGACACAGGTCACGGGAACAATGGTAGCTACGGAGGTTCATCCAGTACAACTGGAGCATTGAATCTGGATCTTGGCCTTAACGCCGGCTTATCTTCCGAGAGTATGAACCGATACAATGATCGTTCTTCCAATCACACTGCTGAGCGTAACAGTTCTGGCACGCTGGGCCTTGGCCTGAATGCCAATGTGTCGGGAGAAGGTACAACGATGAGCGACTATTCACGAGGCGGCGATGATCGGAACGTAAACAGCAGCTATGCGAGTGAAAGTCGTGGAGCGCTGGATCTCGGTCTGAACGTGAATGCCGAAGGTGAGAGTGCAACATGGACTCAATCTGAACGCAATAACAGCGTGAAAGACGGCGAGCGTAATGTGAACAGCAGCTATGCGAGCGAAAGCCGTGGAGCACTGGATCTGGGTCTGAACGCGAAAGCGGAAGGTGAGAGTGCGACATGGACTCAATCCGAACGCAACAATAGCGTGAATGACCGTGAGCGTAACGTAAACAGTAGCACTGCGAGCGAAAGCCGTGGAGCACTGGATCTAGGTCTTAACGCAAAAGCAGAAGGAGAGAGTGCAACGATGGCTCAATCTGAACGCACTAACAGCGTGAAAGACGGCGATCGTAACACGAACAGTAGCTATGCGAGCGAAAGCCGTAGCGCACTGGATCTAGGTCTGAACGTGAATGCAGAAGGAGAGAGTGCAACAATGGCTCAATCTGAACGCACTAACAGCGTGAAAGACGGCGATCGTAACACGAACAGTAGCTATGCGAGCGAAAGCCGCGGCGCATTGGATCTGGGTCTGAACGCAAAAGCAGAAGGAGAGAGTGCAACGATGGCTCAATCCGAACGCAGCAACAGCGTGAATGACCGTGAGCGTAACGTGAACAGCAGTTACGCGAGCGAAAGCCGCGGAGCACTGGATCTGGGTCTGAACGCGAAAGCTGAAGGAGAGAGTGCTACAGTAGCTCAAACTGAACGGAACAACAGCGTGAAAGACAGAGAGCGTAACACGAACAGCAGCTATGCGAGCGAAAGCCGCGGTGTACTAGATCTGGGTCTGAACGCGAAAGCAGAAGGAGAGAGTGCAATGATGGCTCAATCCGAACGCAGCAACAGCGTGAATGACCGTGAGCGTAATGTGAACAGTAGCTATGCGAGCGAAAAAAGCCGTGGCACACTGGATCTGGGTCTGAACGCGAAAGCGGAGGGAGAGAGTGCAACATGGACTCAATCTGAACGCAACAGCAACGTGAAAGACAGCGAGCGTCACGACAACAGCAGCTATGCGAATGAAAGCCGCGGAGCACTGGATCTGGATCTGAACGTGGATGCGGATGCGGATGCAGAGAGTGAAACTACATCTGTGGTGGAGACAAATCGGTAATATGAGATTTTCACTGTAATATGAAGAAGCAGGGGCTCCGGAACCCCTGCTTCTTTTTATTATAAAAATGGGGAGATTATTATTAAAAAGTCTGCAAAAGTTAATTTGCCTAACGGAATCAGTAGTGATTTTATGGATACATTGGCTGATGTGATGGGTGATTATGATCAAACCTTGAAAGGTCTCAAGGATAGGTGAGTATGACCCGGTATTGAGTATTCAAGAGGTTATTGCGATCAACGACGCTATGATTAAGCGTTACAGTCCTGGAGAGCAGATTGGAGTTAAAGATTCTGGTCTGCTTGAATCTGCTGTTGTAAGAGCACAATCATCAGCTTTTGGTAACGAAGCCTACCCATCTATATAGAAATGCTCAAAATGATCAAACACACAGCCCGCAACTCGATTACAATAAAACATAAAGAATGAAATAAACACCCGATTAGAACAGGGAGTGAATGATATGGGAACGGAATATAACAGTACAACTATACAGGAGTCCATATTGGACGTACATATTACAGAGGCAGGATACGAGCCGGGACAATCGACTATACGCAATATTCGGATGAATGTGGCGCGAGGAGAGCTGGTAGGTATTATCGGACCAAATGGTGCGGGCAAAAGTACCACAATCAAAACGCTTCTTGGTCTGCTGGAGCATGCGAACTATGAAGTGACGATTGGGGGAGATGGTCGTTATGCCTATATCCCGGAGCAACCGGTTTTTTATGAATATATGACGCTATGGGAACATCTTGATCTGGCCGCAGCGGCGTATGAAATGGAGGAAGAAGCTTTTGTTGCCCGAGCGGAGGAGCTGTTGGTTCGTTTCGGTATGGACCATGTTCGAAATGATCTTCCAGCCAGTTTTTCAAAGGGCATGCGGCAGAAAATGATGCTGATGATCGGATTTCTGTCTTCACCGGATATCTATATTGTGGACGAGCCTTTCATCGGACTGGACCCTCGTGCAACCAAGGATTTTCTAAAATTACTTGATGATGAACGTCGCCGCGGCGCGGGTGTGCTTATGTCTACGCATGTACTGGATACCGCTGAACGAATCTGCGACCGGTTTATTCTGATTGCTTCGGGCAGATCTGCTGCCGAGGGAACATTGGATGAGATCCGTGAAGCGGCAGGATTGTCGGAAGCCTCTTTGTTTGACTGTTTCGATGTACTGACGTCTTAGATAGAGAGAGGGTGAGAGAGAATGGAAACTTCCCAGCGTTATACCCCACTTCGTTTATACAGACGAAGACGTAAAGAGCATTTCAAGGAACAGATGAAAAATCTCAGACTCGTCGTGGATTGGACAGTGTGGGTATACCTGCTTGTTCCGGGTCTGCTCTATCTGATTGGGTGGTACACGAGTCTGTGGACCAAACCACTGCCTGCATGGGCGACAGGATTACCGCTCCCCGTACTGACCGGGTTGATTGACGTCGTTATGCTCACCGGGGGTGTGTTGATATTTGTGGAGGAAGCGGATGTATTGTTTTTGAAATCAAGGCCATTGTGGATGCGCACGTTAATGAGGCAAGGGCTCTACCGGTCCTGTCTGCAACATCTGGGCAAAATGATCCTGATTGCAGCGCTGACCGCTCCCCTGTTGTCCCGTGTATATGAGATGTCGAATCTCCAGATTGCACTTATGGCTGTCTGGTTTGGTGCAGTAGCTTCATTCCAAGCCATAACACTACATATGACAAAGGTTCGACATACAGGATGGCGGCGCTGGATTCAGATGATCCCTCTCGTCATAGGCATAGGTTACATGACCATTAATGCGACATCATGGATGCATGGACAGACGTGGAAAATCAGTTTTGGAATCGTAATTATCATGCTTCTTCTAATTACAGTTGGACAGATGAGGCTATTGATGAAGGGAACGTTTGAAGGGGATGTGCGGGAGGATCTGCGGAGCAGGTTGCAGCTTACAGCTCTAATGTTAAGCCGGGCGGTGAGCAAGCCGAAAGCCCCACGAACACGGTCCATCATCTTCCGTAAACCGCGTAAACTGTTACGTAATCGTTCCATCGCGAATCGGACAGCGGAGATTGCATTCAAGGCATTTTTCCGGAACTCGGCCACGATGAAATTGTATCTGCAGCTTGGCGGACTATCCATCGCAGCAGTTGCCTTACCACCTTTTCCGGTCAATGTCATTGTGTGTGCGTTATTAATCATCATGTTGACGGTGATGTTTTATCGTTCCTGGGATGTTTTTGCCACGTCCGATTATGTTCAGCTTATAACGTATGACACGGAGGCGCTGCATCTTGCAGGTTCAATGATGGTTCGGATGTTGTTCATCCCGATTGGTATTCTTATGGGATTCACGCTGGGGTTGGCCTGGCTCGGCTGGATCGTCGGTATTCTGACAGCTGCAGGTGCGGTGGCCTTCGGACTCTGTGTCTTATCTATTGCCAGCTGGGTCCGGCTGACCCGGGCCTAAAGGAATTCCTTTCTAATTCGGAGCATATCGTGCGCTATATCTGCCCATGCTATAGAAGAAGAATCTCGTCTATGGATGATGAGAGATTAGCTGTAGCAAGGAGGAAGAGACGATGATGGATAATAGCGAACTACAGGTGCATTTTTCAGACGGTTCAGCGTTGAATGCCGCAAGGGCAACCTTGGAGGAATTGGGATATAAGCCGTATCAGTCCGGCCCGCTGGAACTGTACATCCCCACAGATCGCCAAGATCCTCAGTCTGCCGTAGAGATTGCACAATCTCATGGAGGAAGTGCCGTATTTGCCTCGCAAACGGAAGAGCTGGATCAGTTTCAGAATATATCGATTCCGGCTCATCTCGTGAATGAAGACTGGCATGAGGGTTATGCGAGCCAAAACCAGGGAAGCCAGACGGAGCAAGGCAGACATAACTATAGCGATGATCCGGCATACGATGATTCGGCTGATGGATTCTCAGGCAGTGTGAAAGCATAGAAGCATCACAAGCTAAGAGCAGTTCGAGCCAATTTTTCTAAAATGGAACAATACCCAAAAACCCCGATCGTCCACAGATGTGGATATCGGGGTCTTTGGCATCTGAGCTAATTCATCATGCGCTTAAAGTGTGTAATACCTATTATGATGTAACGTGTTTATATTCTGCTGCATGCATGCCAGCCGTGTATCCTGTGGAGAATGCAGCGGTGATATTATACCCTCCGGTGTAGCCGTGAATATCCAAAACTTCACCGCAAAAGAATAGTCCAGGCAGCAGCTTGGATTCCATTGTTTTTGGGTATATCTCCTTTAAGTGGATTCCTCCCCCAGTAACAAAGGCTTCTTTAAGTGATCTCGTTCCGTCTGCACGGAAGGTAAAAGCTTTCATTAGCCCACATAAGTTGCTTAACATACCTTTGGGGAAATGGTGGAACGTGAGGTCATCGCTGATCTCTGCCCGTTTCATCATTAAGGGAATCATACGTTCAGGAACCCATGTTTTTAAAATATTTTTGACAGCTTTGCGGGACTCTTGTTCCAATACTTGTTGCACCTGTGCTTCCAATGCACCTAAGGACAGCTCCGGGAACAGATCAATGCTCATAATGACCTGTGGGTTTCCAGACTTCATCTGAACCTTGCGGATAAATTGGCTGCAGCGCAGTGCAACCGGTCCTGACACGCCAAAATGCGTGAAGATCATATCCCCGCGATGAGAGATGACTGTTTTTCCTTTGGCATCTACTACGGATAGAGCGATATCCCTTAAAGACAAACCTTGCAGTTCTTTGGACTGAATCCAACTCTCTCCAGACACAATGGGCACTTCGGTCGGATATAACTCCGTTATCGTGTGACCCGCAGCCTCAGCCCAAGGATAACCATCTCCGGTAGATCCCGTTTGGGGTACGGACTTGCCGCCGGTAGCGATGATGACAGAGCGCCCAAGAATGGTTTTACCGGATATCAATTTAACACCTTGTATCTGCTGACCATTCTGAATAATTTCCTTGACCGGTTCTTTGGTGCGAATCTCAACGCCGAGGGAGACAATTTTGCCAACCAGCGCATCCACAACTGTTTTCGCTTTATCGGTTACAGGGAACATTCTGCCGTTGTCTTCTTCTTTCAGGGCAATTCCGAGATTCTCGAAGAAACGCATGATTCCCTGGTTGTCCAAATTTTGAAACGAACTATATAAAAAGCGTCCATTACCCGGAATATGTCGGATGAGTTCATCCGTTTCCTTGGCGTTGGTTACATTGCATCGACCTCCGCCAGAGATGCCGAGTTTACGACCCAGTTGATCTCCTTTATCCAGCAGAAGCACGGAGGCTCCATGCTCAGCAGCAGCAACGCAAGCCATCAGGCCCGCAGATCCACCGCCAATTACAATGACATCATACATATGTTATTACCCTCTTTTTTCATTGATTTTGTCTGTTTTACGTAAAATGTGTCTACTCCTGGCTTTTTCTGAAATATAATGGAGTTATGAGCAGTTCTATTGTGCAGTCTTAAGGGATATATTGTAATATACTGTCGCCTATGTTTTAATCAGAAATACATGAGGGAATGTGCAGGCAGAGGAGGAGATGGCATTGTGGTTGCGTTAAAGGACATGCTTTTACAAGTACTGCTGGCAGGGTCGGCGGTATTTCTGATTCCCTTATTCCGTCTGGCACTCTCCAAGCGGGTTATTGCCAGAATGGAACATGCCGGAATCGTTCATACCAGTTTTGCTGTGACAAGTGCCCTGAGCATGTTATTGTGTCTGCTGTTTGCGCTCTATGCAAGCCCGGTGGCCGTACCCATATCATTAAGCATCGTACCTGTGATACTTGTTATTTTGTATTGTAAGTCCGCTATAGGCGTAACGCTGTCCATTCTACATATTCTCTTCTATTTTCTTTTTGCGCATCCCTATGATCTGTACGGATTTCTCCTTCATACGGGCATTCTTCTCTATCCTATTGTATGGTTGTCTGCCAAACGATTCAAGCATAATACACCTTCACGCAAAATGGCGATCCTCATCATCCTGATTACAATGGAACTGGTTGTAACGAGTCTGTTATGGATCGCATCCCTCCAGAATGAATCCACTTACTCTGCGACCTACATGATACTTACAGCACTTGGATATACCGCTGGAGCCATTGTTGCGGGTAGTCTGAGTCTGCTATGGCTGGAACGGATGAAGCACTATCGCGGGCTGGAACAGCATCTCTCGGAAGTCCACCACCGATATATAGCCGAAACGGAGAAACTTCATCAGATTCTGAACGCAGTGCCTCTCTCCATTGCCACCGTAGATAAACAAGGCACAGTGATGTTTGTCAATGAGATGATGGAGCAAACGGCAAGGGAGCAGCTACCTTGTACCTCCACGCCTGATCTCATTGGACAGCCTGCCAGTCAATTTGTTGAACAAGGTCAGGCGGACAAGATGGATAAAAGCATTCGCAGAGCCGTCGTTCATGGTGAGATTAGTGGGTTGACCGTTCGTTACGGTGCATACGTATTTCAATCCCGAACCGTACCGATTTATGCCTTTTCAACAGAGTCTGCGAGAGAAGTTACAGGAGCCATGCTGATTATCCAGGATATCACGGAGCTTGAGATGTTGCGAAGTGAACTGGATAATGTGGATCGTCTTAGTCTGGTGGGGCAGATGGCTGCAAGCATTACGCATGAGGTGCGTAATCCAATGGCGGTTGTGCGGGGTTTTCTTCAACTCATGCAGGAAAAGAGTCCTGATTCCCTCGATCACTATTACCGGATCGTTCTGGAAGAGCTGGACCGGGCCAACAGTATCATTAATGATTTCTTGTCTTTGGCTCAGAATCGTATTGCCGAGAAAGAAGAATCCCAGCTGCACGATATCATACATGAACTGAGTCCGTTGTTATGGGCGGATGCGAACCTGCGTGGTCAGAGTATTGAACTCATGTTGGCCCATAATGTGCCGAAGCTGCATCTCAATTCTAAGGAAATCAAACAGGTGGTGTTGAACCTGGCCCGTAACGGGATGGAAGCCATGAATGAGAAGGGTGTGCTTACGCTGGAGACACGGATAGTGGATGATAAGGTGGAACTGTGTGTACGTGACACAGGACCTGGTCTACCCAGAGTGAAGAAGGAAAAGCTGTTTGAACCTTTCTATACAACAAAAGCCAAGGGAACCGGACTTGGATTGTCCATGTGCCTGAGTATTGTGGAACGACATAATGGAACCATTACTGTGGAATCGGAGGAAGGCCAGGGCACGACCTTCAAAGTAGCATTTGAACGTTAGTCATTCAGCATATTTTGCCAGACATTGAGACATAATATTATGGAAGAAGCCTTTCCGCAGGCGGTTTCTGAATCTTGCTTTCATTGCTTATGGATGTATAATAGGAATAGCACATCATTACATCCATAATGTTCGATATGAATGTAACGTTGTTTTGGAGAGTTTATTGGCCTTTAATTTTATCGAGATCATAGAACAACCATTTATAAGGAGTGAAACCGAATGTCGATGTCATTTGATCAATACATGAAAGATATGGTTCAACCGATGCGGGATGATTTAACTCGTCTAGGAATCCAGGAGTTGCGTACTCCTGAAGAAGTGGAAGCAAGTCTTCCGGATGCAAAAGGAACAGCGCTGGTTGTCATTAACTCTGTCTGCGGATGTGCCGCAGGTCAATGTCGCCCAGGTGTGTCCCAAGCACTGCAGCACGATATTACACCTGATCACCTGTACACTGTATTTGCTGGTCAGGACAAAGAAGCAACTGCAAAAGCACGTGAATTCTTTGCACCGTATCCTCCATCTTCACCGTCCATCGCTCTGATGAAAGACGGAGAACTCGTTCACTTTATCGAGCGTCATCAAGTGGAAGACCGTTCTGCAGAGGATATTGCGGCTGATCTCAAAAGTGCATTTGACCGTTACTGCCGTTAATTCGCTCCAATAGAACGCCCCGCCCTTCGGATCACCGATGCCGGGGCGTTTCATTTTGGATAGATAAGGTTATTGAACCATTCGGACCTTTCAAGCTGAACATCAAATTTCATTCATTTAGAAACGGGGTGTGTGAACGATGAGTTTGCAACAACAGATCATCGCTGAATTGAAGGTTAAACCAAGCATTAATGAAGAAGAGGAAGTACGCAAGCGTGTTGATTTTCTGAAGACGTATGTGAAAAATGCGGGTGCCAAGGGTTTGCTGATTGCGATCAGCGGCGGTATTGACAGTGCAGTGGCTACGGCGCTTTGCAAAAAAGCGACGGACGAGCTTACGCAAGAGAACAACCAAGAGTACAAAACGCTTGGTGTGTTCCAACCTTATGGTGAACAATCCGATATCGATCACAGCTACGCTGTAGCCAAAGCATACGATCTGAAGCATGTCGTGGAAACCAATATCGAAGATGCAGTTAACGAGATTGCGCTGGAAGTTGAGCAAGGTTTCAAATCCTTGGGTAGCCCACGTCATATGACTCACCAAGGCAAAGGTAATGTCAAAGCGAGAACTCGTATGGTTATGCAATATGCGCTCTCGTTTGAAGAGAACCTGCTCGTGGTAGGTACGGATCATGCATCCGAAGCCATCACGGGCTTCTATACCAAATGGGGCGATGGTGCTGTGGATATCACACCACTGAGCACCCTGAACAAACGTCAGGTACGCCAGCTGGCAGCATATCTGAACGTGCCACAGGCTGTTTTGGACAAAGCACCATCGGCAGGGCTATGGGAAGGTCAGACGGACGAAGATGAGCTGGGAATCTCGTATGAAGCGAACAGCGACTATCTCGAAGGCAAACAGATCGATCCGGCTGCACAAGAGCGCCTCGAAGCGTTCTATACGCGCACACATCACAAACGCAATGCCATTCCTGGTATCTAATACGGGTGGATGAGCATGATCGTTATAAGCTGTTAACACCAACATTGAAATAACGTCCCTCTTAGGGAATGCAAAAGAGTCACTGCTCACGCAGTGACTCTTTTTGTTATGTGGAACGAGAAACCGCAAAAATCCAGGTGACTACTATATTAAAGATGTGTTAGCTATTCCAGTCTTTGATCTGTTGCAGGGTTTGGGTGATGGCTTGCTCCAGTTGCGGAGTGGTTTCTTTAAATGGGTGTACGGTATTAAAGGTATGGTTCCCATCAGGAATCTGGTGCCATGGGATATCAGGGCGTGCTTGCACAAGTGCAGCAGAACCGTCCCGCAGACGCTGGGGATCTTCTGTTCCCTGAATGAGTGCGACTCGCAAAGTTGAAGAAGCCAAGCGGTCAAGGATAGCGTAACGTTTGCTATGCTTGTCCAGGTCTTCCAGAATAGCCACGTCCAGTGGCATCTGCTGGCCTGTTCGTCCGTTAACGACATGGCTGCGGCCATGTGTACGCATTTCTTCTTTTTGCTCCGCTGTGAAGAGATCCAGATTGGTTACGCCATTCCAGGAGATGACACCTGCCACCTGCTCGGGATGATCCAGTGCATAGACGAGACTTACGCCCGCACCGCGGCTATGACCAACCAGGTATACAGGAAGTCCACTGAGTTCAGGTTGTGTAGCCACATGTTCCAATACCAGGGCCAGATCGGCAAGCTCCCGGCTGTAGGTATTCATTGCGAACTTTTCAAGTTCAGAGAATTGCTCCAGATATTCGCTGATACCGTTGTGAGAGAAATTAAAGGTAAGCACATGATGCGTCTGGCTTAGCTGTGCAGCTGCATAGGGGAACATGCCCCAGTCTTTGAAGCCTTTGTATCCGTGAGACAGAACGATGACACCTTGAGCGGGTTGTTGTGCAGGGAAAAAGTCTCCGCGAATGATCGCATCTACGTCAGTGGGCAATTCAAAAGTTATGGGCATTATTCAGACCTCCTAAGAATTTCAGACGATTCCTGATTCATATTTTAGCATATATGGTAATGCGGATAGGTACTCGCTTCTGATCGCCCCTCCTGCTACAATAGAATACGTGTTCGGAGAGTTACGGATCATGTGATTGAATGGAGATCTTTTACAATGAAGGTTCAAAAAGAGCGGTTTTCAGTACCGAGAAGATGGGACTTTTTGAATAACCTCTTACAGTATAAAAGATTAAGCGGGTGAAGCGTTGATGATATATGGCATAGGTAATGATGTGCTGGAGATTGGACGTATGCAGAAGCTATTGTCCGGTCGCCATGCGGAAGCTTTCATAAAACGAATTTTAACGCCAGCAGAGCAGGAGATCGCGGTTCGTCGAGGGAAGCGGATGACGGAGTTTGTATCCGGTCGATTTGCAGCGAAAGAAGCGGTGTCTAAGGCATTTGGCTGCGGTATTGGTGGTGTCATGGGCTTCACTGACATTGAGGTGCTACCTGATGGGACAGGACGTCCAGTGGCCTCGCTGTCCAGTCAAGCCTGGGAACGTCTGCAGCTGCCATATGATAAGCAATATGACATTCATTTGAGTATTACACATCAGACGGAATTGGCAGCGGCCTTTGCGATCGTGGAACAGATGGAAAAGTAGTTAGCTTGGCAATAGGAGAGGACGGAAATATGGGTTTACAGGAACAGAAACAACATTTCAGCGTGAATTTGCTGGACTGGTATATGGTCAACCGACGGGATTTGCCGTGGCGTCGCCACAACAATCCGTATTTTACATGGGTATCGGAGATTATGCTTCAGCAGACTCGGGTAGATACGGTAATTCCGTATTTCAATCGTTTTATCGGAAATTTCCCGACCGTGCAAGCGTTAGCGGAGGCACCCGAAGAGGATGTGTTGAAAAATTGGGAGGGACTCGGTTATTACTCCCGTGCACGTAATCTTCAGGCAGCTGCGAGACAAGTCATGGAGCTGCACGGAGGCGAGATGCCGCAGGACAAGCCGGCTGTCTTTGCATTAAAAGGGGTGGGCCCGTATACTGCCGGGGCCATTCTCAGTATTGCCTTCAACCAGCCGCAGCCTGCGGTAGATGGCAATGTCATGCGGGTACTGTCCCGATACTTCCTCATCGATGAGGACATTATGAAGGGCAGCACCCGGGTGTTGATGGAAGAGCTCGCAGGAGAGCTCATTCCGGAAGGGCGGGCGCGTGATTTCAATCAGGCGCTGATGGAGCTTGGCGCGCTGGTGTGTACACCCAAAGCGCCGCACTGCCTGACTTGCCCGGTCATGGAGCAATGTTCCGGCCGCATCGCCGGAAGAGAGCTTACACTGCCGGTCAAGACCAAGGCGAAGCCGCCGCGCCCTGAGCAGCGGCTGGTCGCCATTGTGGAGGGCCGCGGTGCTCATCGCGGCCAAGTGCTTGTGCGCCAGCGCCCAGACACGGGCCTATTGGCCCGCATGTGGGAGCTGCCGCATGTGCTCGCGGCGCCCGCCGCAGTGAGCAAGAAGGCGGCGCCGCTGGCGGATGAGCCGGCCATGGCATTGCTGGCCGGCAGTCTATGGGCGGAAGGCTTCGCTGCCCGCCCGGAAGGGCTGGCTACCCATGCGGAGCATGTGTTCAGCCACATTGTCTGGAGCCTGCAGGTGTACAAGTGTACCGAGCAGGACCAGAGCAGTGAGCTTCCGCTGATCGCAGCGGAAGCCAGAGCCGCCTACGATGCACAGGCGGCAGCAAGGGAGGGCACAGCCTCATCATCAGCTGTGTCACCTGAGTCAGACACAATGCATCCATCGGAGCCAGACACGCCTAATGCGCAGAACATCTCAACATCACTTAACGATGGAGAGATGTTGATGTCATCATCTGACGTTAGTGACCTAGCACTGAGTACTACGACACTGACAGGTAAAGGCGATGGCTTGACCTACCGCTGGATCGGTCCGGAAGATATGGATAAGATGGCATTCCCGAATATCTTCCTGAAGCTGATCAGCAGTTATTTTGCTGGTGCGTATGATCAAGTGAATGATTAAATGGGGGAGCTAACGAACTCCAGAGGTCTTATCATGTGGATATACCACAATTATGAATTCTAACGAACCTGAGTGACGTTATCATAGACAAATCAACCCAAAAGTGCGCATCAAAACCCATATTTGGGGAAAGAGCTACTCTGAGATTCGTTAGGTTAGCGATACGATGAAATATGGAGCAATAACGTGTCCTGGGTTCGTTAGAAATAAAACACCCATTAACTATAACTATAGTGGTAGCAAAAAGAGAGCCTGATCACGGTCACGACGACCGAATCAGGCTCTCTTTTATGTTAACTGTTGCATGCTAACAGTCTTATTTTGCAGAAGCGTAACGTTTGTTCACTTCATCCCAGTTGATTACATTCCAGAAAGCGGCGATGTAGTCAGGACGTTTGTTTTGGTAGTTCAGGTAGTAAGCGTGCTCCCATACATCCAGACCCAGAACCGGAGTCAGACCTTCGAAGAGAGGGCTGTCTTGGTTAGGTGTGCTAGTGATGGACAACTTGCCATCTTTACCAACTACGAGCCAAGCCCAGCCGGAACCGAAACGAGTTGTAGCTGCTTTAGCGAAATCTTCTTTGAATTTATCAAAGCCACCCAGTTCGCTATCGATAGCTGCTGCGATATCGCCTGTAGGAGCGCCGCCGCCGTTAGGTCCGATGATTTCCCAGAACAGGCTGTGGTTAGCATGTCCACCACCATTGTTGCGAACCGCTGTGCGGATGCCTTCAGGTACGCTGTCAAGGTTAGCAATCAGATCTTCCAAGCTTTTCTCTTGCAGTTCAGGAGCGCTTTCCAGAGCTGCGTTCAAGTTAGTTACATAAGTATTGTGATGGCGATCGTGGTGGATTTCCATCGTTTTTGCATCGATATGTGGTTCCAGTGCGTCGTTAGCGTAAGGAAGTGCTGGTAATTGAAAAGTCATAATGAAATACCTCCTGAGATTTTAGGTTTTTTTGAAAACAGGTACATATGTAATAATACCCTTGCCACTAATATTAAACCGCATTCGAGCTAATTAAGCAACATTTTTGTTTATTAAGTCCCCCGAGGCGTTGATCTAATGATGGGCCAGAGATAACAAACATATTTTACCCTTTATGCAACTATTTATGTGTTTTCAGGCGTTTAAATGGATGGAAATTTTAATATCCGTATGTAAACGGTTACAATTAAGCGCTTTCAAAAGAAAATGCGTGTTTTATGGAGAAAAGTATGGTTTAATTGACGAAGAAGCGGTATTTTCTCGTTTTTTGTCATTATATGAACATTGGGTTTTTGGTAAAAAGGGATTCCCTTTTTGTAAAAAACCTCATCTAAGCTAACGAAAAGGGAGATTTAAGACATGCACGTTCGTTCCTTTCAGTTGAGTGATGCAAGCCAGATGACGGAGCTTCTCCAGGTTGCACTATCGGAAGAATGTTATGAGAACACGATGGGCCCGTTTGCCCGTCAATTGTCATGGGATTCTGACCTGATCATGGTTGCGGAAGAAGAGGGAGACCTCGTAGGCGCTTTGATCGGTACGATTGATCACAACCAGGGTTGTATCTACCGTATTGCGGTACATCCAGACTATCGTCGCCGTGGAGTCGGCAAAACACTTGTCGAGGCTATGGAACAGCGGTTCCAGCAGCGTAAAGTCAGCCAAGTATGGGTGGCGGGTGATGAGCACAACAAAGTAGCCATGCCTCTATATGAAGCAATGGGTTACGGTGCCAATCAGATTATGAGCGCTTTCCAGACTCTTAGTATTTTGTCCAAAGCTTAGTTTGCATGTTTAAAAAGAAATAAAAAAAAGATTTTCATTTCATATTAGGCATATCTCTTTAACGTGTAAGAACGTGAGGGATGTGCCTTTCTATTTATATGAGTGTTCTTCACGTCATATTCCTCTAGTTTCCTCATTTTCTGAACATGCTTCGGAGTCCCTGAATTCTATTTAAATCACCCTGACTATCCCGGCTGTATTCACGATAACCAAGGTATTGGTGCTCATAACCAATTGTTTCACTCTCCCAAATGGAGTAGACTGAAAGGGAGTATGGTTACCATATTACAAGTTTAATTCAACTATTTAATAAATGAGGTGTCCCTTTGAATTCCAATAATCATTCAATGGAACATGTGACTTCCGAGCAACGTAATGAACCGTCAAAGCCTGAACAATCGGGGAAATCCTGGGTTGTCGAGCTGTGGGACTGGGTCAAAACGATTGTTGTTGCTTTTGTAATTATGATGCTGCTGAACCTGTTTGTGTTTAATCTGTCAATGGTCAAGGGACAGTCCATGCAGCCGACACTGGTTGAGCGAGATCGCCTTTTCGTCAACAAAATCGTATACCATCTGGGTAATCCTTCCCGATCAGATGTGATCGTACTTCGTGATCCAAGCGAAGGTGTGGAGAAGAAGGGTTTTCTGGTGAAACGGATCGTTGGACTTCCGGGAGATACAATTGAAGTTAGGGATCACCATCTATATGTGAACGGCGAGCAACAAGCGGAAACGTACACCGATATTGAGGTGCAGGACCCAGATTTTGGCCCAATCACCTTGGAGCCGGATCATTTCTTCGTGATGGGGGATAATCGTCATGAAGGCAAAAGTAAGGATAGCCGAGTGTTTGGCAGTATTACATCCGACCAGATTGTAGGCAAAGCTGAATTTATTTTCTGGCCGTTTTCTGAATTGAAGAAATTGTAAAATGCTTACAGGACAACAACTTCAGACTGCATTTTGCGTTAAACCATATAGACTCGTTCCGTTTGAATTCAAGTATGTAAGGCATATATAGAAATTAACGCCTGTCCTCTTACCGTGAGGCGGGCGTTCACTATTTACGGAATAAGTGTCGGAAGAAGAGAGGGAAGAGAAATGACGAGCGTACAGACCGGGGCAGCACAGGATGCCTCCGTATGGGAGAAGTTAAAACAGGAGATCAAGGCAGCTGGCCCCGGACTGGGCATTGATGATATCGGTTTTGCTTCGGCTGATCCCTTTGTTTCCCTGAAGTCGCTGCTGGAGCAGTCGCGGGATAAAGGGTATGCTTCAGGTTTTGAAGAGCCGGATATTGAAAAAAGGGTGCACCCCGCCTTAAAAGATGGTGAGCCCGCTTCACTTATTGCAATAGCCGTGGCATACCCATCCAAAATGGTGAATCCGCCGAAATCGGAGCCTGGTGCGTATCGAGGCATTTTTGCCCGTTCGGCTTGGGGTCAGGATTATCATCAGGTCCTGCGTGCAGCGATGGACAAGTTGGTCAATTTTATAAAGGAACGCGTACCTGAAGCCATGATCGAAAGCATGGTAGACACCGGAGCATTGGTGGATCGTGCGGTGTCCCAGCGTGCGGGGATTGGTTTTAGCGCCAAAAACTGTGCCATTATATCACCAAAATTCGGTTCATGGATTTTCCTCGGGGAACTGGTAACAAATATTCCTTTTCAACCAGACACACCTGTGACCGAAGACTGCGGTGAATGTACAAAATGTATCGATGCCTGTCCTACAGGAGCATTAGTGGGGCCGGGGCAGTTGAATGCACAGCGTTGTATTTCTTTTGTAACCCAGACGAAAGGGTTCGTGGATGAAGAATTTATGCTGAAAATAGGTAACCGTCTGTACGGTTGTGACACGTGTCAGATTGTCTGTCCGAAGAACCGGGGTAAGAACTGGGATCACCATCCCGAGTTTCACCCCGATCCGGAGATTGTGAAGCCACTCCTACTGCCGCTGCTGGACATCGGTAACCGGGAATTCAAGGAACGTTTCGGTCAGAGTTCCGCCGCTTGGCGGGGCAAAAAGCCGATTCAACGTAACGCCGTTATTGCCCTGGGCAATTTCAAAGACAAAAGTGCTGTACCCAAACTTACAGAAGTACTAAAACGTGATCCGCGCCCCGAGTTGCGGGGAACCGCAGCTTGGGCGTTAAGCAGAATTGGAGGAGAAGACGCCATGAGAGCAATTGGGGAAGCTGCCGCTAACGAACAAGATGGGAACGTACTAAGCATGCTGCAGAAGGCCGAGGAGCGACTGAGTTCGTCCGAGACCTTACCCAAACAGCCACAGGCTGGGCAAGTGAGTGAGAAGCAGCCAGAGGAACAGAACAACGAGAACAATGCCTTACGTGCGTTACAACAGGATTTGAAAATGGAAGCCGGGATTGAACCGGGTAGTGAGCAGTCTGCACAGCCTGCCAAACCGGAAGCCGCAGCGTGGAAACCTTCAGCCGTTACGGGTCTTCATGGCAAGCCCGTATACTACGATGAGGTACTGACACCGATTGGTACTCTTACGTTATGCGCGACGGATGAAGGGCTGTGTCACATTGATTTTGGCGCCTTTCACGTACGCGAAGCTCATCTGCAACAATGGGCCCGCATCTGGATTGGCGAGTATCGATATGAGAAGAATGAAGAGAAGCTCAGCGAAGCTGCAAAGCAGTTAAAGGAGTATTTTGCAGGGGAGAGAAAAACGTTCGACTTGCAGCTTGATCGGCTTGGAACACCATTCCAGCTACAAGTATGGGAAGTTCTGTCCGATATATCTTATGGAGAGGCCTCATCACACCAACAGGTTGCGGAAATCATCGGCAGACCCAAGGCTGTTCGTGCAGTTCTGGACGCCATTAGCAAGAATCCGATTCCGATTATTATTCCCTGTCACCGTATCAGTGGTAAAGACGGTACCCTGGTGGGTTATGTAGGCGGTCTGCAAACCAAGGAGCAATTGCTCGCATTGGAGCAGCTATCGTAAGAGCGGGGGACGTTCATGAAGTATGTAAACGTGGAGAGCGTGGAAGCGGGAGAGCTTCTGGGCAAGACGGTATATTCCAGTAACGGCACGGTATTGCTGTCTGCCGGAGTCCAGCTCACCGTATACATGGTCAATACGCTGAAGCGTATTGGCGTGACCATGTTATACATCCAGGATGAAGCGTATAAAGATGTGGATGCAGAAGACATTCTGGATGAAACCACGAAACGGGCAATAATTAACGAAATGAGTGTCACACTCGAATCCATTCGATCCGGGAAAGACTGGAGTCCGAAAAAAGTTGCCCTCAGTATAGAGAAGTTGCTGAATGATGTACTGAACGGGCGTGAAATGCTTGTGCAGCTCACCGATATTCGTACCAAAGACAATGCACAGTATGTTCATGCGATGAATGTATGTTTGTTGTCTTCGGTCATCGGACTGAATATGGGACTCAATTATAATCAACTGAAGGACCTTGCTGTGGGGGCATTATTGCATGATATTGGCAAAGTGGGGGAACCTCCTGGCAGTGGCTCTGCTGCAAATTCTTCGCTGCACCATACATGGCTTGGATTCGAAGTGATTAAGAACAAACGGGAGTTCAGTCTGTTGGTCGCCCATACAGCCCTGCAACATCATGAGCATGTAGATGGTACAGGCATGCCGAGAGGGATCAAGGGGAGTGACATTCATCTGTTTGCGAGAATTGTTAGTGTGGCTAATATCTATGATAATCTCATTAATGGTTTATCCAAGGACAGTTTGATGCCACATGAGGCCTGTGAAGAGATGATGGCGTTATCTGGTACAAAGCTGGATCGGGACATTCTGATTGAGTTCAATAAGAGTGTATCCGTGTATCCCAATGGTACAGCGGTACGACTGTCCACCAAAGAGACTGGAGTCATTGTGCGTCAACATCGGGGATTGCCCGGCAGACCTGTAATCAGGGTGGCGCGCGGAAGTACGCGTTATTCTCTGGATGTGGTTGAAATCGATCTGGCTCAGCATACAACCGTTTTCATTGAAGCTGTCATGACGTAGCTTGTGTGCGGTTCAACTGGAAAATCCGTTTGCTCAAGGCGTGCGGAAATGCTATGATACTTTCAGGAAATCCGGTCTGTGTCAGGTTTGCAACTTATGTGTCGAACATCATGAAGTGACACGGATTATCAGGCTTTTTAGAATGCATACAGAGGTGTCTAAGAGATGGATATTGTTATACCGATTATTACATTGATTGTTGGTCTGGTCGGGGGATTTTTCATCGGGGTGTTCTACTTGCGTAAACAACTTGAGAAAATGCAAAGCAATCCGGACATGCTTCAGAAAATGGCGAAGCAAATGGGCTACAACCTGAATGGCAAGCAAATGCAGCGTGCCCAGCAGATGATGAAGAATCAGCAGCCAGGAGCGAAAATGCCTCAGCCGCAACAGCATCCTGCGCGTAAAAGTTCGGGCCGCCGAAAATAATAGCAGTGAATAACTGCTTACCTTATTGTGGTTCGAAAGGAGGCGTTTGGCAGTGGCTGGCGTTAAAGATTATTTGAATTCAAAAGTATCCGACAATCGGGAGAAGATCGAGTATCATGTAGAGCAGATCCTGAAATTGATCGGAGAAGATAGTACACGTGAAGGGCTGCTTGAAACGCCTGCACGTGTGACCCGAATGTATGAAGAAATTTTTGGCGGATATGAAGTAGACCCGCGCGATGTGCTCGGTGTCACGTTTGACGAGAATCATGAAGAACTGGTTATCGTCAAGGATATTGTCTACTACAGTCAGTGTGAGCACCACATGGCGCCGTTCTTCGGCAAGGTGCACATTGGGTATGTACCAAGCGGCAAGATCGTTGGTCTGAGCAAAATGGCTCGTCTGGTCGAAGCAGTAACACGTCGCCTTCAAGTGCAGGAACGTATTACTTCACAGATCGCTGACATTCTGACAGAGGCCGTTGAGCCTCATGGAGTTATGGTCGTTGTGGAAGGCGAGCACTTGTGCATGTGTTCCCGCGGCGTGAAGAAACCGGGAAGCAAGACGGTAACGTCTGCTGTACGTGGTTCTTTCCGTGAGAATCCGGCACAACGTGCAGAGTTCTTGTCTTTGGTAAAAGATTAAGATCTGGTATGTCCACTCGCTGGACAAGCCGGATGAGTAAGTTCCTTTGGTTTTGGAAGCAGCAGTTTTTAAGCCATAGGATATGATATAAATAAGCCGTGTTCCCTGGGAACCGGCTTATTTATATATGCGTTGTCATTCCTATATACTGGATACATATGAATTCGTGAAGCCGGAGGTAATGGAACAATGAGTGTACCTTCCCATTCAGATCAACCGGTTCAGCCGGAAAAGGGACTACAGGCAGATCAACAGGCTACATTGCGTCTGCAAATCTGGGAGACACCACTCTTGCGACAAGGGAGTAGTGTACTCGAAGCTTTTGCTTGGGAAGAAGTTATGTGCAGGCGGGTTGGGGCAGGGCATTTACCTGTTGCACATATATGGAGACACCCAGATGCCTTTGTAGCGGGTCTGCGTGACCGCAGGTTGCCACAGGCTGTAGAAGCGATGGAACAGATTAGAAGCCAAGGGACGGCGGTCTGTGTTCGGCCTTCCGGTGGAGCGGCAGTACCCTTGAATCCAGGGGTAGTTAATGTGTCGCTGATTCTGCCTAATCCCGGACATGCCATCAATATTCATGATGATTTCCGAGAGATGGCTTCGATTATTGCCGAGTCGCTAACGCCGTGGTCGAATCAGGCGCAAACTGGTGAGGTTCAGGGTGCTTTTTGCCCGGGAGATTATGATGTCAGTGTAGGTGGCCTAAAATTCTGTGGTATTGCCCAGCGCAGGCAGGCAAAGGCGTATATCATTACGGCTTTTATCATCGTGGAAGGTCAGGGAGATCAACTGGCAGCGGACGTGCGACAATTCTATCAGCATGCAGCAGGTGGGGCGAGTGAAGGATATCCTGATGTTCAGCCTGGCACGATGGCAAGTCTGAAAGAATTGGCAGGTGTACCTTCAGCCGCGGCATATACTGCGGCTTTGGTTCGAACACTACGGGATCGCTATCCACAGGCGGAGACCAGCAGGGTGCTTAGCGTTGGCTCTGAAGAAGTACGCCTGACAGCTGAGCAGATGAAGCTGCGATACGATTAACACTTTTTACTAGGGCTTGGAATTGGTTAATAGAGATGATATGATGTGATTTCGGAAGGAGAGTGTTAGGATGGACACATTGAGATATACGTATTTATATGAGGTTGTATCAACAGGCGAAAAATCCGAGTTCAGCCAAATGGCAACAAGCAAGGAAGAGGCTGCTGCACTGATCGTTGCACGTATAGCCGATCTGGAGTTTACAGATGAGTCTGATATCAAGCTGGGCGATCTGATCTCCATTAGCAAACAGGTTGGCGACAACTATGTGGCGTGCGAGGGCTGTGCTTCTTAAGTGAACATTTAGAAATAGGAAGTCTCTCAAAATACAAGCAAGTCTCTTCTTACAGGAGGCTTGCTTTTTTGTATACACCAAAAGAGATATCGTTCAGTCATTCGGCTGGAGATATCTCTTTTTTTCTCTAATCCATCTAACCCCAAGCTTAATAAGGCGGCCACAACAACTTGCGTGCCGTTTCGTAACGTTCGGCCACAGCGGGCCAGTAGACAACGTTCCACCAATCCTCGATATACTTTTTGCGTTCATTCTGATGTTTCAGATAGTAGGCATGTTCCCACACATCCAGTGGCAGGAGTGGTACGATATCGGACTGGGACAGGTTCTGGTGTTTTTCCGCCTGCAAAATCTCCAAACGATGTGCTCTCGGGCTCCAGACAAGCATCGCCCAGCCACTGCCTTCCACCTTGTTCGCGGCTTCTGTGAATTGATTCTTAAACGCTTCATAACTCCCGAAATCTCGCTTGATCTGCTCTGCGAGCATACCGGAAGGTTTGCCGCCGCCAGCAGGGTTCATAATTGTCCAGAAGATCGTATGCAGGTAGTGGCCTGCCCCGTTGAAGGCAAGTTCACGTTCCCAATGTTTGATGAGTTCAAAGTTATTCTTTTTTCGCGATTCCGCCAGCTTCTTCTCTGCTACATTCAGTCCGTCCACATAAGATTGATGGTGTTTGTCATGATGGATACGCATCGTCAGCTCATCAATATGTGGCTCCAGCGCATTGTACGCATAGGGGAGAGGCGGCAGTGTGTGTCCTCCAATGGGAACCGGCTTTTCTTTTACAGGAGGTGCTGTAGAGCTGGGTGTGGCTTGTGTTGTTCCGGTAGAAGACGGTTGAACGGTTGCGGATTGGATCTGAGCTGGAGCGGCAGGTGCATTTACATTTCCCTCTGGAGAAGTTGGAGCTTCTGAAGCTTGGCGATGGATGCTTCCTGACTCTGACGTATGCAGCGCATTTTCCAGAAAAAGTGATGGCTCCGAATCCGTCTCACGCAAGATGCCCGGTTGGCCAAGCGTATCCAATACACCCAGAAAATACTCCGACTCGCGGATAAAATGCAGAATGAGTACTTTGGCAAGCGGAACAGCTTGCACAGCAGCACTTTGCTCCAGAAGAACATACAGCTGTTTGATGAACTCTCTCGATTGCTGCCGAGCTGCCAACACAAGTTGATCGATACAACGAACCATGTAGGGAGCAGGTGGATGGGTTGCGGGCAATAGTTGTTTTAAAAGCTGATTGGCTACTCGCTCACTGTTTGCAAAGGTAACCTCCCATTCCTCCAATAGCTTGACGTATGGGGGCTCCAGATCAGGAACCAGGGCACGAATCACGAGTGTATGTTCTTTCTCCTGCTCTTTCCAAAAACGAATTTCCTCCAATGTTCGCAGAGGCAGCAGGTGACCATATCCATACCAGTTCATCTATGTTGAACCTCCTTCAGATGAAATTCATTGCATGCAGACCGTCTGTTCATGCGTCCCAAGAGTATATTCCGCGAGCTTGTTGTCCTATGAGTGCAAAAAAAAGAGCCCCTGAGGGCTCTGGAAAAAATTCAATGATTGAAATTTGGTTATTCTCCATTATTCGTGTTTTGCACATCGTCACTGCTTGTTTTCGTTACATGACTCAGGAAAGTTGAGACACGGCGCAGATATTCCTTTGGATGCTCCCGGAAGATCAACTCATGATGCGCATCCTGGACAATCCATACATCCGAGTACGGATTGGTCTGGTTGGCGGCGAGTTGCTCCGCAATTGGATAAGGCGCCTTCTCGTCCTCTGTACCATGGATGAAGAAAATCGGGAACGGATAATCTTCCTTTTTCACTTCCTGGTATGGAATCTGTTGTAATCCGGTACCATTCAGAACAGGGAACAACAGTTTCATGATCTCCAGTGTAGGCTGACGTGGCAGATCGATCTGGTTGTGAATGTTGTGGTACAGCGTATCTGGCTCCAGCAGGAACGCACTGTCCAGAATCATTGCATCCACTTCCTTCGTAATCAGTCCGGTTTGTAACGCTGTACCGGCACCCATCGAGAAACCCCAGACAACCAGTTCCTGCGCACCACGTTGCTTGGCGAACTGGATCGCACCGAGCAATTGCTGTGACTCAGCTTTGCCACCTGTGGCTACAGCTTTGTTCACCTGTGAGGCGAAGCCATAATCGAACATGACCACGTTGAACCCAAGTTGATGGGCATAGTGTGCCAGGTCATACATGGGTACCCATGTTTCTTCACGATTGGCACCATAGCCGTGACTGAAAATAATCGTTTTGCTTGCAGCATTGTCAGCAGGTATATACCATCCCTGCATCGTCCGGCTGCCATCTGCTGCCGGGAACGTGATGTCTTCGTACTTCATGTTCTTGGCTTGCATCGGATTGGAGAAGACTGGCGCTACCGTTGGATTGGATAATACCCATGCGATATAACCATGCAGTGCAATAAAACAAAACAGTAGAAAAAATACAACGGAGAGCAGCAACGCTACGATAATATGTTTGAACCGAATCAGCCTCGGTGATAGGGAAGAGGGCAGATCGGACACTTTTGTTTGCAGCGGGGCTTCGCTCTGGGATGATTGATACATGAATGCCCCTCCTTTGAAGTTCAGTTGAAGATAACAACGACATGAAAAGAGAATTGCGTCGATTTCAGAGCCTGCTTCAGAGCGATATCTTAATGTAATATATCTTTATCGTATGTTCCAATATAGTCAAAGTCAATTGATTGAGGGCATTTGTTACGCAATTGTTATATAGTTCTTAAGATATATGGGTAACATTACCTTAGTGTGTAAATTACAGGGGATTAAGTCTTATAAAAAGGGAAAATTTACACGTTGGCCTATTTTGATTTTGGCTCTTTTTGGTTTACAGATGAGACCGTTTCTCATATAATTTATGTAACCAAGTTTCATGTGATGAAACATGAGGAGGGCATTATGCCATGGAAGATCGCAAGTTAACCGTCCGGGCTGTGGAACGGGCGCTGGATATATTATTATGTTTTACCACACGCAGTGATCTGGGACTCACCGAAATTGCCAGCCAGATCGGCCTGCACAAAAGTACAGTCCACCGTTTGATGGCTACGCTGGAGGATCGAGGGTTCGTGATCCGCGATGCAGCAACAGAGAAGTACCGACTTGGCATCCGAATCTGGGAGCTGTCAGCTCATATGTCCCGCAGTGATGATCCCGCTATTCTGCTGTTGCCTGCGATGGAGCGACTGAGAGATCGATTGGGGGAGACCGTGAGTCTGTACCTGCGTGATGGGAGTGAACGGATTCGTATTCAGGCGGTGCAAAGTGATCAGGCGATCCGCCGAGTTGCTCCCGTTGGTGTTAGACTCCCGCTGTCTGTGGGGGCTTCCAGCAAAGTCCTGATGGCGTTTGCCACGGACGAGGATCGTGAAGAACTGATGAACGGGCCGGAATGGCCGGTGTTTATTGATCCCGCGGTGTATTTGGCGCAGATGGGAGATATCCGGGATAACGGATATGCGACGAGTTATGAGGAACGTGAGCCGGGAGCTGCCGCGGTATCGGTACCGATTATGGATCGCAGAGGCAATATTGCAGCCGCACTCTCGGTCTCAGGGCCTGTCAGCCGACTCTCACAGGAGACATTGCATGAATACGCACCTGTGTTGAAGGATGCTGCTACGCAAATGGGGCTCATGTTATCCTGATGTTGAGGTAAGTTTTTTCTCCAATAGAGTTTGATCATTTGGAATATAAAGGTTGTTTTTATGTTCCGGTTGCGCTACTCTGTAATGGACGGCCCAACGGGGCCAGCTTCATTGAATATGAACAGCGGCTTATGTAAGCCGCAACTTATTAACGTTACTGGGGGAGTCCGAATTGTCCGGACTGAGACGGAATCGCATGAGATTCCGGACCCTTTGCACCTGATCTGGATCATACCAGCGTAGGGAAGTAATCGGCGATATGACCACAACCACCACATGATGTGACCCTTGTAGGGCTCCGTTAAGGAGCTGCATAAAGGTGCATTATTGGTGATGGACATAAAAGTCGGTTCCTTCGGGGACCGGCTTTTTTATATACAGGGAACGGGCGATATAGCGCATACTCCATCGACTTCTTTTTCAATACCTGCGAAAGTGGGCTTGGATGAGGAGGGAAGTCACCATAGATCCATGATCTGTGCTGCCTTCCGGTCTGTTGTGAACTGTACATAAATTATGTCTCCCCTGGTCTGGTGTAGGATCGCTCTTTCTTCTCTGCATTGCGCATGATTTGGGACAGGTACGTAAGTGAGCTAATGACTATTCCAACCAAACAAGCGACGAACACTGAGGAGGAGACAAGCGAACATGAGTACAGGAAATCAAATGGGACAACAAGCGATGGAACGGGAACATAACGATCAGCAGGTGGAAAAGGAAACAAGCGCGGCCGGACGGGTTCAGCCTTTTCCGGGCAGCCGCAAAGTCTACATTCAGGGCTCACGGCCGGACATTGCTGTACCGGAACGTGAGATAGCCCTTCATGACACGAATACTCCCCAAGGGGTGGAGCATAACGAACCGCTGCGTGTCTATGATACGAGCGGCCCCATGACCGATCCCGCATTTCATGCGGATATCCGCGCAGGTTTGCCAGCCCTGCGCACCCGCTGGATCACAGAGCGTGGCGATGTTGAAGCTTATCAGGGTCGTACGGTTAAACCGGAGGATAACGGACTGAAGCCCGGAGGGAAGAGAGCTGGCGCTGAAGAGTACCCCGGATTACGAGGCAAACCGCTGCGGGCACAGCCAGGACGTTGTGTGACTCAGATGCATTACGCGAGGCAGGGAGTCATTACGGCAGAGATGGAATTCGCCGCCATTCGTGAAGGCGTGGAACCGGAATTTGTAAGGCAGGAGCTGGCGAGTGGACGGGCCATCCTGCCGTCCAACATCAATCACCCGGAGAGTGAGCCGATGTTGATTGGTCGTCATTTTCATGTGAAGATCAATGCCAATATAGGCAACTCTTCTGTATCTTCCTCCATCGAGGAAGAGGTGGAGAAGATGACTTGGGCGGTACGCTGGGGATCGGATACCGTGATGGATCTATCCACAGGCAAAAACATCCATACCACCCGGGAATGGATCATCCGTAATTCACCTGTGCCGATTGGTACGGTGCCGCTGTATCAGGCGCTGGAGAAGGTGAATGGCGAAGCGGAAGCGCTGACCTGGGAGTTGTACCGTGACACACTCATTGAGCAGGCAGAGCAGGGCGTGGACTACTTTACGATTCATGCAGGTGTACTGCTGCGTTATATCCCCATGACCGCCAAGCGAATGACAGGCATTGTGTCTCGGGGCGGTTCCATTATGGCAGCATGGTGTCTGGCGCATCATCAGGAGAATTTTTTGTATACCCATTTTGAAGAAATCTGTGAGATTATGAAAAGGTATGATGTAGCGTTTTCGCTGGGAGATGGACTTCGTCCAGGCAGTATCTACGATGCCAATGACGAGGCTCAGATGGCGGAACTGGCTACGCTCGGGGAACTGACGCAGATTGCGTGGAAGCACGATGTGCAGGTGATGATCGAAGGTCCTGGGCATGTGCCGATGCATAAGATCAAGGAGAATGTGGACTTGCAGATGGAGATCTGTAAAGAGGCACCGTTCTATACGTTGGGGCCGCTGACGACCGACATTGCCCCGGGTTACGATCACATCACATCCGCCATTGGTGCGGCCATGATTGGCTGGTTCGGCACGTCGATGCTCTGTTATGTTACGCCAAAAGAACATTTGGGCCTTCCCAATAAGGATGATGTGCGGGAAGGGGTTATAGCCTACAAGATCGCAGCTCATGCCGCCGATCTGGCGAAGGGACATCCACGTGCCCAGCGCCGCGATGACGCATTGTCCAAGGCACGCTTCGAGTTCCGTTGGCGGGACCAGTTCAACCTGTCGCTGGACCCGGAACGTGCGCTGTCCTACCATGATGAGACGCTGCCAGCAGAAGGGGCCAAAGAAGCTCATTTCTGCTCCATGTGCGGACCAAAGTTCTGTAGCATGCGCATCACGCAGGACATTCGTGCTTACGCTGCTGAACAGAAATTGCCCGAAGACGAGGCCGTAGCCGCAGGGATGCAGGCGAAGGCTGAGGAGTACCGGATGCGCTCCTAAGGGAGCCAAGTGATGAAGGTTTTTTTGAAGCTTTAAATTATAAATATTGATTAATGTTTGGACAAGGCCAAACCCGCTTCACCGTAACTCTTGGATTCAATCCAACTTACGCCAAATCTGAAATAGGATGCCTGCGATGACAAACAGCACGCCATCAGAAAGTTTAAGATTACTAGCATGTAGAAGTGCGGAAGAACCCATACCGACTAGGAACAAGATAAGAATATATAAAAATCGCATTAATTTATTCACCTCTCTTTTTGAGTGAAATGTGTAAAAGAGAACGATTTTTATATCGTTCTCTTTTGTGAATTTAAATTTACTCTACCTATATTACATAAACATATTTAACAAAGACTTTATTAATAATTAAAATTTTTAAGTGTACCTCTGGAATCATTATCAGCAGAGCCTGAGAAGCTAACCTCTAGAGCTCCAAAACTCAATCCTACACTGCCCGTACCTTTAATGTGGTAGTAATTGGATTGTATTTGAGATAGACCACTTTGATTTCCTTGCTTTTTATGTTCTATTGTAAAGACGGCAGAGGCAACCTGTTCTGTTATAATAATGCCCCCTTTGAGATCAGCATTGAATCCAACACCATTCTCACCAGTATATGAGAAATTACGTCCACTTCCTAAAGTTGTAAACGTAGAGTTTCCGCTATACTTGACTTTATCTTCATAATACCCAGAACCTGGAACTGTTCTCCAAATTTCTTTATCAAAAGAAGCGCCATAAGCATCAGATAAGCGCCAAAAAGGCATTGATTTCCACTTTCCTGTTAATGCAACCATAAACCGCTCACGATTATTAACATTATCAGTTCGAACTATGGTTATATAATAGTCAAATTGATCATCCTTGATATTTCCGAGTGGTCCAACCTCTCCGTTGAATTCAGGTGCTGAGGCTTTTTCATGAGCCACTACTTCAATTGATCCATCTTCTTTCGAAAGACTTTTCTTAAACTCAGGGCTCCAGGATTCTATTACTTCATAAGGAATACCCTGCTTTAATAAAGTTATATCCAATTTCACAGTTTTATTCTCTGCAGAAGCGAAAGCACTGGTAGGAATAAGTAATAGGCATAGACAGCAAACCAACAGTAACTTCGATAAACGCAATAATTTCAATGTAAAACCTCACCCTCTGAGTAATTTGTTAAATTATAACAATCTAAATTTATCATATAACCCTAGGTTTGTACACCTAAATTATGTATATTTAATTATTATTTTAGAAAATTAGGATTAATATGTATTTATGTAAATAATAAATTAAACATAATTAAATTTATGCTACTAACTCTTAACAAGATCACAGGAGCACATCCAATTTGTATCAATTAATTGTTTGATGCATCTACTCTCGAGCTAGTCCCAAATTCTTCTCCAAATACGCCGCAAGCAATGCCAGCGGGCTATGGATTGGAATACCGCGATCTCTTGCAACCTGTGCAGCTGCGGGAGCCATAGATAGTTGGGCTGCCACTACCGCTTTACCCGGATACTGCTCAGCAATCTGCTGTAAGCCTTCACGTACCGCTTCGAGATACCCTTGCTGATCTCCACGCATAATCAACTCAAATGTCCCAGGGATGCACACCGCTTCCGTCTGAGATGTCTTGGCAACGTGTAGTTGCTCATTCTCATCCTCTTGCTGTAATGCCTGATTCAACCGTGCCATCGTTCCTTCAACGGTTGCCGGGTTGGTGAATGCTATTATGTAATCTCCTGGTACTCGCCGCATCTCCTGCAATAACGGATCATCTATGCCGATCACAGGTACAGGGACCTGTGACGCTTCCTGCTCCAGTACTGTCGCAAACAGGGTGCAGGTGACCAGAATGGCATCGGCATGACACTCAGCGATCCATTGGAGCGTCTGGGCTACCTTCTCGTGAATGACAACCTCGGAAAAGTCAGCATCATGTTTAAGACGGTCCAGACCTGGATCGACGTAATGGACCAATTCAACTTCATAAGGAGCAAGCGTCTCTTCAATTAAGGCGATGTTGGAATAATGAGCGTGAAAACAACCAATGGTGGTCATGTGCTAAGTCCCCTTTAACAGTTCGTATATGTCATGGATCTTTTAGATATTTAAACCATTATAGAAACATGCCTGAGAACTGTACAGTCGTTTATGGCTCAACGCCAATAACCGCCCTTCCGCCAAGCTGCGGAAAGACGGTTGATAACCTGACTCGACTAGGGTCGGTCCGGTGTCCATTTTTATCTAAGGGAAGGAGAAGCATTTTTCTTCGCCATTTTTTGCTGTAAAATTTCATGAAAGGATAGACCTTGAGTGTTCTCATTCTCCTTTTTAGGAGCAGTGGTCGCCGTGTTGCGCGGATATTGGTGATGGTACGGGATCATTTGCTGAATAGGCATGCGGATCATCTTGGTTCCTCCTTTGATGCGTTTTTTTGGATTATGTATTTCGACTGGTTACCATGCCAGGTGCGCATATAGGTACATGTGACTTGTTAGACGAAATAAAAGAGTTTAAAGCATAATTCCAATTGGATTGTAGTGATTTTACCCGGTTTTAAGGAGATGTAAACGTTTTTAGGGAAATTCAGGAGAAAAGGACCTGATATGAAAGGTTTGATATGGGAGGATCGAATCGGTTGTTATGTGAATAGTCCCAATTTTAAGGAAGTCAATGGTACCCGCATATGAGGCATATTGTCTGGTTAAATGATGCAAAGCATGCTAACTAACTTGGTACCATGGTCGGGTTGTTTAGGGGATAATGTAGTTCCGGATATAACAAAAACCAGCTAATGTTTGTCAAGCATTTCTGGTTGGATGAGTTCTCTTTTCGTGGTATACTTTTTCCGACCAACACGAATAACCTCCACGGGTATGGAGGTTTTGGTTAAATATGGATTACAC
>NZ_PJFA01000024.1:0-59183 GCF_002843485.1 Paenibacillus sp. BGI2013
GCCGGGTGGAATGTCACCACGATGGATCATAATGTCATTTTTACAGCAAGTACGCCAGAAGATAACAATTCTAATGTAAGTATAGTTGTCTATCAGGAGTAAATGAATAAACAAAAAAACCATGTCATACATGGTCATACCCCTGTCAAGTAGACAGATGAAAAAAGCTATGCTGCCAGCGCGCATCGATATTCAATCGGTTCGCGCTGTTTGAGTTTGGCTTGAAATCGTCGGTAGTTGTAATTGTACATGTAATCTTCCACGGCTTGTCGAATCTCTGCTTCTGAATTACACTGGTTAAGGTACAGCTTCTCTGTCTTGAGATGTGAAAAGAAGGATTCGATGCATGCGTTATCCAGGCAGGTTGCTTTGCGAGAGTGGCTGCCCTTGACGCCAAATTCTTCTAATCGTGTGTTGTACGCCTGAGACGTATACTGGAAGCCCTGATCCAAATGGAGCACGGCTTCCGAAACGTCTCTTCTTTGGGTCCATTGTTCTACCGTATCCAATACGAGCTGAACATCGTTCCGTTTAGACAACTGCCAAGCTACAATTTCGTTGTTGAACAAGTCTTGAATCACGGACAGGTAAACAAACGTGTTTCCATCCGAAATATACGTAATATCCGTCACCATTTTTTGCTGAGGTGCTGTGGCATGGAATTTACGCTTCAGGCGATTTGGATAGATGACAGATGGCGTATAGAAAGACTTCTTTCGCTTCCTGCGAATCACCGATTGGATCGATAGTTCCCGCATCATGAGATGTTCGGATTGCCGGATACTGGAACATAAACGGAAATAGGGAAAGAAAATTCAATCCTTATAGAACTCTAGTGATCTATAACAACCCCACAAGAGCGAATGCTAGAGATGACTGAATTAGGGAGGGCACTTTCGTTTTAAGATGCGAGAAGGTGCTCGTTGGCCGGGCAGTTAGCCCGACGAGACAAGCTGGATCTAGACGCAATCCTTTTGATAGCATGTCTTGATAAACGTGATTAAATTTGTCGCTGTGAACGACAAATTTAATCACGTCTTTTTTTGGCAAATGCTCTGGCAAAAGTCTGTGATATAAAAGCTCATTAACGTTTCGTTCCCCGATCCGGTAAACGACAATTACGTTGATATATAAGTCTTTACTAGTGAAAGGTACAATCAGCGCTTATCAATTCGGTATTGCTTAACGCCGGTCACAAAATTCTGGTCTGGCTTCTTCGCCTTTAAAATTGATAAAAAACCTCCCGTCCCGCATGACATCTGGGCTTGGGAGGTTTTGATTATAGTGCTAATTCAACGTTATCGTACAAACCATCCAGTGGGCTGAGGGGCTACGTCTGCGGTATCTCGTAAATCATGGACTTTGACATTACTGCCATAGATCATGGAATCGCTGCTCAGTCGGAATGAAGGGAAACTGTGCTCGGATTGCAGACGCAGAGACGGTTCAAAGTAAATCTGCTGCTGTTTGTTGATTACAAAGGGAAGCGACCCCGCTTCTACGGTAACATCATCGCTATCCGGCTCGTTTAAGATCAGAAGTACCGCAATTCCGTCACAACCGCATCCATCGGTATCATAAAACAATTTGAAATAGCCTGGTCGATCTCCCAGCTTTTCAGTAAGTCTTGCTTCTGCCAGCGGACTGACTTGAATGATCATGACGTTGTTCACACTCCTCTAATCTCCAATGAATTCGCTTACAATTTAATATATGGACCATAAACGCAGATTAGAAGGTGAAATAAAGAAAAGCAAACATGTCCTGTATATATTGACGCTAACGCGTAATACAACGAACAATTTACGTATGAATGTTATACCCGGAATTTCTATGGGTTCAGTGTGAAATCATTCGTCCGTCAATGAAACCCATTTCATCGCCATTCCTTATCTGGTATGATAAGCAGGGAAAATAGGGAAAATTAGAGAAAAAGGAAGGTTCCGCTATGACACCGATCACGATATACGACATCGCCAAAGAAGCAAATGTATCTGTAGCGACGGTCTCCCGGGTACTGAATGATACGGCACCTGTGCGTGCAAGCACCCGAGAGAAGATTATGTCCATCATTGAAAAACACCAGTTTCAGCCGAATGCGCAGGCGCGCAGTCTGATCAAAAAAGAGACGGGCACCATTGCCATCATCCTGCCGGACATTACAAACCCGTTTTTCCCGGAAGTGTTCTGGGGGGCGGAGAATGAGGCTCGCGGATTGGGGTATACGTTCTTTCTGTGCAATACCGCAGGCGACTACAACAGGGAATCTGAATATTTGTCCATCCTGCGAGAGAAGCGGGTAGACGGGATTATTTTTCTCGGCGGGCGTATTAACATGCAGGTCTGTCCGGATGACATGGCTCAGGAATTGATTGATATGGGCAAACGTATGCCGATCGTGCTGGTCAATGGCAATATTGCCAAAGGTGGCTTCCACCGGGTATACACGGATGAAGGTGCAGGGGCAGCCCTTGCAGCTGAGCATTTGCTTGAACTGGGGCATCGCGATATCGCCTTTGTTGGCGGTCTGAAAGAGTTGTCCACCACCATGGTCAAGGTCAGAGCTGTGCAGAAGAAACTTCGGGAGCATGGGCTCGAAATACCAAAAGAACGGCAACTGCTCGGCAGCTTCTCCATCGACGACGGCAAACGGGAGATGTCCAAACTACTGGATCGTGACAATCCACCCACCGCAGTCATCTGCGTCAATGACAACACAGCGATTGGTGCGATCAAGTCGACGATTGAGCATGGGCTCTCGATTCCGAAAGATATATCCATTGTAGGTTATGATGATACACCGCTCGCCAGTGCCGTTATACCGGAACTGACAACTGTATCCCAGAACACGTATCAGCTTGGCAAACAAGCTGTGGATGTGCTGCATGAGTTGATTAACCAAGGCAAACCGAAGAAGCAGATCGTTCTGCAACCGGAGCTAATTGTGCGTCAAAGTACAGGACCTGCTGTAAGATAAAGGGGCCTGTAATTGGAAAAGAAAGCGTTGACATTTCCTCGAAGGGTGAAATATAATGAGTGCGTGAATGAAACCCCTTTCATAAAGTGGAACGGGTTTTATGTTTCAGCTTAATGAAACCCATTTCATGAAACGGGTTTCAGTTTAGTCATCCATTCATTATATCAAGGGGGCGTAACGTATGAGAAGAAGTCTAAAGGTCATTTCGTTATTGATGCTGGTCATGGTAATGGGTCTGACAGCCTGTAGCAGCGGGAGTAAAAACGGTTCTTCCGGCGAGTCCGGTGGCAAGGTTGATTTGAGCATGACGATCTGGGGCTCGGAGGATGAGAAGAAAATTTATCAGGAACGACTCGACATTGTGAAACAGACGTATCCCGATATTAACGTGAAGCTGAACGTGGTTGCAGGGGATTATGACCAGAAGGTACAGACCATGATCGCCGGAGGAACGGCACCGGATATCATGATGATTGCCGAGAACTATCAGGCTTACGCCTCCAAGAATCAGATTATACCGCTGGATGACATGATTCAAGCGAACAATGTGAACATGTCCGAACGTTATTCCGATGATATCGCAAACCTGATGAAGTATGATGGCAAACAATTTGGTTTGCCGGATCGGGCAGGCGCGATGGTCCTCTTTTATAACAAAGATCTGTTCGACAAGGCTGGGGTGGAATATCCAACCAAAGATTGGACGCAGGATGATCTGATGGCGGCAGCTCAGAAGCTGACGGTGAAGGAGAACGGCAAGACGACTCAATGGGGTTACTATCCGGGTAGCTGGTGGCCGCAATGGATGCAGCTGATCTACCAGAACGGTGGCTCACTGTTCGACGAGAGTGGCAAACCAACCTTCAATACAGAGCCTGTGCGGAAAGCATTACAATTCATGAATGATCTGACCTTCACACACGGTGCGGGACCAACGCCAACCGAGATTGCCGACATGGGGAATATCGGAGCTGATCCGCTGTTCGCTCAAGGCAAGATCGCCATGGAAACGACAGGGTTCTGGAACATCGGTTCACTTGCCAAGGTGGAAGGCATTAATTGGGATATCTCTCCGGTATGGGGCGAAACGAACGCATTCTTTAACGGGTTAACGATTACCAACGCTTCCAAACACAAGGAAGAAGCATTCAAAGTCATCGAAGCACTGACCACACCTGAAGCACAGATGCCAATGGTCAAAGCCGGTCAGGATGCTCCTGCAACCAAAGCAGGTCTTTCCAGTGATGAATTCCTCAATGCCGAATATGGCGGCAAAAAAATCAACATGGCTGCGTTCAGTGAATCAACGATCTATGCGGAACCATTCAACCCGCAATGGAACGAAATGATGAAGCTCATTAACGATAAGCTGGGTGTCTACTTCAACAACAAAGCCTCGCTTGATGATACCGTAACCGAAATTCAGAGTGGACTGGAAAGACTCTACAAATAGAGGATTTTTCTGAACATGCACAAATAGCAGCGACAGCAGGACAGGTGGAATCGGCGTGAATGCGGGTTCCATCTGCTCTCTGCGTCATGGGAGGGCTTAACGTGAGAAAAAAGGACGGGAAATGGTTCTACATCTTCATCTCGCCTTGGCTGATCGGGTTTCTGGGGTTGACCCTGGGTCCGATCCTGTTTTCCATCTATATGAGCTTCACGAATTGGGATCTGTTCCAGTCCCCTGAATTCATCGGTATCGACAACTACAAAACGCTACTGACCGATGATCCGATCTTCTGGAAATCCGTCGGCAATACATTCTTCTATGCGCTAATATCCATTCCGCTGGGCATGTCGATCTCGCTCTGGATTGCATATTACCTCAACAAAAAAATCAAAGGGATCACCTTCTTCCGTATTCTGTTCTATCTGCCGTCGGTTGTTCCGGTGGTTGCGAGTTCATTGCTCTTCATCCACTTGCTTGCGCCAACTGAAGGTTTGATCAACCAGGCACTTGCGATCTTCGGTACTCAGGGTCCTGCCTGGCTACTTGATCCCAACTGGGTTAAACCTGCATTGATTCTCATGTCCTTATGGGGTGTGGGTGGTGGCGTGGTATTACTGCTTGCAGGGATGAAAGGCATTCCACAGGAGCTGTACGAGGCCGCTGCCATCGATGGAGCGAAAAGTACACAATCGTTCTTCCATATTACATTCCCAATGCTGACTCCCGTCATTTTCTTCAATCTCGTGACTGGTATGATCGGAGCGCTCCAGACCTTCGCGCAGGTATTCATCGTAACTGCCGGGGGACCTGACAATTCAAGTCAGATGGTTGTTCCCTATTTGTTCCAGAATGCGTTCCAATTCTACAAAATGGGATATGCATCGGCGATTGCTTGGGTATTATTCATCATCATCATGGTGTTGACACTCGTTGTATTCCGTTCATCGGCGCTATGGGTGCACTACGAGGAGGGAAAAGCCAATGAGTAATCCATCCACTGTGGAGAAGACGATATCCTATATTTTTCTGATTCTGGTCGGGGTGCTGCTTGCTTCGCCTTTCCTGTACATGATCTCTATTGCACTGGCAAGTGACGCAACAACCGTCAAATCAGCCTTTACCTTTGTTCCAATGGAGTTCCAATGGTCGAACTTTTATACGATTTTTACGAATAATAATCTTGGAACATATCTCAAAAACTCGGTCATCATTACCGTCTTTACGATTGTCGGATCGGTATTATCAGCTTCGATCGTATCCTACGGCTTTGCCCGAATCAAAGCAAAAGGAAGCCGTTTCCTGTTTATTGTGTTGCTCAGTACGATGATGATTCCGGGTGAGGTTACGATGGTACCGCAGTTCATCATCTTCCGTCATCTGGACTGGATTAATACATTCTACCCGCTGATCGTGCCGAGTTTCTTCGCCGGAGCGTTCAACGTATTTCTGATTCGGCAGTTTGTCATGAGTATTCCAAAATCACTGGATGAAGCCGCCATGATCGATGGAATGGGACACCCGGGAATCTACTGGAAGATCATCATGCCACTGACTTATCCGATACTTGCGGCTATTGCGATCTTCTCGTTCTCCTATAACTGGGGCAACTTCATGGGACCGCTCATCTATATCAATGATCCGGAAAAAATGCCGCTGGCACTCGGAGTGCAGCTGTTGACTACGGTAGGTGGTGGGCAGATGCCACCATGGAACCTTGTGATGATTGCTTCCTTGTTCCTCACCATTCCGATGGTGCTGGTATATCTGTTCGGACAGCGTTATGTCTATGAAGCCAACATTAGCGGCGGAAGTAGCGGAATCAAGTAACCGAGGTGTCTACAGTGGATGTATGTACTGAACCTGATATTCAAGGTCAATGAAGTAATCAACGTACATGGAGAAAGGATTGTATAGCCCATGGCGCATAAAGAACAACGCAGCAGAGGCAAACGGAGTTATATCCTCATGGGTGTCGCTCTGATTGCCCTGCTGGCAGGAGGAGGAATTGTTATCAATCATTTTGCCAATGAATCATCCAAAACACTTGTATTTCAAGGGGAACCGGTACGTCTGAAGCTGGATCAATCCTATGATCATTTTGAAGGCTGGGGCACGTCACTTGCCTGGTGGGCCAACGATCTTGGCGGTTGGAAGGATCAGGCGAAGGTTAGTGAAGTGATGGATTTGGTCTTTGATTCGGAAAAAGGATTAGGTCTGAACATCGTTCGTTACAATATTGGCGGCGAGGAAAATCCGGAGATGAAAGCCCTTCGTCCCGGCGGGGATGTACCTGGCTTCCAGCCTGAACCTGGAGAGTGGGACTGGGATGCTGATGCAGGTCAGCGGGCTATATTACAAGGCTCGATGGAGCGTGGCGTGAACATTACCGAAGCATTCTCCAATTCACCACCTTACTGGATGACGATCAGTGGATCCGTTACCGGAGCTGTGGATGGCAGCAATAATCTGCGTGACGACCAGTATGATGCGTTTGCCGATTATCTGACTGAAGTTGTGAAGCATTATCGGGACGAGTGGGGGATCACCTTCCGCACACTGAATCCACTCAATGAACCTTCCTCCGACTGGTGGAAGAAGGGCAATATGCAGGAAGGTAGTCATTTTACGAATGAGAAACAGGCCGAGATTATCAAAAAAGTTGCTGCATCGTTGAAGAGCAAAGGACTGGACGGAACCGTCATTAGTGCCGCGGACGATAACAGCATTGATGAGACGGTGTTTAATTTCAATCTCTATGATCAGGACACGCTGGACGTAATCGAGCAGATCAATACCCACTCCTATAATGGTAGCAAAATGGAAGAGCTGCGCACGCTGGCAGAACGCCAGGGTAAAAAGCTGTGGATGTCCGAGTACGGAACCGGCGGCAGCGAGCCGCACAGTCATGAGGATATGACCTCGGTGCAAGAATTGGCGGAGCGGATCATGTTTGATCTGAAAATCATGCAGCCATCCGCCTGGGTATACTGGCAGGCCGTTGAAGATGAAGGTGCCAATAATAATTGGGGATTCATTCATGCCAATTTCAACGGAGAAGAGCAGTACGAGATGACCAAACAGTATTACGGCATGGCCCAGTTCACGAAGTTTATTCGTCCCGGCGCGACAATTATCCCAACGGATGGTGGACGCACGCTGGCTGCCTATGACGCGGAACATCAGAGACTGGTGCTGGTGATTCGTAATGAATTGTCAGCGGGAACAACGGCGTTTGAACTGGCAGGGTATACGTATGGAAAATCATCCACCGCTCAGGTGTATCAGACTTCACCGGAACGGAACATGGAACAGCTTGAAGACATTCCGGTGTATGCCAACGGACTGGAAGTACCTACGGCTGACAATTCCATCACAACCGTTGTACTGGAAGGCGTGACGTTGCAGGGGAACTGATAGCAGCACTCGGAAGGTTGTTCGGTCATCTGAGTGCTGGTGTAGATTGTCTTTTAGTTCAACGGATTTTTCGCCTTATATTTTAAAAGAGTTACAGGACATATGAACCTATATAAGTTGAACTAAACATTTACATCAAACGGAGAGGACAGAAAAAACCTGAAAAAGCGAAGCGTTCGCCTACAAGCTTTCTGCAAGAAAGCTACATCGGAAGCATACGCTAACCCCGGATTTTCCCTTTGAGAAAAGGGAATTAAAAAAAATCTGGGGATAACAGCGATCGGAAGGTTGTTCTGTCATCGAAGTGTGCAGTGTAAATAATCTTTAGTTCAATTTATATAAATAAAGAGAAGGAGGGGATAAATTTGACAGAGAAAGCATCCCTTTTGCTGCAGGAACAGGAGAAGAACATCGCCAGGGCTGAGAATGGTGTTCTATCTGAATTAACATACGATGCACGCAGCTTTTTCCTAAACGGAGAGCGTGTATTTCTGAACAGTGCCACGGTCCATTATTTCCGTATGCCAAAGGAGGAATGGCGTGAGGTTCTGCTGAAGGCGAAGCTGGCAGGCATGAATTGCATCGACACCTACTTTGCGTGGAATGTGCATGAACTGGAAGAAGGACAGTGGTCCTTTGAAGGGGACAACGATTGCGGAGCATTTCTGGATTTGTGCGCAGAACTGGGCATGTGGGTCATCGCGCGTCCGGGTCCGTTTATCTGTGCAGAATGGGATTTTGGCGGGTTTCCATACTGGCTTGGTACGAAGGACGGCGTAAAATTCCGGGAAAATAATGAGACGTATCTGCACTATGTGAATTTGTATTTTGACCGGATTGTGCCGATTATTCGGGAACGCCAGCTGTCCGCTGGGGGCACGGTCATTCTGGTTCAGGTGGAAAATGAATACGGGTATCTGATGGATGACGCTGCTGCAAGTGACCATATGAATACGCTGAGAGATGGATTGTTGCAACGTGGCATTGACGCTACGCTGATCACTTGCGTTGGCGGGGCGGAAGGCACAATTGAAGGGGCTAATTTCTGGTCAGGTGCTGACGGGCATTATGAGAAACTCCGAGCCAAACAGCCGGACACCCCGAAGATGGTCACGGAATTCTGGACCGGATGGTTTGAGAATTGGGGAGGACCTTCAGCCATTCAGAAGACAGCCCCTTTACTAGAGAGACGTATCATGGAGATTCTGCGTGCCGGGTATACCGGAATCAGTCACTACATGTTCTATGGTGGCACGAACTTTGGTGGATATGGCGGCAGAACGATGGGTAGCAGTGACATCTTCATGATTACGTCCTATGACTATGATGCACCGCTGAACGAATATGGACGGGTGACACCGAAATATGCAGTAACCAAGAATTTGTCCTATTTCGTCCATGCTTTCGGGGCCCTTCTGATGGAAACAGAGGAAATTCCAGAAGAACAGATCGTTGTACGTCATCCTGAAGGCATATCTGTACGAGGCAGACAAGCTAACAAACAGAAGATTTGGTTCCTGGAGAGTCACAAGGATGAACGCGAAACGATGCACATTACACTGGAAGAAGGCCGTACTCTTCCCGTATCTCTGAATCCAGGACAGATTGTTCCGTTGCTGGATCGAGTACAGGTTGCTGAACACGTATACCTGACTGCGGGTACGATGATTACGGGCAATGAAATGATAAACGGAGAATTGACCCTGTTCATCGTGGCCGCTACGGGACAGCGTTCAGTTGTCGAACTGGAAGCCAGGGCACTATACGTCACGGGCAGTACGGTGCAAGTGCTGGTTGAACATGATTCAGCAAGGAACGTATACCGCTTCGATCTGTTCCATTTCCAAGAGCCGGGAATGATCCAATTGGAAGCAAACGGCACACCGATCCGTTTCGTCATTCTGGATCAAGAATCGATGAATCGAACATGGCGATTGGAAGCAACAGATCAGAAGGGACTACGTTATGTGATCGGGTTTGATGACGTGGACGTGTTACCATCTGGTCAGGTCAAGGGTATGATCACTGATCCGGATCGCACAATTACGCTGCTTGGTGACTGGACCGATGGAGAACAAACGTTAACAGGTCGGGAATTCTATGCCAGCGAGGAGTCTATTGCAGGTATACAGCAGCAGCTTCCATGGACATCACCGAGTGCGCCGACGTTGTCTGATTCTCCTGAGCTGTCACGTGTTACGTTAACTGCGAAGCAACGCTCGGCGAGTGGACAACCGGAAGACTTTTCCCGGTATGGACAAGATTTTGGTTATCTATTGTACGAATGTGATTTCGAGAGTCCAACCGAAGGGGTCACTAACCTCATTTTGCCGGATATCCAGGATACTGCCAGAATCATCGTTAATGGTGTTCAGCAGGCACTGGTTCGTCAGGTAGGGGCAGCAGGTGTGCAGTTGCAGGTGGCCAAAGGGAAGAATACACTTCAGATTCTGGTACAGCATATGGGCAGATTGAACTTCTCCCCGTATTTGGGTGAGAGCAAAGGTCTGGCTGGTGCTGTGTATCTGGATGGCAAGGTTCAGGATATTCGTCGGGATTGGCGTATGGAGCGTGGACTTGTGCATCTCGATGAGGTGAACTCTATACATGGGGCGCCACTTCTGAGCAGAAGTTTTACGCTGGATGGCATGGATCGGGCGATTCTTGTGGGTGCTTTGAGTAAAGGTCTTCGTATCAATGGTATCGAAGTTCCGATGGAAGGATATCAGGATTGGTTTGCCTTCCAGACGTTAGACATCTCCTTGTATATCAAGCCCGGAGAGACGAATACACTGGAAATGCCGTATAGCCGCTCTTCGCTGAATCGACTGGAACTGATCACATATCCGAGTCAGGGAGAACTGAAGGATTGGCGTATGGCGGGGACGGATGCATTGCTTCCGCAACAATGGGAGAGCTACGAGGTAGGACCGGAATCGATCCATCCTGGAGCACAGGGGTCAATCCAGCGTGCAGGACAGCCTGGTATCGCCGCAGGTGGCAATTGTACTGCCAATCTGGTGCCCCACACCACGAATGAATCGGTTAATCGTGCTACATTGAGTGAGAAGTTTCACCCTGTATCCAATCATACTCTAGTCAGAGGATCGTATGGTCAGCCGGTCTGGTACCGCTGGCGTTTCGCGAAACCTACTATTTCCGAGCATCATAAAGTGAACCTGATGCTTCGCCTGACCGGGATGAGCAAAGGAACCATTCACCTGAACGGACATCATCTGGGCCGTTACTGGCAGATTGGTCCGCAAGAGGATTACAAAATTCCAGTAGCTTGGCTACAGGAAGAGAATGAATTACTTTTGTTCGATGAAGAAGGCAGAACACCAGAACGTGTACGATTTCTGTTGGATGCGTTATCCCGTTATCCTTGGGTTGTAGTGGAATAGTTCATGTATGGATCGATAGCTGTCTTACCGATCCAACTATGGTTGAGAACAAGAACTGAATCGAGATAGTTCGAGTTAGACGCAGCATTTCACCTTTTACAACAGTCACACTACCTCATTTTCTTAGTCAAATAACCCGAGCTTGTGAATCTTTGGATTCAGTCTTGTGAGTGAATTAGCTAAGGGAATGGGGGAACTGTGGTGATCAGGTTGGTACAACGAACTAAGGTAACACTTGTAGTATAATTAATTGTAACCGTTTACATATATAAAGAGTGTTCATCCATGATCTGTGAAGGGAGTGATGCTTCATGTAATTGGAATTTGAACAGGTAGTTGTGAGGTATTGCTCATCAGTGGCAGTCCCAGGTACGCTTTGTCATTGGTAATACAGTAAGGTATTCCTCTGTTCATCACTCATGGATAAGGAGATGACCCAATGTTGACGAAGAAGGAAGAGGGAATAGGAGGAGTAGGAGTAGGAGTAGGAGTAGGAGTAGGAGTAGGAGTAGGAGTAGGAGTAGGAAAGTCCAAAGGTTTCAAGGGTGGAATGATTCTGCTGCTCGGAACATTACTTCTATTAACGATGTTATTCCCCAATACAGCCAGAGCAGCGACAAGTGTATATACGATATCCGCTTTTACGAACACAAGTGAGTCCAATATGTACATCTATGAATCGTATAATGCAACCCACTATGGTTTGCTAAAAGGGCCAGCCTATACACCTCCGGCCGATCTGATCCGCGATCCCAGCATCATGAAGCACACAGATGGTCTATATTACGTTGTTTACACCACGAACTGGTCGGGTAACACCATCGGCATCGCCTCCAGCCCGGATAAGGTAAACTGGACATTTGTCCGTAACATTACATTATCCAGACCTACCATAATTGCACACACCTGGGCACCAGAATGGTTCAAAGACAGCAACGGCAGTCTGAACATTATCGTGTCCCTCTCACCAGGCAACTATCAGAATTTCAAACCTTATGTACTCACAGCTTCAGGCAGCAATCTAACATCTACCTCATGGTCTGCACCTACTGAACTGGCAGGCATTACTCCCAATTATATCGACACTTTTATCGTGAAGACAGGCTCAACCTATCATGCTTTTACCAAGAACGAGACCACCAAATACATTGAATATGCGACAGCAACCTCGCTAACGGGTCCTTATACCTTTAAAGGTACAGGGGATTGGGCAGGTTGGGGTTCTTGGGTGGAAGGTCCGGCGCTTGTTCAGCTGGATAATGGTTCATGGCGAATCTACTTTGACGGCTATGCAACACAAAAATATTATTACAGCGACTCTGCTGATAACTTCCAGACTTGGGGTGCCAAACAAGAGATTGCAGGTCTTACCGGACTCGTCCGGCATATGACCGTATTGAAAGAGTCCGGACAACCGGGGGATATCCGCAAGTTGGAGTCATTCAATGTACCAGGCAGCTTCATTCGTCATTACAACTATCAGGCACGGATTGATGCCAATGTCAGTCCGGCGGAAGATGCACAATTCCGTATCGTTCCTGGGCTGTCAAATGCAACAGGCATTTCGTTTGAGTCCATGAATTATCCGGGTTATTTCCTGCGCAATAATAATGGCAGCATCACACTCGTGAAAAATGACGGCAGCACTACATTCCGAAATGACGCCACGTTCAAACGTGTAAATGGACTTGCTAATGCTAGTTGGACATCGTATACCTCGTTTAGTAATCCGAACCTGTACCTGAGACATTATAATAACGTACTGAAATTGGAAGCTGTCGTTACCGCACTCGATAAGTCAGACGCGACCTTCCGAGAGATCGGACAATGATTGGTGTTTGTGTTCCGGAAAATACAAATATACATTTACACGACAACGGAGAAGTCAGAAATAACTTGAAGAAGCGAAGCGTGCGCCTAAAAGCTTTCTGAAAGAAAGCTACATCGGAAGCATACGCTATCCCCGGATTTCCCCTTTTAAGGAATAATTAAAAAATCTGGGGATAACAGCGATCGGAAAGTTGTTCTGACATCGGAGTGCAAGTGTAAAATGATAAGGAGTGAAGCGGATGAAGTGGTTAAAACGAATGAGCTCGCTACTGCTGGCAGGAAGTCTGCTAACAGGCAGTTTGGGTCTGGGAACAGAGGTATCTGCTGCGGGAGCCTACACGGCTGTTGCCGATCCATCGAAGCAATATCAGACGATGGAAGGATGGGGGACATCCCTAGCATGGTGGGGCAAAGTGGTTGGAGAATATTCCAATCGGGATGAGTATGTGGAGAAAATGTTCAATGCAAATACCGGACTGGGTCTGAATATCCTGCGGTACAACATTGGAGGCGGGGATAATCCATCATCCAATATCCTCGAATATCGCAAAGCCGTTCCTGGTTACCAGCCTTCTCCCGGCGTGTATGACTGGAATGCAGATGCAAACCAACGATATATGCTGCAAGCTGCCAAAGCGCAAGGCGTGAATGTCATCGAAGCTTTTGCGAATTCCGCACCTTACTGGATGACGATCAGTGGTAATGTGTCCGGTTCGGCCAATGGTGGTAACAACCTCAAGCCCGATTACTACGATGATTTTGCCGATTACTTAACTGAGGTTGTGAAGCATTTTCGGGATAACTGGGGGATCACATTTGATAGCGTAACTCCGCTGAATGAACCGATCTCGACGTGGTGGAAGCAGGGCAATGACCAGGAGGGCATGCACTTTGACCGGGCGGATCAGAACACAATTCTGAGTCAGGTACAAGCTTCGTTGAATGCAAAGGGCCTGTCCACAAAGCTGAGCGCACCGGAAGAATACAGTATCGATGATACCAATGTGTCGTTCAACAGCTACAGTAATGCGGTTAAATCAGCGATCACTCAGATCAACACTCATACGTATGGCGGAAGCAATCGTACTGCTTTGCGCAACACAGCGACGTCTGCGGGCAAACATCTGTGGACCTCGGAATATGGAGACGGAGATGCAAGCGGACTTACGATGTCACGGACTATCCTCAAGGATATTCGCAATATGGGCGCAAGTGGATGGGTGTATTGGCAAGCCGTGGATAGTGCAGAAGGATGGGGATTTTTCAAGAACGTGTTGAACAATACCCAAACGACTAGTTACACCGTGAACCAAAAATATTATGTCATGGGCAATTACAGCAAATTTATTCGTCCTGGATACAAGATTATTGGCATGAGTGATGCCAATACCCTTGCAGCTTATGATGCAGCTTCCGGCAAAGTTGTACTGGTTACAACAAATTCGGATTCGACGGATACAACAGTAACCTATGATCTCAGTCGTTTTACTAACACAGGCACGTCTGCTCAAGTATATCGGACCTCTTCAACGGAGAAGGTGCAGCAACTGACCAATATTTCGGTGCAAAACAAAACCTTTACCGCTACGGCCAAGGCCAATTCGGTCACAACCTACGTCATTTCCAGTGCAACTTATAATGGCGGTACAGGATATGAATCCGGGGCTATCTACAAATTAATCAACCGCAACAGTGGACTTGCACTCGATGTTAACGGTGCTTCTTCTACGGGTGGGGCAACAATCATTCAGTGGAATGATAATGGAGCAGCCAACCAGCAGTGGAAGCTAGAGTCCGCAGGTAACGGATATTACAACATCCGCAATGTGGGCAGTGGGCTTTTGCTGGATGTGAATTCGGGTTCTACACAAGGCGGAGCCGCTCTGATTCAGTGGCAGGATAACGGGGGCAACAATCAGCAATGGCTGCCAATTGATGTGGGAGGATATGTGGTACTTGCGAATCGAAACAGTGGCCTGACGGTTGACATCAATCAAGGTTCTCTGACCGCAGGTGCCTCCACGATTCAGTGGGCCGACAATGGCGGAGCCAATCAGCAATGGAGCCTCGTCAAAGTTAATTAGTGTGAGTACGCATGAATTAAACGTTATTACGTGTCCTTTTTTCTTGGAGGTGCAGTGCTCTATGCAACACTGTACCCTCAAGAAAAGTAGCTATTTTAGACATACATATATTCATCCACCCAGCTGGTACTTAACAAAAACGGGATAGGGTGAACCTGCTAATATCCTGATCCGTGTGCCCCGTTTGCACCAAGTCGGATAGAATCTGCCCAATGGCACTTGCGAACTTGAAGCCATGACCGGAGAAACCGCCTGCGAGCCACACACGTTCATGGGCAGGGTGTCGGTCGATAATAAAATCTTCATCCGAAGTGAATTCATACTTGCACACACTACCACGTTTCAATGCTCCAGCTGCCTGAGGCATATGAAGTTCGAGCAGCCTGCGCAGATCCCCCTCGTCCGTTTCTTCCGTACCAAAAGCAGCCATTGTACTTCCTGGTGTCCACACCTGACCCGTATCATGACGACCCATCTTCAGACCTGATCCGCCAATGCTTGGAAATCCATAATATGTACCTTCTTTTCCCGCCAGTGTAAAACCGGGGAAGTGTGGCTCGCCGTATAAGGCTTCTGGTGCATCAAACCATCCAACCGTTTTACGCACTGCCTGGATCGGGAGATCCACGAAAGGTTTTAATGTCTGAAACCAGGCGCCAGCGCTCAGGATGATTTGATTTGCATGGTATGTCTCACCACCTGAAGTCTGAACTGCGACGGAATGTGGTCCGTATTCGATATGCTCCACAAGCGTGTGCGTTAACAAGGTGGCACCGTGAGTTTCGGCTGCCTTGCGGAAGGCACGAATACAAGGTTCACTATACAAATAACCCGCATCCGGTTCATACATGCCCTCGTAATGTTCAGGTATTGTAATACCTGGCCAGCGTTTCATCACCTCGGCTGCGTGCAACGTTTCATACCGAATACCTGCATCATCTGCATGGCTCAATCGGTTGTGGAAGGAATGAATCTCCGGATCAACCACATTTATTACACCGGAAGGAACAAACAGTTGGTCTCCGGTCGTTTCCTCCAGCTCGTGCCATAACTTCTGTGCAAGTAATGCCATCGCAATATAGTCAGGCCCACCACTGTACACATGGCGCATCAGTCTGCTATCCCCGTGATGACTTCCTTCCGTATGCGGAGGATCAAAGGCATCGATTAATAAAGTTTTGCATCCACTGCGCGATAGATAATACCCAGCACTCATACCCATGGAGCCGGCTCCAACGATAATAACGTCATATGATTGTGTGATAATAGCACGTCCTCTCCTATGTATCCTTTTCTACAGTAATGCCTTAATAGAACATATTAATAGTAAAAGCTTGATGAAGGCAAGTGTAGTAAAATGGACTTCTACAATGAATGTTGCAAAGGAGACTTCGCATGAGTGAGCAATTTAGGTTTGATCTAGTTCCATTAATTCAGACAGAACGATTCATCCTCCGGTCAGCTGAGGCTGGAGACAGCCATGATCTGCTCGCGTTATATTCCGATGAAGCTGTGGTTCAATATATGCCATTCACTCCCTTTGAATCCGTGGAGGATGCACAGGGTGAGATAAATTGGTATACGAAGATTTTCAAGGAACACACGGGTTTACGCTGGATGATTGAAGACCGTGAAACTCGTAAAGTGATCGGAACCTGTGGGTTCCTGAACTATGAAGATGTACATAACCGTGCAGAGATTGGATACGATTTGTGTTCCTCTTTCTGGGGCCGCGGTGTTATGACTGAAGTGGCCCATGCTGTGTTACATTTTGGATTCACATGCATGCAGCTCAACAAGATCGAAGCAAAGGTTGAACCAGAGAACGAGGCGTCAATTCACCTGTTACATAAACTTGATTTTCAACAGGAAGGTGTACTGCGGCAGCATGAGTTTGAGAAAGGCAGATATATTGACCTTGCGGTGTTCTCTAAGTTACGAAGCGAAATATAGGCAGGCTCGCCCCATAAGGATTCCAATGACTCCATCTCATTCCAGAGCCATGAGGCTTGTCCCTCTGAATGAGCCCATGCTATATTGGAGAGATGTGAGGAGATGAGGATATGAAGCTGGTGTCCTGGAATGTGAATGGCTTAAGGGCATGTGTTACCAAAGGATTCATGGATTATTATCAAGAGACTCAGGCGGATATTTTCTGCCTTCAGGAGACCAAATTACAAGCCGGACAGATTGAGATGGGCCTGGGGGAAGATGTTTATCAATATTGGAATTATGCAATCAAAAAAGGATATTCCGGTACGGCTGTATTTAGCCGAATCAAGCCTTTATCCGTTCGTTACGGGATGGAGGAGGACAGTGAGCCGGAAGGACGGATGATTACACTGGAGTATGATGAGTTTTATCTGGTGAACGTCTATACCCCTAACGCGAAGCGGGATCTGACCCGGCTGCCTTACCGTCTGGAATGGGAGGATCGATTCCGGGGCTACATTCTGCAACTGGAGCAGACTAAACCGGTTATCGTCTGTGGAGACCTGAATGTGGCTCATCAGGAGATTGACCTGAAGAATCCGAAGCCCAATCTGGGCAATTCCGGATTTACCCTTGAAGAGCGTGGCAAGATGACTGATTTGCTTGCTTCCGGGTATGTAGACAGCTTCCGCCATCTGTACCCGGATCGTACGGATGTATACAGCTGGTGGTCCTATATGCCGAAGGTTAGAGAACGGAACGTGGGCTGGCGCATTGATTATTTTCTCGTATCCAATCAATTGGCACCTAAGGTAGCAGATGCGCATATCGACTGCCACGTGATGGGCAGTGATCATTGCCCGGTGGGTCTTACTTTGCAACTATAGGTAAGGATCATCATTAGATAGATTGAGGTAAGAATTTTAGAATACAAGTAGAGATGAACTGCAAGTTTCCTGAATGGGAGATTTGCAGTTTTTTTTGCGTTACAGGTAGGGGAGGGACACTGGACTTTGGTTGGGGAAAGAACTGGACTCGGGATTGTTTCAATCGCGCTATTTCTTGGGTACGATTGAAGCATACATATATAGATGAACCTTTGGGGTAAGGGGTAGAGAAGATGAAGAAGGGGTTACGGAGAGGGTTAAAAGTGCTGGGAGGCATCATGCTTGCCACAGGACTTTTGCTGCTGGCAGGTACAGCGTATGAAGCGTATCAATCCACGCAGGATATGAAGTCCTATCCCCCGCCAGGCAAGTATTATGAAGTGAGTGGTCGCAACATGCACCTCTACACTGCTGGCAAAGGAGAGGTAACCGTGGTGTTTGCCTCAGGCTGGGGTACACCCAATCCGTATGTGGATTTCAGTCCGCTATATGACAAGTTGAAATCACAGGTAAAAATTGCGGTATATGATCGGTTCGGGTACGGATACAGCGACTATACGGATGAACCTCGTGATGTTGATACCATCTCGGAAGAGATCCACCAATTGCTGCGCACATCCGGTCAACGTCCACCTTACATCATGGTTGGTCACTCCCTGGGGGCGCTGGAGACACTGCGGTTTGCGCAAAGGTATCCTGATGAGGTGGCCGGCATGGTCATGATCGATGGCGGAAGCCCGGAATATTACAGTCGTACGGACTTGAATACACCAGAATGGATGATGGATTGGTCCCGTTTTCTGGTGAAAACAGGCATCGCACGAACATTGCTACAATCGGATCGCATGATGGCATCTCTGGTCATTGACCCACATCTGGTAACGGAACCGATGAAAAAAGCCGTAACGATATCCACGCTGAGACATGCGTACAATGACAATGTCATGGAAGAGGTTCGGAATTCCAGAACAAATGCAGCGTGTGTGCTTGAGAACAAAACGAAGTTTGGCTTCCCCCTGACGATCCTCACAGCCGGTTCGGAGGAGTCGGATGAGGACAGTCATGCTTGGCAGGCCGACCAAGCGAATTTTGCTTCATGGTCAAGACACGGAACACAGCTGACGGTTCCACAAGCGACACACAGTATCCATAACAGTCAACCGGATATTGTCGCCGCCGAGATCATGAAATTAGTGACACCGTCCAGTGACCTATGAGTAACATGATTCCACAAACACATGAAGAACAGGAGGAGGAGGGATGGATGAAAAAGTTTAAAGTAATCACCCGCTTCTTGTCCATTCTTGTAGCCAGTTGTCTATTGTCTCTTAGTGTATTATCTGTATCTGTGATATGGGTTAAGAATAACGTTCATGCGGTGCCTGTGATCCAGCCGTTTGAACGTGATTAGCACATGAAACGAAGAAGAAGGAGTGGTAACAGATGGTGAAGAGAAGGAAATATGTATTGGCCTGTGCGGCACTGGCGATGATGGTGGCCTTGAGTGCTTGCAGCAGCGCGGCAGACGAACCGAGTGATACGGAGAAGGTGGACACTGAAGCTTCCTCCGGAACTGGTGAACAGGAGACTAATGAAGGTGCAAGCGAAGCAACAACAAGTACAGTGACCGAAACGGAGGGTACGACTGCACCAACCGACTCGGATTCAGATCGTGGTGAGGAAGCGACTGCTGGAACCAATGAGTTGCCGGAGAACTTGCCAAGTGATTTCCCGTTGCCGGAAGATGCTACGATTCGTTTAGCCAATTCAGGTGAGAATGAAGGCAAGCAATCGGCCATGGTGATTTTCTCCACTGAACAAGATATGAAAACCGTATCCCAGCTGTATAAAGATTACTTCAACGCCAAAAAGTTGACGGATGCAGGTCAGACGATCGATGACAAAAATATTATCATTCAGGGAACCGACCCGGAGACGCAGGATGTCTGGTCCTTGATTGGAGGAACATTGGCGGGACAGGAAGGCGTCATTGAACTGACGTTGACCTGGACAGAATCATAAGCAGAAGATAAGGGCTATTTTTCTTTCCTGCTTTTTTTCTTCCTAAAATAACGAATGAACGCCAAAATACCTTGCATACGGAGCCGCATTATTGCTGCACCGCTGCAAGGTATTTTTATTTCGAACTGGAAACCTGACAGGTTACATGTTATGTTATATCATTATAAACAGAGTAATAGACAACTATAGAAGAAGACAGGAGAGGATTGAACATGATTAGAGTGGGTATTGTTGGTTACGGTAACTTGGGTAAAGGTGTAGAGAAAGCCATTTCCCAGAACGAGGATATGGAACTGATTGCTGTGTTTACACGTCGTAATCCGGAGCAGATGGTCGCTGAAAGCACAGAAGTACGTTTTGAGCATATCTCTGCAGCGGAGCAATACATAGGCAAGGTTGATGTTATGATCCTCTGTGGTGGTTCTGCAACCGACCTTCCAGAGCAGACACCAGCCATCGCCAAGTTGTTCAATACGGTAGACAGCTTCGATACACATGCGAAAATTCCTGAATTCTACAAGGAAGTTAATGCTGCGGCAGAGCAAGGCGGTCACGTAAGTGTCATTTCCACAGGTTGGGACCCAGGCTTGTTCTCCATGAACCGTCTGCTTGCACAGTCCATCCTGCCAGAAGGAAAAGAGTACACGTTCTGGGGCAAAGGTGTGAGCCAAGGCCACTCGGATGCTATTCGTCGTGTTCCAGGCGTTAAGGCGGGTGTACAGTATACTGTACCTGTTGAAGAGGTGATCAACCGCATTCGTGCAGGGGAGACACCAGAGCTGTCTACACGTGAGAAACATCTGCGTCAATGTTATGTGGTAGCAGAAGATGGTGCTAATCAGGATGAGATCCGTGAGACGATTGTGAAGATGCCTAACTACTTTGCAGATTACGATACAACTGTAACGTTCATTAGCGAAGAAGAATTGAAATCCGAGCATGAAGGTATGCCGCATGGTGGATTTGTAATTCGCAGTGGGGTTACAGGTGCTGGTCAAAAGCAAATTATTGAATTTGGTCTGAAACTCGACAGCAATCCTGAATTTACAGCAAGCGTACTTGTGGCGTATGCAAGAGCCGCACAACGTTTGAGCGTGGAAGGACATAAGGGAGCGAAAACGGTATTTGATATTCCGCTCGGTCACTTGTCTCCAAAATCGGCTGAAGATCTTCGCCGCGACTTGTTATAATTCTGATTCGTTCCAGTGATTTTATAGAAACAGCTCGTCCTTGGATGTATAGGACGAGCTGTTTTTTTGCTGTTGCTATATACGATTCATACATTCATATGGATTGGCAGGTACTATATTGCCTGTATCCCTGCTTATGCTCTTGCGGAAATGGCATCCTACACCCAGTGTGAGGGAATGTTAAGATGGTCCGGCAACTTGGTATTCACATTACCTTTGGCTGCATTAATCTGGGATTGCGTCAGGAAGATGCCACCTCTCAGGTCTGCATCGCCCAGATCCGTATCCCGCAAGTCCGCGCCAATCCAATCCGCATTTCGTGTATCTGCATTTCGGAGATCGGCTGCGATCATTAAAGCCCCTCGGAAGCTTGCGCCCCGCAGGTCAGCCCCTTTTAAATTGGCACCAAAAAAGTCACTTCCGGTACGTTTTTTACCATTCTTCGACTTCCCTTGTCCATGAGCGGTGGGTGGCACATTCGCGCGTACCATCTCACTTGCCTGGACCAAGAGTTGATTCACACTGGACCGATAATTGGCGATGTCCAGACGGAGGAGTGCCGCAGGCTCCAGATTGCTCAAGCGCTCAATCTCCTCATATAACTCACCAAATGCCGAGTGAAGGGATGACGTTTCCGGTCTCATCATCATTTCCTTCATATAACTGAGCAACTCGTGAAGTTGTCGCAAGGCAGGCAGACAATCGAACATCTCGTTTGCAGACTCTGGATGATCACGCCAATCTTTGCCCGCGTAGGTCACTTGGGACAGCTTCTGTCCAGCTCCGAAACAGTCGTATACCGTGCAACCTTTGAACCCTTTCTGCCGAAGCTGGGTATGGATACCGCAGCGATTGTCCGTGCGCAGATTGGGACAGGGGGTGCCGCTGGCCTTGTCAAAAGCAAAGTCCGATGACTTGCCATAGGGCAAGGCAACACAGCACAGGCCAAAACATTGCTCACAGTCTGCGCTAAGATGAGGACTCGCAGTGCTGGCAAATGGTTGGTTAGACAATGTAAACACTTCCTTATAATAGTACAAATAGATGGAATTACGTCAGTACCACTTTACCATTGCCTTGCCATTAGAGCAATTGAAGACAAGGAAAAAAGGGCAGTTACCCAAATAGATGGGAACGCCCTTTGATCGTGGAGAATCACGTATTTAAATTAAACTACACCTTGAGCAATCATGGAATCCGCTACCTTGAGGAAACCGGCGATATTCGCTCCGGCTACGAGGTTGCCTTCACAGCCATACTCTTCAGCAGCTTCTACACAGCTGGTGTAGATGTTCTTCATGATGTCATGCAGCTTGGCGTCTACTTCTTCAAATGACCAGGACAACCGCATGCTGTTCTGTGACATTTCAAGAGCAGACACGGCTACACCGCCGGCATTAGCCGCTTTGGCTGGACCGAACAGCACGCCTGCACCGTGGAAGACGTCAATGGCAGCCAGGGTGGAAGGCATATTCGCGCCTTCGCCAATTGCCTTCACGCCACCTTTGATTAGAAGGGCCGCAGCTTCTTCATCGATCTCATTTTGCGTTGCACATGGAAGAGCAATATCACAAGGGATGGACCAGATGCCTTCACAACCTTCGGTATATGTAGCATGCGGGTGTTCTTTGATGTATTCGCTGATGCGAAGACGATCAACCTCTTTCAGACGTTTCACGGTATCCAGGTTGATGCCTTGTGGATCGTGTATGTAGCCACCTGAGTCACTACACGCCACAACTGTAGCTCCAAGCTCCTGTGCCTTCTGAATGGCATAGATGGACACATTACCAGAGCCAGAGACAACGACTGTGCTGTCTTGGAAGCTGAGTCCCTTGGATTGCAGCATCTCCTTCACGAAATACACACAGCCGAAGCCAGTCGCTTCCTTACGTGCCAAGCTTCCTCCGTACAGCAGTCCTTTACCTGTCAAAACGCCTGCCACATGTCCGCCATGGATACGTTTGTATTGGCCGAACATGTAACCAATTTCCCGTGCACCTACACCAATGTCACCTGCTGGTACATCGGTATCGGAACCAATATATTTGTAAAGTTCAGTCATGAAGCTTTGCGTGAAACGCATGACTTCCAGATCTGATTTTCCTTTGGGATCGAAGTCAGAACCGCCTTTACCACCGCCAATGGGCAGACCGGTCAAAGCATTTTTGAAGATCTGTTCGAAGCCAAGGAACTTGATGATGCCCGAGTATACAGAAGGATGGAAGCGAAGTCCGCCTTTGTAAGGGCCAATGGCACTGTTGAATTGCACCCGGAATCCACGGTTAACCTGAACTTTGCCCTGATCATCCACCCATGGGACACGGAATGTGATTACACGTTCGGGTTCAACAAGCTGTTCCAACAGACTATGGTTCTTATACTTAGGGTGTGCTTCAATAACAGGAATAAGGGAATCCAGAATTTCTTTGACAGCCTGATGGAACTCGTCTTCGTGCGGATTTCTGGCAACAACCGACTCATAAACGGAATGAACATATTCTGCGGCAGTAACTTGAACGGACTCTTTAGTTTCTTTTGTTATCGTGGACACTTTTTCGATGCACTCCTTTATTGTGTTAAAGTCTGTAGAGGCTTATTTGCATAAATTGAATAAAAGTTTGTAGTTAAATATACAGGAAAGCAAATAAAAATACGAGATGAAAATTCATAAAATGTTTTTTATGCAGTAATTAAAATGTTCTATGGATCTACCATATGATGTGAAGAATTAAGTTATTAAATGGAAGATATGACCACAAATGATAATAAAAAAGCAAGTTAGACGAATATACTGGATTAAAATATTAGTTTTGGTAAGATGGTAAGAAGGTCTCGTATTCCGGGATCTTTTTAAAATATAAAGGAGGAAAACAAGATGATGAAGAGAAACATGCCAATCAACATGGAGAACAAGGCTTGTATAGGGGGGGAAATCTACTATGAACCATAGGACCTCCCGCCATAATTGCAGAGAGAAGCTGGTGAGCCAGCTATTTACATTCGGTGAAGAGAAAAGAACATTTCTCGACGACTATTTCGACGCGCGTGATCCAGAGCGGATACAATTGGAAAAACAATTGTCCGCATATACAGAGTATGTGGAAAAACTGCTCCTGGGTCCTGATGAAGATCTGGACTCAGCTGTATTGATCGGCAGTCATATTGATTTTGAATATCTCGATTTTCATACGTCAGATTCGTTCATGATTGTCATGCCAGAGGATACTAATCCTGATGAGGGTCGTATTTCTTTCCTCTCTCCAGTAGGGAGTCAATTACTGCTTGGCAGTAAAGGGGAAGTTAGGTCTGTTCATACACCATCAGGTTCCATGAGAATCCGCATTACGGGGATCGAGCTGAGGAGCGAAACCTTGAACGAGCCGGCGCTAGGGGGTGCAGATCATGCACTTTAAAGAGACGGACTTACCCGGGATTGGACGTAAATACTGGCTGCATACCCGTAGTGGTGAGCATTTGGTCATAGTGATTCATAACGACGAGCGACGTGACCTGTTCCATATGGAGTCAGGGGATACACCTGAAGAGGTGGGTGATATGGTATCTCTGGTCACCCTGGACGATGATGAAGCCCGGGCGGTAGCCGCTATTGTTGGTGGTATGACCTATAAACCGAAGTTTCAGGATGAGCGTGAAGTGATGCTTGAAGGGCTGTTAATCGAATGGCTACGGATTGAGCCCCACGCCGCAAGCGTAGGCATGACGATTGGTGAACTGGATATCCGTCAGGCTACGGGCGCCGTAATTCTCGCTGTTGTGACCAAGGATAAGGAGAAGCATTTTAATCCAGGCCCGGATTATGCTTTTACCGCTGGGGCTACAATTGTAGTTGCCGGTGAACGGAATCAGATCAAACATCTCAAACAATTGTTGACTGATGGACGGACTTAGCCTATGGATATGCTCATATTCGAAGTGGGAATTGCCGTTGCGCTGATTACACTTACTGGGCTGATATCTTCACGATTACGATTTTCAGTCATTCCTTTCTATATCCTGATTGGTATGGCTGTTGGACCACATGCACCACAGATTGGCATAGTGGATTTACGTTTTATCGAAAGTTCGACCTTTATTGAATTTATGGGCAGGCTTGGCATTTTGTTTCTGCTATTTTATCTGGGTTTGGAGTTCTCGGTCTCCCGGTTATTAAAGTCTGGCAAAGCCATTCTGACCGGGGGCATGTTCTATGTTGGTCTGAATTTTGTCTCTGGATTGCTGTTGGGGTGGTTCATGGATCTGCCCCTTCAGGAGACACTTGTTGTCTGCGGGATCATGACCAGCTCTTCTACAGCCATTGTAGCTAAAGTGCTCGTTGATCTGAAACGCACGGCAAACCCTGAAACAGAGATTATTATGGGCATGATCATGTTTGATGACTTGTTCATCGCGATTCATATCTCCATCCTGACCGGGCTTGTGCTCAGCGGGGCAACTTCATTCTTAAGTGTTCTGTTAGTATCGCTGTCTGCCCTGCTGTTTATTGTGCTATTCCTGATTATTGGCAGGAAAAGCATCAAATATATTGATAAGGCACTGAATATCAAGTCATCAGAGTTGTTTCTGCTTACCGTCATGACACTGCTCTTCCTGGTGGCTGGTTTCTCGGAGACACTGCATGTAGCAGAAGCCATTGGAGCATTGATGATGGGGCTTGTGTTGGGCGAATCAAGACATGTAAGTCGGATTGAACATCAGATCATGCCTTTCAAAGATTTTTTTGGTGCAATTTTCTTCTTCAGTTTTGGCCTGACCATCGAGCCGGCTTCACTTGGCGGAGCTGTTGGGATGACGATTATTGCCGTTATTCTGACGATTGCCAGTAACTATGGTGCAGGTATGATCGCTGGCAGACTGGCTGGAATGAGCCCTAAGGCCTCATTGAATGTGGGCTTTACCCTGGTCTCGCGGGGCGAGTTCTCCATTATCATGGCGAACATCGGCAAGGCCGGAGGGCTGATGGCATCCATCCAATCGTTTGCCGTGTTGTATGTGTTAATTCTGGCTGTGCTGGGGCCTATACTGACCAAAGAATCTCCGCGGATTTACGCATCGTATGAGCGACTAAGGAAGCGGATGAAACGAAGGGAAACAGGATGAGCCGATGCGGTTGTCGCTGGACAGCCAGGGTATTTTTACCGTAATGCTTAATAAGCGTCACACTGTTTGGAGAGAGAAATCACTCCGGGGTGTGGCGTTTTTTTATTATTGGGAATCGTCCTAATGTCGGCTTGTAATTATGCTCATTCCACCAAATTATGGTATGTATCCATATCTTGTGCGTGGTCGTGAATGTTCAAGTCCACGGGCAGGACTAAAGATGTGATTTAGTTGAGAGGGATTGAAAATAAGGAGTTATTATGTAAAATAATGTTATATTCAAATCTAGCAGTTGAATGGATCATTTACACGAGAACGTAGAGGACAGAAGAAACCTGAAGAAGCGGAGCGTTCGCCTTTATCAACAGATTTTCACCTTTGTAAAATTCAATCAAAAAATCTGGGGATAACAGTGATCGGAAGGTTATTCTGTCATCGGAGTGGCAAGTGTAAATATTCTTTAGTTCAACTTATGTTTCAATGTAACAGAAGTTAGAATGACGAGGAGGAATAGCTCATGAACAAGAAAAGTAGATTTCAACGGTTAAAATGGGCCGGTACAGGGATGTTGCTCAGTCTCGTATTATTTGCTCTACCTGCATCTGCCGCATGGAACGATACATATCAGGGTTACGCGACGTATACAGGCTCAGGCTACTCGGGAGGTGCAGTGTTGCTTGATCCCATCCCGGCGGACATGAAGATTACTGCACTTAATCCGTTCCAACTCAATTATAACGGAGTCAAAGCCGCTTTAGCGGGAGCCTATCTCGAGGTGCAGGGTCCTAAAGGCAAAACAACAGTCTATGTAACAGACCTCTATCCAGAGGGTGCCAGCGGAGCGCTGGATCTCTCACCGAATGCTTTTAACCTGATCGGTGACCCAAAGGCAGGCAAAATCGATATTAGTTGGAAAGTGGTCAAAGCTCCAATTCAAGGCAACGTCTCTTATCGGATCAAGGAAGGCAGCAGTCAGTGGTGGGCAGCCATTCAGGTTCGTAATCACAAATATCCGGTGCTGAAGTTCGAAGTGAAACAGAAGGATGGCACGTGGCTCAATCTTGAAAAGCAAGACTATAATCATTTCCTCGGAACTGGACTGGGCAAAGAAAAATTAAACGTTCGTATTACCGATATTCGCGGTCAGGTATTAAATGACACGATCCCGGCTCTGCCTAATGATGGGTCAGGTGGTGCCTATATCGTACCGGGCAATGTACAGTTTCCCGATTGACAGATATACGGAGTTGTTATAAAAAGAAGTATGGTCATAGACGTATTCTTAACGAAAAGTCGTACACTGTACGGCTTTTTTTTGTATACAAAAAGAGGAGAATGTAACGTATGAAAAAAAGTTTGCCTTCATATCAGACAACACATCCCTATTGGAAACAGTATCAGGCCTTTTTCCCGGAAGAAGTGAGGTTAGGGGAGCATACAGCTCCTGAGGAAGAATGGTGGGAGTCAAATGGGGTTCATCTGCATATCGATCGCTTGCCTGCGCCGGAGTCTTCAATCAAAATTCTGTTCATTCATGGTGCGGGAGGCAATGGCAGGTTGCTCGCTCCGTATGCCCGCATGTTGCAGCGACATGGATACGAGGTGGTATCGCCAGATCTTCCCCCGTATGGGTTAAGTTACGCAATGTCTGGTACACGTATTAACTACGAACTCTGGATAGAGCTGCTTGTGTCACTCATCGAACGGGAATACAAAAATGACGGCAAGCCAATCGTTGTATTGGGAAGTAGCATCGGAGGTATGCTTGCCTATCACACCAGTGCACGCAGCAAGCGTGTTAAGGGTCTGATCGCAACTACATTTGTAGACACGAGTAATCCGAAAATGCGTGACCAACTTGCGCCGAATCGCCTGGTGAGCCGGGTGGGAAAACGGATGATGGATCTGTTCCCTGGTCTGCTGGATCATGTACGTATTTCGGTCAAACAGGTATCCCGAATGCAACTGATTACTAATAACAAGGACTTAACCCGACTTATTATGGATGATCCACAAGCGGCAGCTACACGTATTCCGTTGGAATTATTAAGAACATTCCTTAATAAAAAACCGGAGGTAAGCCCGGAACAGTTCAATCAGTGTCCGGTCCTGTTGGTTCACCCTGAACTGGACCCCATGACACCGATCAGGTTCAGCCAATCTTTTTTTGATCGTCTGGTGGTAGACAAGGAATGTGTGATCTTGGAAGGGGCAGGCCATTTTCCTATAGAGCAGCCAGGGCTGAACCAGTTGGAGGTAGCGGTACTACGATTTTTACAACAAATTCAATGATTTAAGGACATGACATTGCTTCAAGTACATAATTCTCATGTTCTCTATTCTAAGTACGTAAAACACCTCCCGCTAAGTGAGGTGTATTTGAATGTTTTCGATATGAATTGCATTACCGCCAACCTGAATCTGTGTGATTTCATTAGAGCTGTCCAAAGTTAATCTGGCTCGGATCTCAGAGGGGCGGTTCATGGTATACCCTTGTCTGATCGTGTACGTGTGATGATGAGGATCTGTGAGTTGGTTGTACTTGTATAAATAACAGAGCATGGCACCATTGGATGTGCCTGTCGCGCTCTCTTCCGGTATATCATAAAGCGGTGCAAAATTACGGCATTCTGCCAGAACGTCCTCAGCATCTGATTCGAGTGTAAACACATGATAACCTACGGCATGATGAGCCTTGCATATTTCAGTGATACGCTGGAAGTCAGGGTCGATTTTGGTCAGAACATTAACATCTCTAACAGCTATCAGGATATCGGGTAGCCCGGTAGATATGATCTGTACAGGTAGTTCGGCGTTCAAATCCTCCATAGAAATACATAACGAATCGGCAATCTGCTGTCGATCCACGATCTCCCCAAACTCCGGCAACGTCTGAGACAGATAGACTTCTCCATTGACTTCGATATCAACTTTAAGAATTCCGGCCAGTGTCTCCAGTGTATATGTACCAACATTAACGAGATGTTGTGTCTTCATTAGATAAAATAAAGCAATTGTGGCATGTCCACATAGATCGACTTCATCACTTGGGGTGAAATAACGCACTTTGAAATCAGCCTGATCCGATGGCATGACAAACGCAGTCTCTGAAAAACCGACTTGTCTGGCAATCTCCTGCATCTGGGTTTCAGACAAATGCGCTGCTTGTAAAACAACACCTGCGGGGTTTCCGCCATGAGCCTTGTCCGAAAATGAATGTAATGTACTTACTTCTACTTCCATCGTGTTACCTCGCTTGTTCAGTTATTGGGTTAAGATTTAACGTAATCGATAATGGACATTATATCACGATTGTTGAACGGGCTTGTGAATCCCAGATTGCTGTGAATTTTGAATGAATAGGTCAAGTGATCGCCGGGAAAGGGTAATGAAGGGAGAGAGAGTATAACAATAATCAATGGAAAGGCTGGGATTTCTAATGAAAGCAATTGTGATTGAGGAATTTGGTGGAGCGGAACAATTGAAGGAACAAGAAGTAGCCAAGCCAACATGTGGAGTGAATCAGGTATTAATTCGAACACATGCCACGTCGGTGAATCCGGTAGACTTCAAAATCAGACAAGGTTATATGAAAGAAGCAGCGGAGAATTTTCCGTTGATTCTGGGCGGCGATGTTGCCGGTATTGTGGCTGAAGCAGGCTCAAATGTCACGAGGTTCAGAGAAGGTGATCGGGTATTTGCACGTCCGCGTCAATTCGGGACCTATGCAGAATATGTTGCTGTTGATGCAGACATTATTGCCCGTATACCGGAGAACTTGAGCTTTGAGGAAGCGGCAGCGATCCCGCTGGCGGCGATGACGGCATGGCAGGCACTTGTGGATCACGGACGTTTAGGCAAAGGGCAGAAGGTACTCATTCATGCTGGTGCAGGTGGTGTGGGAACGTATGCCATTCAGATCGCCAAGTCCCTCGGCGCTGAAGTGGCTTCCACGGCAAGTGAATCAAACGAAGCGTTGCTTCGTTCGTTGGGTGTGGATCATTTTATCAACTATAAAAAAGAAGATTTCTCGGAGATTCTCTCCGGTTATGATGTTGTGCTGGACACCATGGGCGGTGATATTCAGCGCGATAGCTTCAAGGTGTTAAAGTCTGGCGGGCATCTGGTATCCTTGGTGGAACAACCGGATGAGAAGCTTGCCAAGGAAGCCGGAGTAACGGCCAACGTCTTCATGATGGAGCCCAAAGGGGATCAACTGGATCAATTGGCTGAACTGGCTGCGGAAGGCAAGCTCAAATCGATTATTGATGGAACGTACCCGCTAACTCAACAGGGAGTAAGGGAAGCACATGAGAAGAGTGAAACCCATCATACCCGCGGGAAACTGGTTATTCAGGTGCAATAGAATTCATTAACTCGTAGAAGTATTTGGACTCATGAGTCTGATATAGATTGTACCAGGCCTGTAAGGTTTCTGGTGTATAGACATTCAACAGCTTCAACACATGCATTGTAAATTCTAACGGAGCTATTCCAGATGCAGTAACTAGATTTCCATCGGTTACTGCAGGCTCCGTTACATAATAGGTTTCTCCAGTATAATCTGGGCATATCATCTTCAGGTATTCTAAATCATTGCTTGTATGCTGTCTGGAATCCAGTATTCCTATTTTTGCAAGTGCAACTGTAGCACCGCAAATCGCCGCAATAACCGTACCCTCTTCTATAGAGGTAGCAACTTTTTTCAATAGGGGATCATGGATGGTGTCCATCCAGGTGTTTCCTCCTGGAAGAATGATGAGGTCGTCACCTTTCAATGTACATTCATCAATAGAAATATGAGGAAGGATGTTCAATCCGCCCATGGTAGTTACCGGATGTTTATCCACGCCTACGGTTACGACCTGTAAAGGCTGGATCTCTTTCCTGAAATACCTTCCCGAGTTCAATTCAGCAGTTAGATATCCTACCTCCCAATCTGCCATCGTATCAAATACATATAGATATACGTTCTTCGTTTGCATCATACATGCTCCTTTTGTTTTCATGATTGAATGGATTACTCTTGTATTATAAATTAACTTCACTGACATCTACGGTCAGTGAAGTTTTTAAATTTGAAAATTAACAGCCCTAAGAACCAATATAGGGACTGCTCCCCAATTGTAGTGGAATAAGATATAATAGGAGAAATTTATTCCATTTTGTGCATGAGGTGATTAGAATGTCCAACGAACTCATTCAAGCCATTCAATTGTTAAAAGAAAAGAAATGGGTGGATCTGACCCATACGTTTGGTCCAGGCTCTCCACATTTTTCAGCTTTTGAGGCAGCACAATTCGATACACTGTTTGATCACGATCAAGGTTTCTTTGCCCAGAGCTTCAAGTTCCCGGGTCAATACGGGACACATCTTGATGCGCCGATCCACTTCGTTCGGGATACCCGGTATCTGGATGAACTAGGTTTGAAGGAGCTTGTGCTCCCGCTTGTGGTCATTGACCAGTCTGCCGAAGTAGAGAACAATCCGGATTTCACACTGGATGTAGAGCATATTCTTGAATTTGAAAGAGAGCATGGCGTGATTGAAGCTGGAAGCTTTGTAGCCTTACGTACCGATTGGAGCAAACGCTGGCCTAATCATGAAACATTTGATAACAAGGATGCGGAGGGCAACAGTCATGCACCTGGATGGTCGGTTAGTGCGCTCATGTTTTTATTTGAGGAAAGAAAAGTACAAGCCATTGGGCATGAAACCTTTGACACGGATTCAGCGGTGGATTATCAGAAGAATGGGGCACTTCTGGCAGAATATTATGTACTTGCCCAGGATACATACCAGGTCGAGCTGTTAACAAACCTGGATCAGGTGCCGGCTAAAGGCGCGGTAATCTTCAACATTGTACCCAAAGCGGAGAGAGCTTCTGGTTTTCCAGTCCGGTCCTTTGCCATTCTGCCGTAATACGGGGTAGATCAAAAGCTGAAATAGTTAAATCAGGTACAGAACTCAGAATGATACTCAAGTAGAAAGCCGGCTAAATAGTCGGCTGTTTTTCAGCTAAGGGGCAGGATAGTGGCAAGGTAGCTCTTTGATACGGCTCATCGTAAATCATTCTATAACTTATTGAAATTGCTTGCAGATTTAATATTGACGGTAATTGCAATTTAGCCTCACGTAATGTAAAATTACTTAAAGGAAAAAAATGGAAGGGGTGGGGGTATGAGGTGGAAAAGTAAGACTTATATTCAGTCGACTTGTGTAATTTCATATTTCCATTCCTGTAGGACACTAAAGCATTTATTGCTTTAGTGTTTTTATTTTATGGGGGTGTATTAATTGTCAAGGTATAAAAGAGTTCTCGTTAAGCTAAGTGGCGGAGCAGTAGCCGGAAACTCTGAATTTGGTTTTGAACCGGAAAGATTGGACCAAATCGCTGATGAAATTATGTCAATAGTAAACTTAGGAGTTGAAGTATCATTAGTTATTGGTGGGGGTAATATTTTTCGAGGTAATATGGCGGAAAGCTGGGGGATAGAAAGGGCAGAAGCTGACAACATTGGAACACTTGCGACTGTAGTAAATAGTTTAATGCTTCGTGGAGTTCTTAAAGCCAAGACCAAAAAGGAAGTACGGGTAATGACCGCTATACCTATTACTTCAGTTGCAGAACCATACATCCGTCTAAAAGCAATTCACCACCTAGAAAAAGGCTATATTGTAATTTTTGCAGGAGGAAACGGTCAACCTTACGTTACAACAGACTATCCTTCAGTACAAAGAGCCATCGAGGTTAATTGTGACGCTTTATTAGTTGCAAAGCAAGGTGTTGATGGTGTTCTTAATGCAGACCCTAAATTTGATAAAAATGCAAAGAAATTTCGTTCGCTTCATTACAACGACGTTTTAGAACACAACTTAAAGGTAATGGACCAATCAGCTTTCATTTTGGCAAGAGACTACAATTTGCCAATGCATGTGTTTAACTTCGATAAACCAGGTTCGATGAAAGAAATCTGTGAGGGTAAGAATAATGGTACGATAATTAGTGGCGAATCAATTTTAGAGTTGGAATGAAGTATGTTACAAATACTACTATTCCTTGATTTAGCGGAACGATAGTTCCACAAAAGAGAAGTTCTATTCAAAATCCTACTCGGCCATGGAGTGGGATTTTGTTTATGTTGATATGTATATCTTGTGATCAAAAGATACTTTATGTTTTGATTCATTACGGTGATCCGTATCATAGGTAGAAGTACAGAACGTTACACTAACGGGAAACGATAGCTCAATAAATCCAACAAAGCATCTGACCAACGTGATCGGCTGCTTTTGTTCAACTAACGGGCAGAATAGTTGAAAAAGGTATTTTAATTTAAACCTCGAATATTTAATGTAATCGGATAGCTAAAAATTTGATGATAAACAGGACTTAGATACGATGATAAAGGTTTAGGAGGAGTATTTTGGAGAACTAAGAATCTTGAAGTTATAAAAAAAGGTACAGTCTTTATCGAGAATGACAGTTATTTTCCAACAGAACAACAAGTGATGTTAAATTTCCAAGTACATAATCTAAACGAGACTATGAAGCATCTTGAACAGATTAGTGTACTTCTTGCAAAGAAAAAAGAGATTAGTGAATTTGGAAAGTTTATTTTGAATGAAGTTCCTGAAGGTCGACTGGTCGAGCTTTGGGAGAAATAACGGCATTAATTTTAAGATTAGAACAGGTATTCCATAATTTATATTATATATAAGGGGTAAGTGTATGCAGATTAGAGCTTTTCAAGAGTCCGATAAAGATTTCATTGTAAGTCTGGCTTTACGATTTATGGACTTTGAGCTGATGAGCTGGCGTGATCCAGACAAAATGGTAGAATCACAGCTCAGCCTAGCCCAAGAATCAGTAGACAATCTTTCTCCTGGTACGGAGATTTTTGTGGCGGAAGATGAAACAGGAGAGCTACTGGGTTTCCTTGAAGTACAGCCGCATAAAGATAAATTGAACGATATAGAACAAGGTTATATTGTGGCGATTGCGGTTTCTCCACAAGGAGAAGGAAAAGGGGTCGGCAAGGGACTCATGACCAAAGCAGAAGAGTGGTCAAGGCAAAAAGGCTATCGACAGCTTATACTGAATGTCTTTAACAATAACCTTCGTGCCGTAAATTTCTATAAGCATTTAAATTATGAAATTGAAGTTGTGAAGATGGTAAAAGAGCTATAGAGACCCTTACTTATAAGCTAACGGGAAACGTTAGTTCATAAAGCACGGGGCAGACTGCAGGATGGCAGGCTGCTCTTTTTTCATTTAGCTAACTGGCAAGAGGCAAGTAAGCTTATGAGGAACCAAGTTCAGCTAGGATTTGATTTATTTAGAAGTATAAATGTGTGCTTTGGCAAACTTATGGGTTAAGTCACAACTAATGAATTCTAAATAATTCAAATATGTAAATAGCAAGGGAGGCGTATTCCGCCTCCTTTTTATGTTGTTACTTTTGATCCGAGTGAGGATCTTGATTAAATCTTTGAGAGATTTTTTTCTCTGTTTTCTTACGCCGTATCCAGCGCTTAAGTATGCCTTCTTCTTTGCGTTCTTGCAGTGTTTCCTTCAAACCTTGAATCATAAATTCCGATCTTCGTCTGTCATCCCGACTAATCTCGCGTAATTCCTTAATAAATTTGTCGTCCATATCTGCCTCTCGCTTATTCAGGATAATCCCATTATACCGAACGTACGTTCTTTTATCAAGTTTTTCCATTATGAATGATTTTCGAGATCTATATAGTGAAAAGAAGCACAGGAACAATACGAGGCATGTGTGAGAATGGTACTAAAGGGTTTGAGCATAATCCTCTTGCCAGTTTTTTGTTCCCGGGGATCATCCTATTGCTGGTTCTTGGCGTGATGCCTTCAACGATTGCTATTTCGCTCATCCGCTACGCTCATTGGGGGCTGGGTGAGAGACTGAATCTCTATCCTGACCGCTATTGGGCTTGGACTTTTTCGTTGTATACGGGGTTTGCTCTCATCATCTGGATTATGGCGCAGGTGTACTGGATTCAGGATGTCTCTATCATTCACTTGGTCTATTTTGCATGGGGAGTGGGTATTCAAGTTGTGACCTTATTGCCCGGGGTACAGCGAATATATTCAAAATAAACTGCTTGTATATTGAACAAACGGCTGCCGAAAGAATCGTTGAATGATTCTTTCGGCAGTTATTTTTTTATGGGCATCGAGATAATACGCGTTGTTGTAGTCATGTTGTCCACATCTTCCTTGGACTGAAAAGGGCTCGGATAAATCTAAATCATATTGACAAAGAACTATTATCCTCGCATACTTACGTAATATACTTTATAAAGTTTGTTTATTAACTAGAGGAATAGTCACATGTGGTAAGTATCGCAAAATCATAATCCGCATGAAACAGGGAGGTAAGTATGGATGGTCTACGTTATTATGGCAGTTATAATATGGGCAGGTACCTATGCAAGTATGGTCTTGTCAAAGCAACCGATTGAAGTGAAGCCTGTGAAATCGATGGATGATTTGTTTGAGTGAACAAAGTAGCTCTGCCGATTTCGATCCATTGCCAGCACGATGGAACTCATGTGTTCAAGTAAGGCATTATGTTATGATATGGTGTGAATGACATCCATACCATTGCTTTGGCTCAATTGAACCAGAGTAGAAACGAGAGGGTTATGAAAAAAGCCAACGCTACAATGATGAAATACATCAATTTGAATAATGTGCGTGAAGTCATGCAGCAGATTGAGACGGCGACCAAACCGCAATTAGCTTTATTAACTAATCTTAGTGTTGTTACCATTAATGCGCTGATTCAGGAATTATGTGATGGCGGAGAGTTGTTCCAGGATAAAGTGGTTCCCTCTAACGGCGGTCGTCCTGCTCAGGCATATCGATATAATTATAACTTCAAGCTTGCTTTGGTTCTTTACATCAAAGAGATGAAAGGCCAGGAGTTGATTTCGGCGACGGTCATGAATCTGGAGAATAAGGTTGTGTTGAAGGAAGAGCGCATCTTGCCTGCTTTTGATAAACAGCATATGCTGCAACTTATCGCGCGTTTCATTAAGGAATATCCCTCCATTGATATGATCGGCATCGGTATTCCGGGGCAAGCCGTGGATGGGGACATCACGGTGAGCAGTCATGAAGAGCTTATCCATTCACATCTGATACGGGAGATCGAGAGCGAGTTCCAACTGAACGTTCTCGTGGAGAATGATGTTAATGCAGCGATTAGCGGATACTGTACACAGCATGCGGATATGAAGGAACGGAGTGTAGCGGGAATTTATTTTCCGAACCGATACCCGCCGGGTATGGGCATGATGTTGAATGGACAGATGATCCGTGGGAAAAACGGGATGTTTGGTGAGATCAAGTATCTTCCTTATTCACCTGATTGGAAACGTGACATGAGCAAAGATGATTTTGTAGTGCAGGTATGTCATATCTTGCAAACGATTAATGCCGTCGTTGCCCCGCACCAGATTGTCATTTATCAGGAACGGGTGGAGAGAGAAGAGCTGGATATGGCGTGGAAACAGTACGGGAAGGATCACCCCATGCCGTCGTTGCCCGAGATTGTACATCAGGACTCGTTCCAACATGATTTTGATGCTGGGTTACGAGGAATGGTGCTTCAGGCGTTGAAGTCAGGCATTCTATCAGAAGCCTTATAACCCACAGGCCATATCTGTGGCTTTTATTTTATAAGCTAACCCTTGTAGAGGAGGATTCATGATGCGTGAAGAAGAGAGAATCATGAAAGGCGTGTTGTTCAGTCCAAGTGATCCCGAATTAAAGATCATCAAAAGGCGGGCCCATAATCTCAGTCAGCGTTACAGTCAGACCTTTGAAGAACAGACTGAGGAAAGGAATCAGATATTACAACAGTTACTGGGGCATATCGGTGAAGGTGGATTCATGCAAGGCCCCATCTTTTTTCATTATGGTGTGCATACCCGGATAGGAGAGCATTTCTTCGGTAATTATAATCTGACGATACAAGACGACGCGCAAGTGACGATCGGGGACTATACCAGTTTTGGACCCAACGTTACGATTGTTACCCCCATTCACCCCATGATTGCCAGCGAGCGGAGACAGATGGTGGACCAGAACGGTGATGTGAAGTCGCTATGTTATGCCAAACCGGTCACGATTGGTAACGATGTATGGATCTCGGCAAACGTCACAGTGTGCGGGGGCGTAACGATTGGAGACGGCTGTGTGATTGGAGCAGGTAGCGTGGTGACTCGTGATATTCCACCGCATTCTTTTGCAGCAGGCGTACCGTGCAAAGTTATTCGCAAAATTACTGATGCGGACAGCATGCGAAATTACCCCGATGTTCTGGCAGATTGCCGTGTGCTGGAAGAATAAAAAAGGCTGCCATCAGGATCAAATAGATGATCCTGGTGACAACCTTTTTTTGTTATGCGTTTACTTGGAGGCGTTGTAGTTACTCAAGAATTCTTTTACTTTTGCAGGATCAGCTTTCAATTCATTCCCGGTCTGAACGAGCGGGCTTACTGTAGAGTATGCTTTAAGTTTGTTGTTCTTGTAGAAACTCAAAATCTCATCCTGATTAATGGAGTACAGCACGGCTTTTCTCAGGTCACTGCTCTTGGCAACTTCACGATTGGCCGTGTTGAACAACAGATAGGAGACAGCGTTACTTGGCAGACTTTGCAGTTTCAGTTTGCTGTCATTTTCGATGATGTCATACTTGGTTTCAGGTACACCGTAGTATAAGTGAATTTCACTGCTGCGAAGAGCAGAGAGGGCGCTGTCTGCATCCGCGATGAATCGGACGTTAACCTGAGAAATTTTTGGCTCATCTTCCGTGCCTTTACGGTAAGCCGGATTTTTTAAGAATACACCTTCATAGTCATTTTTATAAGACAAAATATAAGGTCCGCTAGTATAAAGGGTGTTATTGTATGCTGCGCCTTCAGTCACGGTGTTCTGATCACCGTAAGGAATATCTTTGTTGACGTCAAAGGAAGCTACATCATATGTGTTGATGCTCTCCACCTGTTTTTTGGACACGATACCCGCAGATTGGTGAGCTAGGTAGTTCAGAACTTGCGGGAAAGGTTCAGTTGTGGTCAGTTTAACGACCTGATATTTACCTGCGTTATTATCTGCTTTGGTTTTGTCCGTCACGAGTTCTGTAATTTTGCTGCCTAATCCTTGTTCCAATGCTTCGAGGATTGTGCCGTTACCGCTGGATTGTTTGATGGATTGTAATGCACTCAGATCCGTTACAACCTCAGCTTCTTTGATGTGTTCATGCAGACTGTACGTCCGGTGATCTGAAACGGAATCTTTATTTTTAGCACGATCCAGGGAGAAGATCACATCATCTGCACCGACACGTTCTCCTGTATCTACAGCTTTTTTGTTATCAATCTTCGCAAAGTTGATATCGTCTCTGAGAATGAAGTAGTAGTCGGAATTTCCTTCAGCAATACTGAAGTTATGGGACAATGATCCTTCTGCTGTTAGCTGATCGTCATCCGTCAAGTTAACGAGACGTACATACATATTGGTGTTCAATTGGTTGATGGAACCGTCGTTTCCTTTGATCGGATCAAGGGAAGTCAGTACGGATGCACTTTGCGTCAGAATCAACGGATCTTTGGCATTTTTGGAGCTGTCCTTGAACTCAATCGGTTCCCAAGCCATGGCGCGGGATTTGGAGAGACGAACGGTGTCGACATTCAGAATGCCTTGGTTCACAGCCTGACTTTTCAGGGAAATGTACAAAGGAGCGATATACGCCTGATCCGTTACCAAGCGATCTTCCAATTGTTTGTACGTGTCTTTGTACTCATCCGGAGTTTGAGTAGCTGCCTGATCGATGAGTTTATCAAGTTCCCCATCCGCAAGGATACTGTAATCTCCACCTGTTTTGAAAAGGGAACGCACCGCATAATCGGGATTTCCCGTTACCGTTGTCCAGCTGGACAAGGCAATGTCATAATTCCCTGCATCCTGCTGGGATTTGAAGCTACCGTAATCCGGCTGCAGGTTCAGCTTCACATTGAAGCCGTTTTTAGTCAGTTGGTCGCGGACAATGTTTACATCATTTTCGGAAGAACTCATGGCGAGCAGTTCAATGTCTGCCGGTTTTTGTGCAGTTTCTGTTGCGTCCGCTGGTGCGGTCTCCGCCTGGGATTCAGTTTTCGTTTTTACGCTGCAGCCGGAAATCACAATGACGAGAATTAATAGTAATGAGATCAGTGTACGTTTTTTCATGGGATTACCCTCCATATCTTGAATGTGTGATGTGTGATTTCTTTTTTCTATATCATTCATTTCAACGACGAATCAGTTATGCCTTTTCCAGCTTGGGATCAAGCGCATCACGCAGACCGTCACCGAGAAAGTTAAACGAAAGAACCAGCAGAATAATAGCCAAGCCTGGATAAATCGCCAGATAAGAGTGGGTCTCCAGGTATGTACTGCCGAGCTTCAGAATGTTACCCCATTCCGGAATATGCGGCTCCACGCCGAGTCCCAGATAACTCAAACTGCTGGTAGCGATAACCGCTCCACCAATCGTGAGTGTGGACTTGATAATCATGGGCGCAAGGGAGTTGGGAATAATGTGTTTGAAAATAATCGTACGATTGTTGTACCCCAGTGCACGTGCAGCTTCCACAAATTCAAAAGTAGATACATAGAGCACACTGGCTCTCATGGTACGGGCGTAAGTTGGGATCGAACCCAGACTCAGCGCCAGAATAAGATTGACCGTATTGGCTCCAAACGCCGCAATAATGGCAATGGCGAGCAGAATTCCCGGAATCGCATAGAGAATATCCAGCAGCCGCATGATGATGTTATCCGTATGCCTTCCGTAGAAACCGGAGAATGCTCCGAGGACTCCACCGATCAACACAGGAATGATGGTCGACATGCAACCTACGATTAAGGAGATCCGGGCACCAAATACAATCCGGGAAAATAAACATCGTCCGAAGTCGTCCGTTCCCAAGGGATACGCAAGGGAAGGGGGTTGAAGCAGAGCGGAGTAGTTGTTTTCCACAGCCATGCTGTAATCAAAAGTAAAGAAGCTGCAAATCGATATCGAGAACAGAAAAATGATAAAAAACAAACCGGACATGGCAGTCATATTCGGAGCAAGTCGCTCCCACAGATCATTCCAGAAGTTTGATTTTTGTTTCCCCTGTCTGCGAATGCGCCCAATAATGGAAATGCCGAGCAATAGGGCAAATACATTACCTGTGATTGAGGTCAGAATCAGTACTACACTGACACCGATCATCCAGCGAGGGAGGATAGAGGTCGCGTTATATCGGGATACGATAATCAGTACGACCAGGTCGATGACCAGAATAAATATGAGCACCGCCATAGCTGGCAGAAAGTTGTCAGCCACATAGGGTTTGAAAACATTTAACGCAGATACACCGATGACGAACAGCTGGGTTAACAGCATATATACCGCAAAGGTGTACTCCACATTCCTGGCTTTTCGAATCAGATGAAAGGCTGCCGTTACGATAAATATGTTGCCAGAAATGATGGCAAGTAGCTGAACCCAGGCTAACCTGCGGGTCAAAGTAGAGATCGTACCTGTACGGATCAAGTCTTTTCGAATCCGAAGGGTGATGACACTTTGGACCAGTGTGAAGAATACATAGATCCCAAGTATCGTTAGCAGAAATGGTTTGAACGTCTGCCCGCTCCAGTCATAACTGTTGAACAGCAACAAGGCAGTCAAGAGAAGGGACGTGATCCAGGCGAAGCTTGCCTGACTGTATTCTCGAGAAGACTTAAGCCGGAAACGCATTTCTTGTGTTAAGGACGAGTTTGTCATAATACACCTGCTTTAAGAGGTAGTTCAACACACACTTTAATATTGTTTCATCTTGGAGCGCACTCTTGGATCAATAAAAGCGTACAGCAGATCAACCGCTACATTGATAATGGAGATCGTAATTGCTGTGTAGATTACTCCGCCCATGATACTCGGAATATCGGGGATGAATTGTTTATCCACAATATAGCTGCCGAGACCGCTGATATTAAACACTTTCTCCGTCACTGCTGCCCCGCCAAGCATGGCTCCGAATTGAAGTCCAACCACAGTTACGATTGGAATCAATGCATTACGTACAGCGTGTTTCAGCATGACCTGACGTTCGCTTAACCCCTTGGCGCGGGCGGTCATCACATAATCCTCATGAATGACTTCCAGTGTAGAAGACCGGGTCATCCGTGCCACCGCAGCCGTAAGTCCTGTGCCCAGCACAATGATTGGCATAATGATCGACAGCCAGTTCTGCGGGTTGAAGGTGGCGGGAAGCCACTGTAATTTGATCGAAAAGTTCAGAATGAAAATAAGTCCTTGCCAGAAATTCGGGATCGATAATCCAATCAGAGCGATGAACATAAACGTATAATCGAACCATGAATTAGGCTTAATCGCTGAGATGATACCGATGGGCAATGCGATGACGAGTGCTAGCAGCAGGGAGATAACCGCCAGCGTCAATGTAATTGGAAACTTCCTTGCAATCGTTGCTGTTACGTCTTCATTTCCTGCAAAAGACTTGCCAAGGTCGAAGAGAGCAACTCCCTTAATATTGTTCCAGAGCTGTGTAAGATAAGGCTGATCCAAGCCATACACCTGATTGAATGCTGCAATCTGTTCCTGCGTTGCTGTCTCTCCGAGAATGTTAGCTGCCGGGTTGAACGGAGACAGATACAAAATCGTAAATACGAGTGTGGCTACGCCCAGAATGACAAATACCGTCATCAGTATTCTTTCAAATATGTACTTTAGATAAGGATTTCCATACAAAAAGAGGATGCCATACATCAAACAGCCAGGAATAATGGATATCGCGAAAAACCACGGTTTGTCGATAAGGGTGTGGAATGTATCGGCCATTGTAAGACGTTGACTTCCCTGTTCCTGAAGTATGCGAGAAGTCCGCTCCTTCAACTCTTTCTGAACCGTTTCTTCCAACCATTCCTCGGTCTGACGTCTGAATTCTTCCTCACTGACCTGCTGCTGGAAAAAACGATGTTTGCGTCGCAGCTGATCTTCCACTTCCAACTTCAGCTTGTTCCTGTAGGAAGAAGTGAGTAGTTCTTGCTCAGCCGCCTGCCTGGCAGCTACCCAGCCGTCATTTTTTCGATTCGAACGCCATATTAGAAACACGACCAGATTGATCGGTAATCCAAGAATGAACAGAACATATCGGTAGGAAGGATGAAGCAGCATTTTGCCATAAATAAAACTTAAATTGTGCACCAACCGCGAGAGTCTGCTGCTTTCTGCAAGATTCAAACCAAGCGTGCCTCCTTTCATTCAGGTTTAAATTGCATTATTCCGATTGATATAGTATATATTATTTAGGGTCTAAACAATTGTCAAGGAATTAAATGGTATACATATGAGATGAGTAAATGGGAAAAACGGATGAGAGCTGGTGATGATATGGAACCTTTATTGAAAGTTAATGATCTATCGGTCTCTTTTCATTCTGGAGAGAGTGAGTTTCATGCAGTGCGAGGAGTGAGTTTTGAAGTGCGCAAAGGCGAGACGCTGGGTATTGTAGGCGAATCGGGCAGCGGAAAAAGTGTAACAGCACGTTCCATTATGAGGCTGCTTGCATCGCCGCCTTCGCAGATGAAAAAGGGAGAGATTCTGTTCAAAGGGGTCGATCTGGCGAATAAAACGCAGAAAGAGATGGAGAGCATACGTGGGCGTGATATTGGTATGATCTTTCAGGACCCGATGAGTTCTCTTAATCCGACTATTAAAGTGGGTAAACAGATCTCAGAGAGTCTCATCAAACACCAGAAGGTGTCCAAAAGGGAAGCCAAGAAACAGGCAATTGCCATGATGGAGCGGGTGGGGATAACTCGTAGTGAAATACGCTACAACCAATATCCACACGAATTCTCCGGAGGCATGCGTCAGCGGGTCATGATCGGTATTGCACTTGCTTGTCGTCCTGAATTGCTCATTGCCGATGAGCCGACAACCGCACTTGACGTTACGATTCAGGCACAAATTCTTAATTTGATGAAAGATATGCAGGACCAACTGGGCACATCGATTATCCTGATCACGCATGATTTGGGCGTAGTAGCAGGCATGTGTGATCGGGTTGTTGTTATGAAAGAAGGACAGATTGTGGAAACCGGGACAACAACAGAGATTTTTGCTAATCCCAAACACCCGTATACGATTAGGCTTCTGAATGCATTACCACGCTTGGATCAGAAGAAAAAGCCGAAACCGGTATCGTTGGTCCAGAGAGATCTCGAGGATGATCAGCCGTTGCTTGAGGTGAAATCACTCAGACAACATTTTAATCTGGGGAAAGGCAATACCTTAAAGGCTGTTAATGATATCAGTTTTCATATTCGTCAAGGAGAGACGCTTGGCGTTGTAGGGGAATCCGGTAGCGGAAAATCAACCACGGGGCGAGCCATTCTGCGGTTGCATGAGCCAACAGGTGGAGATGTACTGTTTAAAGGAGTCCCGCTCAATCGCTTGTCAGCTTCGGAGATGAAAACGATGCGCAGACATATGCAGATTATTTTCCAGGACCCTTATGCATCTCTGAATCCCAAAATGAGGATTATGGATATCATTGGAGAAGCCCTTGATATTCATCAACTTGCAGGTACAGCATCTCAGCGGGAGAAGCGGGTAGAGGAACTACTGGAGATGGTGGGTCTTGATCCTACCCATGCGCAGCGTTATCCACATGAATTCTCGGGTGGACAGAGACAGCGGATCGGTATTGCACGAGCTCTGGCTGTGGAACCTGAATTCATCGTATGTGATGAGCCGTTGTCTGCACTGGATGTGTCGATACAGGCTCAAATCGTACAATTGCTTGAAGAGTTGCAGCAGCGACTCGGATTGACGTATCTCTTCATCGCGCATGACTTGTCCATGGTTAAACATATCAGTGACCGAGTGGCTGTGATGTATAATGGGAAAATTGTGGAGCTGGCAGAGAGTGAAGAACTCTATTCCAACCCGCAACATGCCTACACCAAGGCTTTGCTATCTGCTATTCCCGTGCCTGATCCGGCGGTAGAAGCGAAGAAGAAAAAGAGACATGTTGTGAAAGAAACAACAAGAGAGAATGTTGAAGTAGAGGACCGTTATAATCTCGAACATTCCAAGTGGGTAGAAGTCACGGAAGGGCACTGGGTAGCCATATCTAGTTAGATAGTGAAATATATAGTCTGTTTCAACGACAAAAGAACCCCGACGATGATCTCCACAGATCGTTATCGGGGTTGAGTTATATGTTCTTCGTACAATGGCAGTAATCAAAAGCGATTATTTGAATTGAACCGATTTCTTGATGGTATCAATCTCGGCTTTGGTCTTATCATCCACGTAAGTGAATATGAAGTTGAAAGCATATCCTTCAATAATTGTACTATAGTAATCTTGAGTAACGGTTGAACCGTCACCTGGATCCATCGTGATTTGCATCAGATCCATCTCTTTACCACCGATGGTTTCCGTTGTCATTTCCTTATAATCGTAAGGGAACTGGCTATCCACCATGAATTTTTTGGTTGCTTCCAGGTAGTCTTTACCTGTACGAATGCCTTGCAACAAGCTTACTTTCTCAGCAACCGCAATTGTGGAAGGACCAACTTGGCCTGCATCTAATGGATACTTTGAAGCCATAAGCAGATTCAATGTTTTGGTCTGAGACAGTTCAATTTGTTTTTTCTTTGTTTCATCATCACCAGCAATCGCTTCGGATGAAGCACTTGTCAGCTCATTCATGCCTGCAGCATCCTGGAACTCCCAAGCTTCCGGAAATTTCAGAGATACGCCAAAATAGTCATTGGTGTAAGAACCTTTTTTCGTAGTCCCCAACTCAACGTCTTGTGAATTATCAGTTTCCTTGGACTCTTCGCTTGCTGGTTCTGTGTTCTCTGTTTCTTCTGTATTGGCTGTATCAGAATCAGTACCTGTCGTTGTTTCTGTCGGGGTAGGCTCTTCTGTTGCGGCTGTGTTATCTGCTTTGTCACCGCAAGCGGCTGCAACCAGCATAATCATAATGAGCATGGCGAATAAAGAAGCTTTTTTTGGAATTGTCATATTACCCTCCTGAAATGTGTGTGTTTGTTTCTCTCTCTACATGTTGCCTGCTTCCTAAATTGTAGCACAAACGTTCTCATATACTACCTATAGGAATCTATAGGGGTCTTCTATACATAAGACATTCGGCTGGCAATTGAAACAGCTTCTGTGCTGGATTGCACACCTAATTTGTTAAAAATCACTTTTTTGTGATGATTCACGGTGCATTCCTTGATCTTTAATTTCAAAGCAATGGCTTTTACCGTGAGGCCTCCGGCTATCATCTCCAGAATGGTTAACTGACGCTCGGTGAACTCCACCGCCGGTTTGTCGCACACTTCAGCAGTCTGTTGACTCTGGCAACAGTTCTGCATGTACGCTGGAATTAACTTGGCAATGGCAATCAGTTCACCTTGCATATCTGCATTAATGGTGGACACATCCAGATAACCGACATGTTGGGATCCCATGAACAGAGGTGCGGCGTAACAATGCCAGCTTTGAAAATAAGGACTTTCATGCTGCTCGGGCAACAGCACTACAGGCTCGTTGCTGTCCATCGTTACAGATATGGCGTTAACTCCACAGCTCTGTGCAGTGAAGAACATGCCCGGACGAATGGGGGAATGTTCTACTACAGCTTTAAGATCTGAACTATAATTCATCGAGAGGAGCACACCGTTGCTATCTGTGAGTAGAAAAAGATAAGTGCCCGTTAAATTCTCTTGAATAACCGAGATACTGTTTTGGAATGCATGAATCAGGAAATGATTGATTTTACGAAGCCTGTCCAGACTGGATTTTGGTAAATAGTCGAACGGAGCCGTTCCTGCTGCGTGCGAGCAAGTCGGGGACTCTTCGTGTCGTGTGGCAAATGTAATGGCAGGCATGTTGTTTCCTCCTTGCTGCACAGTTCTCATCCAATCGTTTGAATTACGTGTCCTTCCTGGTCCTTGATTTCTGTTCTAACAATCTGAACGAGAATATGATCCAATGAAGTTATCTCAAATGTCCCTTCAACCGGACGAAGATTCTCTGCCAGCTCCTTAACAATTTGTTTGTTCACCGTCAGGGTAACTTGTCTGTCCGACTCCAATACGGCTGGATGTTCTCCTGCTTCGAACAGAATATTAGTATCCGGTCCGATCAAGGATAGAGAGGCACCTTTCGAAATTCGGCTACGAAGGATGGTGCCAACTAATACGGCTTGTTTGGCTCCAAGCTGGAGTTTGGCAGGAACCGATTTTTGCAGCAATTTTTTGCGAGGAGATTCCCAAGCCAGTTGTTGTATGAATAAAAACGCTGTGCTGGACCCGTCCTGTTCCATTCCATCCTCAACCGCTTGTATAACCGAAGGAATATCTGCGTACGAATTTCTCATCAGATCCGTCACATATTTGGGCATGAACATGGAGGAGGCAGACAGGAAGCCATGAGCATTCCAACTTTGAATCATTTCCAGTTCCCGACCTGTAATGCCAACCATCTGAATAAATTGCACTGAACCATTAGGCGTTGAGACCGCGGGTAGGTCCGGATCTTCAATAAACGAGAGAGCAGTCAGCAAAGTATCGGATTCCAGACAGATGGGGCCATTGGCGTCCATGTAATCTCCTGGCTGAAAGATATTTCCGCTGTTGAACACGTAACGTCCTACATTCTGTAGCAGATTCAGCGCCCAGGCTGGCGGATCAGTCTCTGCTTCACTGCGTGTAAGACGAAAGGTGAGCTCAAAACCATACCCGCTCTTGGATGCATCCTGCATCTCTTTTTCATACAATTCAGAGAAACCGTAGGTAACAAAATGCCAGTGAGGCATAGGGTCATCGACAGCATAAACGCTAATGCCATCGAGTGGATCGGGACCTCCAAGAATATACGGAAGGGCAGTGCCGTAGTGTTTTGGCTCTTGTTCCCCATACAATTCACGCATGGATTGATCAATCGCATCCCAACCAGATGTGTTTTCTTCCTGAGTCATTATTGAATCCTCCTTGACTGTTCTTTCCCCCGAAAAACATTTAAAATTAAGTCTACCTGTTACAGAAACGGATTCAAGCGGCTTAAGGATGAATTGTGTCAGATAGGACTTGGGTGTTATTAATTGCAATTCAGGGAGTGAAATTACATGAGTATGAAAGGTATCTATTTAAAGTGGGGGAGTACGTTTTTGAATGGATAGCGAAAGATATCCCGGCTTTAGGGGACCAAAGTCCCGCTGTTTACCTGGAAACGGAGGAAGGAGCGCAGGCATTAAGGGCGGCCATTATGCGTATGCCACGTTAATTTTTTCGATGGTGAGAGTGTGCGAACGATCATATGATCCAGTGAAGTTGATTTTGCAAAATAGATATGTTACGCTTACATTACAAGAGCAAACACAACAGAATATGCAATAACATCTTTTGATGGATTGTAACTGTGAAGACAGGCAAAACCTAAACTGATGGTGAAATGAAAGCTCCTTTTTTTGGTGCTATTTTACCTTGAGTTTAGGTTTTTCTTGTTTTCTGCTCTAAATCACACCATTTTTTACCTGGAAAAACCAAAATAAATTTCGAAAAGAGGTTGTTGTTCATGACCACGGCAAAAAAAGGATTCCCCGAAAACTTCCTATGGGGCGGCGCTACGGCTGCCAATCAATTGGAGGGTGCATTCGATAAGGACGGCAAAGGCCTCTCCACAGCGGACATGATCGCTCATGTTCCCAAAGAGAAGCGTACAGGCGGACATGCTATGGAAATTTCCTCTTCCCGAATCGAAGAGATCCTCTCCGGCAAATTTGAAGAACGTTTCCCGAAACGTTTTGGTATCGATTTCTACCATCACTTTAGAGAAGATATTGCATTGTTCGCTGAAATGGGCTTCAAAGTATTCCGTTTGTCCATTCACTGGGCACGTATTTTCCCGAACGGTTATGATCAAGAGCCAAATGAAGCAGGCTTGAAATTCTATGATGAAGTATTTGACGAATTGTTGAAATATGGCATCGAGCCGCTCGTTACATTGTCTCACTATGAGACACCGCTTGGCTTGACGCAAAAATATAACGGCTGGGCTGGCCGTGAAGTAATCCAGCACTATGTTCGGTATGCAGAAACGGTGTTCAACCGTTATAAAAATAAAGTGAAATACTGGCTGACGTTTAATGAAATTAACGTCATGCTGTTCAGCCCATACACTGGCGGCGGCATTCTGATCGATAAAGTGGACAACAAACTGCAAACCACTTATCAAGCGCTGCATCACCAATTTGTAGCAAGTGCATTGGTAACGAAGCTTGCTCACGAGATTATGCCTGGTTCCCAAGTGGGTTGTATGCTTGCTCGTATGGAAACTTATGCAGCAACATGTAATCCGGTAGATGTTCGTCTGGCTCAACACGAGAATCAGATTAACCTCTTCTTCACGGACATGCATGCTCGTGGTAAATACCCGAACTACATGGCTCGTTATTTTGAAGAAAACGACATCGTGATCCAAAAAGAAGCAGGCGATGACGAGATCTTGCTGAACAATACCGTTGATTTCATCTCCTTCAGCTACTACATGTCCGTAACCAAATCTGCATCTGCAGACAAGGAAGAAACATCGGGTAACCTGACTGGCGGCGTGAAAAACCCTTATCTGGAAGCATCCGACTGGGGCTGGGAGATCGATCCGATCGGTCTGCGCGTAACCTTGAACAACTTCTGGGATCGTTACCAGAAACCATTGTTCATCGTAGAAAATGGTCTGGGTGCATATGACCGTGTTGAAGAAGACGGTTCGATCCATGACTCCTATCGTGTGGATTACCTGAAAAAACACATTGAACAAATGAAAGAAGCCATCAAAGATGGCGTCGATCTGATTGGATTTACAGCATGGGGCCCGATTGACCTTGTGAGCATGTCCACTTCCGAAATGTCCAAACGTTATGGTTTCATCTACGTGGATCTGGATGACGAAGGTAACGGAACACTCAAACGTTCCAAAAAGGATTCATTCGACTGGTACAAAAACGTAATCTCCAGTAATGGTGAGCAACTGTAGTTCTCACGTTTTCTGAGCGGGCAAACCTGATATAACAGTTAGTGTTTAATGGAATTTAATGTTCCTGAGGGCCTGCTGATTAGCGTTTGTCCGCTTTTTTATGTGCTGCAAACATTACATATGGAGGGATATCTTTTGAAAAGATGGAACATGAACACAAAAAGTATGGGATGGATGCTTGCCCTGACACTAAGTCTGAGTGTGATCTGGCCAGCAACCGTTGGTGCGGAAAGCAACCAGGTTACTCGAATCCAGGCCAATACCTATGTTGGTGATCCTGGAGAGATGGTAGAATCCTTTGACATTACTATAGCGAATCCGGAGAAATATCAGAATCTGAAAGCCTCAGACTTCGAAATTACTGGCAATTATGATGGCTATCCTTTAAATGAAGCGGAAGAGATCATACAGAATGAGTATGAAGATGACGGAATAAAATTGACAATTACGGATCATACCATCCATATGGCGGTAAAGCCTTTTAAATATCCAGGTGGATTTAAGTCAGCATTTGCAGTCACAAGCAAGGCGTATCCTGAACTTTCTTTTGACGATAAAAATGTAAATGTAGTCAAAACGCGTACGGTCGATGAGTTTGAAAAAGGACAATTTACAGGCAGTAATGGTGCGAACTTGTCCTATCAACTGAAACGAAGCACGTCCGAAGAACCGAAGCCGCTCATGGTATGGCTCCATGGTGGTGGCGAAGTTGGTACGGACGGGCGCAGCCATCTTACTGCAAATCGTGGAGCTGTAGTCTGGACGGAATCGGGGTATGATACTTCCGTACTGGCCGTACAGTATCCTGAGAATTACAGCTTCAAAATCTATGATAACCCGGAGCAACTGGCCCAGATGCAGGCGTACTTCGTGGCGCAGTATGAGTTGATTCAGAAGCTGGTTGCTGAAGGTGAAGTTGATCCGAATCGGATCTATCTGTCTGGTGTTTCCAGTGGCGGTGGTGGTGCCTTCCGTTTCTTGACACAATATCCCGATCTGTTTGCTGGAGCGATTATTGTAGCGGCCAAGGATACGGTAGCGGATTACACCGGATCTGTAGAAGCATTCAAAAAAGAACTGAAAGATATTGTGGATGTCCCAGTATGGATTATGCATGCCAAAAATGATCCAACCACTGATAGCCGGACAAGCTCTTTGGCTTATCAGGCTTTGACTGAGCTTGGAGCCAAGCATGTCAATATGACGCTGTATGACGATGCATACATGGATAGCCAAAGACTGTACGGTGGCATGAAGCATTGGTCGTGGGTACCGGCTTTTGACAACAAAGAAGTACTTGCCGACCTGTTCCAACTAAGCAAAGGTACTTCAGGGGAACAGGATGGAGGTAACATAGAACATGGAACAAAACCAACTGAGCCTGTGACAAGAGCGCAGATCGCCCTCGTGCTTGCCGACAAGTTAAATCTTCCTGAAGTATCCGAATCTGCTTACCCGTACACAGATTCTGCTCCTGAATGGGCTCGTCAGGCCATCGCAACAGTGACCAAGGCAGGATTGATGAAAGGTGTCAGCAATCAGATATTTGCCTCGGGAGAGGAAGTAACACGTGCACAGATGGCAGTGATCGTAGACCATATTTTGACGAGTCGCGGCTGGAATGATGCAGACGAGTCAACTGTAGTATTGTTCAAGGATTTGAATGATAAGCATTGGGCTTATGAAGCCGTTCAAAATAGTGCCAAAGCCGGTATTATGTCTGGTATGTCCAAAGATCAATTTGATTCATCGAAGTCGGTTACAGGTGCTCAGCTGGAGCTGATTCTGCAACGATTGGAACAATTGCCAACAAACTAAGTTCAATAACCAACTTAATAATGATAAATAATGAGAGGAATGATTGATATGACTACACCATTTCCGAAAGACTTCCTATGGGGCGGCGCTGTAGCAGCCAACCAACTTGAAGGAGCTTATAATACAGATGGCAAAGGTCTGTCTGTTCAAGATGTAATGCCACACGGGATTACAACGCCTAGAACGGAAGCACCTACAGAAGATAACCTGAAACTGATCGGTATCGATTTCTACAACCGCTACAAAGAGGATGTTAAACTGTTTGCTGAAATGGGCTTCAAAGTGTTCCGTACATCAATCGCTTGGTCCCGTATCTTCCCTAAAGGTGATGAATTGGAGCCAAATGAGAAGGGTCTGCAATTCTACGATGACCTGTTCGATGAGTGTCACAAATACGGGATTGAACCACTCGTAACGATCTCTCACTATGAGACACCGCTGCATTTGTCCAAAACATATGATGGCTGGGTTAACCGTAAAATGATCGATTTCTACGAGCGTTATGTAACAGTTCTTTTCAACCGTTTCAAAGGCAAAGTTAAATACTGGCTGACGTTCAACGAAATCAACTCCATTCTGGAAGAGCCATTCATGAGTGGCGGCATCTATACGCCAAAAGCAGAACTGTCCAAACAGGATCTGTACCAAGCGATCCATCATGAATTGGTAGCCAGTGCGTTAGCTGTAAAACTGGGACATGAAATTATGCCTGAAGCCAAAATCGGCTGTATGGTACTGAGTATGCCTACGTATCCGTTGACTCCGAATCCGGATGATGTGGTTGCAGCGATGCATGCGGAACAACGCAATGATATCTTTGCTGATATCCATGCACGTGGTTATTATCCGAAATACATTAATCGTTATTTCAAAGCGAATAATATCAATATTAAGTTTGAAGATGGCGATGCTGAAATTCTGAAGCATACCGTAGACTTTATCTCGTTCAGTTATTATGTAAGTATCTGTGAGACTGGTGATCCCGAGAAACGTATCGAAGGCAAAGGAAACCTGTTCGCAGGTGTGCAAAACCCTTATCTGAAAGCGAGTGAGTGGGGCTGGCAGATCGATCCGCAAGGACTGCGCGTAACCTTGAACAAATACTGGGACCGTTATCAAAAACCATTGTTTATTGTCGAAAATGGTCTGGGCGCAGTCGATGAGCTGATTACGGACGAAAATGGAAATAAAACGGTGAACGATGATTACCGTATTCAATACTTGAATGACCATCTGGTACAGGTTGGCGAAGCTCTTGAGGATGGCGTAGAAGTGATGGGTTATACGTCATGGGGCTGTATTGACCTGGTAAGTGCTTCAACAGCAGAGATGAAGAAACGTTATGGTTTCATCTATGTAGACCGCAACAATGACGGTTCAGGAACATTGGATCGTTACAAGAAAAAATCATTCCATTGGTACAAGGAAGTTATTAGTACAAATGGCACAAGTCTTAAGAACAACAACGAGTAAATACTAGTTCTATAAGCATAGTTGTGCAAGCACCTTTTGATGTCACATTAACGCACATTAACCGCTTTCACAAAAACATTGTCATATGGATAATTATATGGTAAGATTGGCCTAAGGCTAATGAATACTGGATTGTTACTGTTCAATCAGGCAAAACCAGAGGCGGGGCATATTTCGTGACCTGCTTTGGTTTTGCCTTTTACTACTTTGACGGTGCAAGGTGATGTGGAGAAATGAAAATTGAGAAGGTGCTGAACAACAACGTAGTTACCGTAATTGATCCGGGAGGAAACGAACTGGTCGTTATGGGACGTGGAATTGCCTTCAAAAAGCATACTGGTGAATCGATTGACGAGAGTCTCGTCGAAAAAATATTCTCGCTTGAAAGTAAGGAAGTATCACAGAAACTCAAAACGCTTCTGTCTGATATCCCGGTTGAATATGTCGAGTGCTCGGATGAGATTATCCGTTATGCCGAGACGGTGTTAGGTGAGAAGCTGCATGAGAGCATCTACATTTCACTGACGGATCATATTCATTTTGCCATTGATCGACATCGTCAAGGATTGCAGATCCGTAACGCATTGTTCTGGGAGATCAAGCGCATGTACCGGAAGGAATATGCCATTGGACTCAAGGCGCTACAGATTATTGAGGAAACGTTAGGTGTCCTGCTACCCGAAGACGAATGCGCATTCATTGCAATGCATCTGGTTAACGCCCAGATGAACGGTGAGATGAGGGAAACGATTAGTATTACGAACATCGTTAAGGACATACTTAACATCGTAAGACGTAGCTTTGTGATTGAACTTGATGAAGATTCATTGAGTTATTATCGATTTTTAACTCATCTGAAGTTCTTTGCTCAACGTGTGTTGCAAGGAACGGCGATTGAAGATAAAGAAGTAGATAATCCGCTTCATGACTTAGTGAGCAAGCAGTATCCGGAAGCACATGCATGTGCTGTAAGGATCAGTGACTATACGCGTAAGATCTATAATCGGGTATTGTCCAAGGAAGAAATACTGTATCTGACCATTCATATTGAACGGATTGTCAGAAATGAACAAACAATTGAATAAAGTTGGGATTGTTACTGCTAAAAAGGCAAAACCTAAACGTTGAATAATGATAAGCTTTTCTGCTTTGTCATTATTCAGTGTTTAGGTTTTTTTTTAACCTTCATTACACATAAAAGGAGCAAAACACAATGGATAAACAACAATTGTCCAAGGACATTTTGAAGCTTGTTGGTGGGGAAGAGAATATCGATCAAGTCACTCACTGTATGACAAGACTCAGATTTAACCTGAATGACAACCAAAAAGCGGACAAAGCGACGCTGAAAAATACACCAGGCGTTATGGGCGTGATGGAGAATGGTGGACAGTTCCAGGTTATCATCGGTAACGATGTGCCTATCGTGTATAACGCACTCGTTGGCAACATGTCCAAATCACCAAACGCAGATAATGCAACCTCAAGCGCTTCAACTGGGGAGAAGAAAAAGAGAAATCCAATAAGTGCGCTGTTCGACTTCATCTCAGGTATGTTTACACCAATCCTGCCTGCAATTACGGGTGCAGGTATGATCAAAGGGATCGTGGCTATCCTTGTCGCACTTGGATGGTTGTCCGATACTAGTTCAACCTATATCATTTTGTCGGCAATTGGTGACGGTGCCTTCTACTTCCTGCCAATCATTCTGGCGATCAGTGCTGCACGTAAGCTGGGTAGTAATATGTATATTGCCGCGGCGCTTGCTGCGGGCATTATGCACCCGACCATTACAGCATTGCTGGCCGATGGTCACAATTCATCCTTTATGGGGATTACAGTCATAGCGGCAACGTATTCTTCTACAGTTATTCCGATTGTTCTGGCCGTTTGGATTGCTTCATATGTAGAGAAAGCCGTTGATCGTGTTATACATGCTTCACTTAAGTTACTCATTGTTCCAACAGTTACCTTGTTAATTATGGTTCCACTGACGTTGATGACAGTAGGTCCATTGGGTACGGTTCTTGGTAATGGTTTGTCCGGTGGTATTTCATGGTTGTTCGACAACATGTCCATCTTCGCAAGTATCCTGATTGGTGGTACGATGTCACTGCTGATCATTACAGGTATGCACTATGCGTTGCTGCCAATCGTTGTTGGTTCAATGACAACACTGGGTTACGACTTTATTATTCCACTGATGTTTGCAGCTAACTTGGCACAAGGTGGTGCAGCATTTGGTGTAGGTCTCAGATCGAGAAATAGCAAAACCAAATCCCTGGCCTATTCCACAGGTCTTACGGCTATTATGGGGATCACGGAACCAGCGATGTATGGTATCAACATGAAGTTCAAAAAACCATTTATCGCAGCTCTCAGCGGGGGTGCTATTGCTGGTGCATTCATGGGAATCTTCAATGTTAAATCGTATGTTATTACAGGACTTGCAGGTCTGCCGAGTATTGCGGCATTTGTCAGTCCAGCAATTAGCACATTGATTTATGCTTTGGTTGGTGGTTTGATTGCCATCGTAGCGGCAGCAATCATTACGTATATCTTGGGCTTCCAAGAAGAAAATGCATCGGAGCCAGTAGCTGCACCAGCAGCAGAGCCGGCAACACCAGCAGCAACAACTTCTGCTGCTGTAACTGAAGAAGCAAAAGCACAAGATGAGCAAGTATTCAGCCCGATCACAGGTGAAGTTAAACCGCTGAGCGAAGTGCCAGACCCTGCGTTCTCTGAAGAGATTATGGGTAAAGGATTCGCGATTCAACCATCTGAAGGTCGCGTCGTATCTCCGATCAACGGAACCGTGTTCTCGTTATCGAAGAGTGGACATGCCATTGGTCTGGTAAGTGATACAGGCGCAGAGATGTTGATTCATATCGGGATTGATACCGTGAAGCTGAAAGGTCAATTCTTCTCTCCTAAAGTTCAAGCAGGTGCGAAGGTTGCTGTAGGTGATGTACTGATGGAGTTTGACCGGGAACAGATCGAAAAAGCCGGTTACACAACGATTACACCAGTCATTATTACAAATATGCATCAGTATGAGTCGATCGAGTCTGCTGGTCGCACTACGATCAAAGAAAAAGACTTGTTGTTCACAGCTAAAGCTTAACCATAAAAATGAAACAGCAGCTTCACTGGAATGTAATCCGGTAAAGCTGCTGTTTTTTTGCTTATAGCCTTTTACACGGAAAGCATCCCCTGAACCAATTGCACAAAATGTTGTGCAGGCTTGGACAGATAGCGGTTCTGCAGCCAGACCAGCGCCGAGCCAACCGTGGAATGCTGGTCCTGAATGCGATATACGTGAAATGGGTGCTCGTGATATAGCTGTAGTACCGTGTGAGGCACGATGGAACTGGCAAAGCCGAGTCGGACCAGCTCGAGCAACATATTAATGTCTGAGCACTCACCCATGATGGAGGGGGTAACCTGATGCTCCCGAAACTTGTCCAAAATTAGCTCGAACATACCGAGTCCTTCTGTGCTTGGAAGCAGTAGAGGGATACCTGTAAGCTGCTCAAAATAAGTCCCCATCTCCACTCCTGGTCCCATCTCTGTCGGACTATCAAGCGGTGTTGAAGAAATGTAGAAAAGGGGTTCCTGTGGCAGATGCAGAACCTCATAACGTTCAGTCTGGACAGGCATGCGTACACAGGCAAGTTCAACTTTGCCATCTTCCAGCAATCGGCATAATTGCGCAGATTCATTTTGTTGAATTTTATAGGTAACCTGTGGGTGGGTGGTGCGAAACTGTTGCAGTGCTTGCGGGATCAGGCGATCCGATATGGTATTGATGCCGATGGCGAGTTTGCCCCGTATGCCGTGACGGAAACTTTGCATCTCCATTACAGCTTCCTCCATATATTTGGTCAAGGTAACCGCATAATCATAGAAGCTGCGACCCGCCTGCGTTAGTTCCATCATACGTCCTTTGCGTTCAAACAAAATTACGCCAAGCTCTTCCTCCATTAACTTTAGTTGCTGACTTAAGGGTGGCTGAGCCATGTGCAGTCTTCGAGCTGCGGCTGTAATCTGTTTCTCCTCAGCAATGGCAATGAAATAGCGACATTGTTTGATATCCAAGTGGTTGTTCTCCTTCGCCTGCAATGTATATGTAATTCATATGGAAAGGCAACAAAACATGTATTTTTAATATACTACGATCTTATGTTACCATACATTAGATTTGCATACCTGACTAACAGGGTTTGGTTTCTATATGAATATTACTGCATGAGAAAGACCTTGAATTGGAGGATAAAACAACGTGGTTAGAACAATACATGATGCTGCTCAAGCGGGCCATACCGATGAGGTCATTCGATTTATCACACAACAGGGTAGCCGGTTGAATGAACGGGATGCATTGGGGCGAACACCTCTGCTGGCTGCGGTGCACGGTAACAAGATAGACACGGCAAGGATGTTAGTGGACGCCGGAGCCGACATTAATCTTCGGGATGCACGATTGGACAACCTGCTGTTATACGCGAGTGCTGAGGGTATGTATGACATGGTCGAATTGGCGATCACAGCAGGTGCAGATACGAGGTTAACGAATCGTTTTGGCGGCACAGCCCTTATCCCAGCAGCGGATCGGGGCCACGTGGACATTGTGGAGCTTCTGCTGACACGCAGTGATGTGGATGTGAACCATATCAACAACCTGGGGTGGACAGCCTTGCTGGAAGCGGTCATTTTGGGAGATGGTGGGCCGCGTCACCAGCAGATTGTTGCCTTGCTTTTACAATATGGTGCAGATCCAAAGATTGCGGATCGGGACGGGATTACACCGCTTGCACATGCGAACCGGCATCGGTATACCGAGATGGAACGACTATTAACCCAAGTCTGAAAAGGCTATACATTTATGATACAGAACAGTGAAAGGATATTCCAAACGAATGAACAGACATCAAGAGCATTTTTTACAAAAGAATATGAAGGACGTATCTTCACTGATTTTGGCAGGTATACAGTGGTTTTTCTTCCTGTTTACCAATACCGTTGTTGTTCCGCTATCCATTGGACATAATTTTCATCTGTCTCCGGATGCCATCGCTGCCTCCATGCAGCACGCATTTATCCTTACCGGAGCAGTGTGTATTCTTCAAGCCGTATTTGGTCATCGATATGCGATTATGGATGGTCCGTCAGGATTATGGTGGGGATTGACGCTAAGTTTGACGGTATCTGCTTCATCGGCCGGTATGAGTATGGAGCGTATTGGCGGTGGGCTGGCTGCAGGTTTTCTGTTAGCGGGATTAACGATGGTGATTCTGGGTTGGCTGGGAGCAGCGCAAGTGCTGCAAAAGCTGTTCACACCTATGGTGAAGAGTGCCATGTTGTTCTTAATGACGATTCAATTAACCATGAATTTTTTCAAAGGTATGATTGGATATACGGAGTTTGGTCGATTCGATCTGCCTGTTGCCGCATTGTCCGTTGTCATTGCATTTTTGGTGGCATGGATTCAATTAAAGGGCAGGGGGAAGCTGGGGAACTACGCGATCCTGATTGGGATTGTGGCAGGCTGGATCGCTTATAGTCTATTGTTTCCTGGACAACATAGCGGACAGCCGAATCAGGCCCCGGCTGGTCTCGAACTGTTTCCGTGGGGAGCGCCCAGATGGGAACCGGGTATTGTCATTACTGCATTTTTCGTGGGACTGGTGAACATGACGAATTCGATCACCACATTAAGCACAGTTGAGAAACTATACCGGACAGAAACAACAAGTCGTCAGTATAGGCATTCCTATGCGCTAACGGGTCTGTTCACGATGTTGTCAGCCTGTGTAGGTGTGCTGCCCTTTGGTTTATTTGCATCATCGATCGGGTTCCTGGAGAGTACTCGCATTCTGCGTCGTGCTGCCTTGATTATTGGAGCGGGGATGTTATGTGTGATAGGTCTTACACCTTCAGTGACAGCATTTTTTGCACAAATACCACCAAGCGTCGGCAGTGCGGTTTTGTTCGTGGCTTATCTTCAGATGTTTGGCACGGCACTTAGAACGCTTGAAGGTACGACGTTTAATTCTAAAACGATCTATCGTGTAGCGTTGCCGGTCCTCACGGGAGTTGCGGTCATGAATATTCCTGCGGAGGCCTTTCAAACTTTGCCCATGTACCTCATTCCGATCATAAGTAATGGTCTCGTCATAGGGGTATTGGTTTCACTGGTTCTTGAAAAAACCGTGAACTGGTCCAAAATGGAACAACCAGCGACAGTTAGTAAAGCGGCATAAAGAGTTTCATCTTGCGACAGTCCAATTTGATTGGGCTGTTTTTCGTATTGTCAGGTTAGCCAGTAATTACTGGTTGGCCTTTTTTTGTGGTCGTTTTACGATGGGGGAAGCCGGGAGAACGTGGCGGTTTTAGGGGCTAGGACCTCGTAACAAAAACAGTTCTC
>NZ_PJFA01000025.1:0-57511 GCF_002843485.1 Paenibacillus sp. BGI2013
TCCCAGTGTGGCCGATCACCCTCTCAGGTCGGCTACGCATCGTCGCCTTGGTGAGCCGTTACCTCACCAACTAGCTAATGCGCCGCAGGCCCATCCCCAAGTGACAGATTGCTCCGTCTTTCCAGTTCCCTTCAGGCGAAGAAAACAATTATTCGGTATTAGCTACCGTTTCCGGTAGTTGTCCCAAACTTGAGGGCAGGTTGCCTACGTGTTACTCACCCGTCCGCCGCTAACCATCCGAGAAGCAAGCTTCTCTTCAAGTCCGCTCGACTTGCATGTATTAGGCATGCCGCCAGCGTTCGTCCTGAGCCAGGATCAAACTCTCCAATAAAGTATTGAAAAGAGCGATAAGCTCATTTTGAATCTGACGAGATTAAAAATCTCATTTGTGCTCCAGTCGATCCAAGCCAAGGCTCGTTTCAAACTTTCGCGTTCATTCTGCAAGCAGAATGTTTACTCACTCGTTGTTCAGTTTTCAAAGATCAAACTTATTCCGTTACCGAATGTTATTCTCTTCAGCAACTCTTATATAATACCATGTCCGAACCAACTTTGCAAGCTCTTTTTTTCAAGTTTCTTTCGAAGCTTATTTCAATCGCTTGCCGCACCGTGTATCTCGTGTTTTTTTGGCCGGAAATAGAATATACCATGTACAGTTATGAAACGCAAGTCTTTTTTAGATAAACATTAAATTCTTATAAAATGAGTACCCTATAGACCTTTTAACAAGTATCTCCTTATAACCAGCTAAATGATACATCTGCGCACTAACTTTGATGATCAGAGTAATTAACTTACAAACGCAATAAGTTTTTTTATATGATCCTTAATCCAACTTATAGAGAAACTCATGTTGTATACAGTACATACTCATCACGTTATAGAACTTATTAACCGATAATTTCATTGGATAAACAACCAACAAATCATAAATCATTATACTCATTCCTTCTATATAGAAGGAAAACATTTTTGAAATTCATTTTTCCCAAGAAAAGAATACAAAAAAAAGCGAAAGCTCCGGGTTTAAATCCCCTGGCTTCCGCTTCTTTCATATATAAGGTAACAAACTTATCTCCGTATTCTTCATTAAACCTAATGTACGCTTACTCCCCGCCAATAAATACGTATCGGCAAACTACAATGAGCGCCAAAATCCACATAAGCCAGTGAATTTTCACTTTACGCTCTGTAACCAAGTTACTGAACACCGCCAGAATCACATAAGATACGATACCTGCGGAGATCCCGTTTGCGATTCCACCTGTGAAAGGCATCAATACAATGGTAAGGAATGCAGGGAAAGCTTGCAGGAAATCATCCCACTCAATGCTGCGCACTTGACTCATCATAAGTACACCCACGATGATCAATGCCGGAGCCGTCGCAGCGGATGGAACAACCAGCGCAAGCGGTGCGATAAACAGGGCCAAAATGAACAACAAACCTGTTGTTACCGAAGTCAGTCCTGTACGTCCACCTGCCTCAACACCTGAAGCACTTTCAACGTATGCCGTAATGGTACTTGTACCTAGTGCAGCACCTGCGCTGACACCAACTGCATCGACGAGCATAGCTTTACCGATCGTTTTCTCGCCTTTTTTCTTATCCTTCATAATCCCCATACGTGTTGCAGTACCTACCATCGTACCAAACGTGTCGAACAATTCAACGAAGGTAAAGATGAAGATGATCTCGAACAATCCGAGACTGATGGCACCTTTCAAATCCAGCTGTCCAACCGCCAGATCACTGAAATTAGGCAACCAGCTTGCGCCTGAAAGACCACTCAGATTTGTAACGCCCATCGGAATACCAATCAGCGTTGTTGCTACGATCCCGATCAGCAGAGCGCCTTTGACGCGCATAACCATCAGAATAGCAATAAGGAGCAAACCAATCAGGGCCAGCAACGCATCGTGATGTGTTATAAAGTTACCCAATGACAGATTAAAACTACTACCTGGAATCGGCTGACTCAGATCTGCGTCTGGTGCAACATTGACTGTTACAGCAACGAGATTAGCAAGTTTGAAACCAATAATGGTAATAAAGAGACCGATACCCACCGTAATGGCCATTTTGATTGACTGCGGAACCGCAACCAGCAACATTTGACGAATCTTCGTCACGGTCAAAATAATGAACACGATACCGGAAAGGAATACCGCTCCGAGAGCTGCTTGCCAAGTAATCGCTCCATTCGAACTTAGAACGACAGTCATGAAGTACGCATTCAGCCCCATACCTGGTGCAAGTGCGATCGGAATATTCACGAACAATCCCATAATAATAGTCATTAATCCGGCGCCGACGGCTGTTGCAAAGAATACTGCATTATCCGACATCCCCGCACCGGCTTGACCCAAGAACAACGTATTTACAAAAAGAATGTAAGCCATTGTCATAAACGTAGTGAGACCTGCAACAATCTCCGTTCTAACGTTTGTTCCGTTTTCTTTTAATTTAAAGAAACGATCCATAATTACTAACTCCCCCTTAGAGATGTTGAAGCCATATTGAAAAACGACAAATGACCCTGATGAAGATTCTTCACCCAGGGTTCAGCTGACAAGGAGTGGCACGATGCCTTTACTAAGAACAAAAAAAATTCTAATGTGCGTGATGTCCCCGCAATCATGTAGAATTCATGTGCTTAGCCTTCTCCTCTTCGTAGCCAGATCATTAGGGTGATCTCGTAGAGACTCCCGGGCCAATCCCCAGGATTATACGAATAAGTATGCGCTATTTGTTTGTTTCCCATCACTATTTTAGGAGGGCAGTATGTTTTTGTCAATGAGAAAAACGAATATTAATATCCCCCTTTTATAATATCGTTCGTATTATTTAACAGATTGAACCAGTTCAGCGGTTTACAACCCAATTGAATACGCTTTTTTCGGTGTAATCTCAATGGGATATGTCCATTCTTTCAGACTGAAAGTTCCGCAGGATAACATAAAAAGCTAGCCTGATCAGTGGGCGAGAAGCGCTCTAATCAGGCTAGCTTATATTTCTGATGCGTTTTAGCAATCAGGTGAATGATGATCAAGGAATAACGATATCTCGTATTCCGAAGACTTATACTCATTAGGTATATGGAGCAACTTGCGACATACGCCGGAACTACTTTTTACCGGATCAGTCCTATGTTAATTATATCTCTGTCTGCGGAGCATCCTGTATCTCTTGTTGTTCCTGATTTGTGTTTGTTGTTGAGTCAGAGGATAACTCCTGGTTACTGGTCTGATCGGAAGAAGCATCCGCTGCCTCTAAGTTCACAAATGGAAAGTCCCCCGAACCGGAAGCCAGATCTTGCATTCCTGAACCGCATCCTGCCAGCATCACCATCAGAAACGCACTTCCAATGCCCATCTTCCATTTGCTCATATAGTCGGTTTTACGCATACATTCAATTCTCCTTTCAGTAGCCATATAGCTCTTAGTATGTACTTATTGTACAGGCTTGACCTGAAAGGATCATGAAGTCAACTTTAAAATGGGATTAATTTTGAAAGTTTATTACTTGTAAAAAAAGTAGCCCTACAAAAATTTGATCACAATATTCTTCTTAATAAAAAAACGCCCTTTTATTTGCGAAATACCGCAGATAAAAGAGCATTTTTTAAACCTATCGTTAAGAGTCTATATCCTATTCCCACTCGATTGTTGCAGGTGGTTTGGATGTTACGTCATACACAATACGGTTTACGTTATCAACTTCGTTAACGATCCGTACGGAGATTTTCTCCAGCACATCCCAAGGGATACGTGCCCAGTCAGCTGTCATACCGTCGATGGATGTTACAGCACGAATACCTACAGTGTAGGAATACGTACGTGCATCACCCATAACGCCGACACTCTTCATGTTAGGCAGGGCTGTGAAGTACTGCCAGATTTCGCGGTCGAGACCGGCTTTGGCAATCTCTTCACGCAGGATGTAGTCTGAATCACGAACGATGGTAAGTTTCTCTTCGGTAACCTCACCAAGAACACGGATCGCAAGACCCGGACCAGGGAACGGCTGACGGTGTACAATTTCGTCCGGCAAGCCACACTCGGTACCGACTTTACGTACTTCATCCTTGAACAACGTGCTCAGTGGCTCGATCAGTTTGAAGTTCATGTCCTCAGGCAGACCGCCCACGTTGTGGTGGGATTTGATCGTCTGTGCAGTCGCTGTACCACTTTCTACGATGTCCGTGTACAGTGTACCTTGTGCCAGGAATGCAAAGTCATCGAACTGCTTGGACTCTTCGTCAAATACGTAAATAAACTCGTTACCGATGATTTTACGTTTTTGTTCTGGATCATCCACGCCAGCCAGTTTGGACATGAAGCGCTCTTGTGCATCAATTTTGACAACTTTCATGTCGAATTTGCCGACAAACGTCTCCATTACACTTTCTGCTTCACCTTTACGCAACAGACCGTGGTCGATAAACATACATGTCAGTTGATCACCAATGGCTTTGTGAAGCAATGCAGCTACAACGGAAGAATCTACACCGCCGCTCAGTGCACACAGTACTTTACTGTCGCCCACTTTTTCACGAATGTCTCTGATGGTGTCATCGATGAATGTCTCCATCGTCCAGTTGCCTTCGCAACCACAGATTTCGAACAGGAAGTTACGAATCATGTCGTTACCGCGAACAGAGTGACGTACCTCCGGATGGAACTGAACAGCATACAAATTACGCTCATCGTCACTCATGGCAGCGATTGGCGCACTTTCCGTACCTGCATCCAGTTTGAAACCTGGAGGAAGTGTAACCACGTGGTCACCGTGACTCATCCATACCGTATGTTCGCCTTCAATGCCTTTTGCCAATGTAGATCCAGCGGCAAACTCAAGGTCTGCTTTACCGTACTCTCGCTTCTCGGAACGTTCTACTTTACCTTCGAGCTGTTGGGCCATAAGCTGCATTCCGTAGCAGATACCGAAGATTGGCAAGCCTAGGTCATAGACACCTGGGTCCACGTGTGGAGCATTCTCAGCGTATACGCTGGACGGCCCACCTGAAAATACGATTCCTTTTGGTGCCATTTCTGCGATCTTTTCCGCCGGTGTGTTATACGGCAAAAGCTCGCTGTATACGCCAAGATCCCGGATTCTTCTGGCGATTAACTGATTGTATTGACCCCCGAAGTCAAGGACAACTACAATTTCATTCTGTTTATTCATAACCGTGCCTCCCTCAATTCAATGAAACTAATTATACGCAACGACAAAACATACCGTCAAGGAAAGGCGAAACTCCTTTTTTCGACATCTCAAAACAGGATTACCAAATGCCTATAAATATGAAATTTCGAACAGAAAAGCTTGGCAGCAAGATGCTGGTTCAAGTGTATGATCGTGGAAAGACGCCTCGTTCGCAGCGCAGCGCGAAAGGCGTCTTATGTATGGCATGCAACGTAAACCAAATGCTGCGTTTAAAAACAGTGCGCCAGCCAATGGTGATCTTCATCTGCCCACAAGTGGCCAAGCTCTATTGGAAAGCGATAGCGATTGTATGGCAGCTGATTCGCATCTTTGGTGTAACGTTGTAACATCCTTGTGTTACAACGCTTGCAACCGCCGGGCCAGACGAAGTGCCCGGCGCAGGAAGTCCAGACTGTCCGCGCGCAGCGGACGGTCTGGCCCGTACAGCAGCCGTTCCCAGTCGGCTGCAAACCGCGCGATGTCCGCGCCGTCCGCGCCTGCGGCCAGAGCCGGTGACGCTGCATATTCACGCAGCGTCATACCCGGCGGCCGCGGGCCGTACCGGCGCGCGAGCGCGGCCCAGACCGGAGCGGCGGCACCCAGCAGCCGCTCGCGGTCTGGAAAGCTGCTGCGTGGCCACGCCAGCAGCAGCCCTAACCGCAGCGCGGGGCGTAGCCGCCGCATGCGGACCAGAGCAGCGGCGCCCATCAGGGCCGCTGCCACAAGGGCTGCCGCGAGCCATGGCTCCGCGGCAATGGCCCGTGCGCGGGCGAGCAGCCACGCGCCCGCGTAACCCAATCCGCCGCTCATATACGGCGGATTCTCCGCAACAGGCTGCGGCCCGGCGAGTGCTGCGACACTTTCGCCCGCGCCTTGCGCCATGGCGAAGCCTGGCGTGGCCTCAAACGGCATCCAGCCTGCACCCGGAAAATATACCTCTACCCAGGAATGTGCATCTCCCTGTGAAATCACATACTGACTGAGCACATCCGGGTCAGCAACTCCGGGGCCAAAACCTTTAACCCAGCGTGCTGGGATGCCCTCTGCACGCAGCAACACAATCATGGCTGTGGAGAAATGATTGCAATACCCCTGCCGGGTGACGAATAGAAAATCATCCACAAAATCTGTTCCTCGCGGTGGCATACGGGTATCCAACGTATACTCGGCATGAGCAGCCAGATAAGTCTTGACGGCCTGCACAGCGTCATACCGGGTCTCACTGCCTTGAATGATTTCCTTGGCAAGCGTCTGCACTCGACCAGGTAGTGATGTAGGCAATTGCAGATAATCCCTCCGGATGGCTGCCGGATCTTTCCCTTTATTCGTTTCCTCAAGTAGACGTAACTGTTCAGGTGTTGCGACAGGGACCATGACGTCTGCCGAATAATGTTTAACTATCTTATCGTTTCCGGAGCTCGCGAGCCACAATGTTGCCGAATCGCGATTAGACAGCAAAGAAAACATGTTTTCCTGATTATCCTTGTTCTTATCCTGGAACGATACGTTAACCGGTATGCCCCCGGTAAAGAGAGGATTTGGTCCTTTCCACTCTCGCTGCATCATGACAGTTTGGCGAATGCGACTCCAATAGGTTGAATTCTCCCAACCATCAGCACGCAGCATTCCGGATGGACTTGCCGTTTCGAAGCTTTGACCCGGGTCACTCCAAGTACTACCGTTATAATATGAACGGGTCTCCCCTCGCCAATACGTCACTTTTGGACTCTTCGCTATAAAAAAGAGGGAATTCCCCTGCACCAACGGTGCTCCCATAGGCGCGTCCGCTGTGCTATATCCCGTGACTGCCGTTGCAGCAGGGATACTACTGTGCTGTGTATAACCTGCCCAGCGAGCTAGGCGTTCACCCATCTGCTCCAAAGATATGCGTTCCGGTTGAGGAATGGAAGCAAACTGGCCAGGTAACGCCGAGAGAAACACCATACCTGCGGAAACAGCGATAGTTACTGCACTCCAACGGCCGTAGGGGCTGCCGCGATAACTCGGAGTCGTGACTCCTCCATTGAGACGTAATAGCTGGAGCAGAGCCTGAATAAGAAAAATCCATAGGACAGACCGTATTAAAGAAGCATACACATCCAGCCCCGCAAAGGATTCAAGCAAAAGCAAATAAAGCAGCGTTGCACTGCCAAACAGCATAACGCTTCGACGTAACAATACGAGGGATTGCACAGAAGCCATGAGCATGCTCCAGCCGCACATCATGAACAACCCTCTCGTTTCTGTACTAATCGAGTGAAATCGCCAGTTATTTATAAACGTGTCCATATCCGCTGAAAATATTCCCGGATAAGCGGCCGCCCAACGAACAGGATCACTTCCTCCGTACATCAGACATAAAGCAGCAAGTGCTATGAATAATCGGATCAGTACTCCGGTGATCCATCCTGTACGAATTAACCCCGCGAGCAATAACGCTCCCGTTAATCCCGCCATTACGGACAAGAACCGTTCACTGCCCTGCTGATCTGATGATGTAACAGGATATATCCACTCCAGAGACAGTATAAGTAAAATGACCGAAATAACAATTTTGTACAGGACAGGTACGCTAACATCTCCCTCATCCTTTATGTCCGTCACAGAATTCTGGTTCACAGTTTGATGTACAGAATAGGCCAATTCCATTCTCGTACGGGCCGTTGACTCTAAGTCGGCCATAGTGGAATCGGGTTGCTGGTTACCATTACGCTCCCACATCCGTTACCTCCACCTTTCCCAATGAAGATAACGCAACGTCTGTAACCGCATGGATCGGCACCCCGCTGTGACGAAGCCGCTCCAAGCTTAAGCTGTCATATCCCAATCCATTCATCAATCTATCCGTTGATCCTAATTGGTTTTGGTTCTGGTTTGCTTCAGTCAATTGCACCTCTACACGATAACCCGACCCGATTGCAGTTATGATCCATTCGGCCAGAACCTGATCCATCTTGCCTGTGAGAACCACAATTCGCGACCCGCTCGCCAGTCCATCCAGCATCTCCGTTCGAAGCGAAACAGAGCCTGATTGTGCTTTGGATATTTGTGCCCCCGCTAACTTGTCCAGTCCATGATTCTCATCATCTGCATGGAACGGCCCATGTTGCCATTGATCTTGTGCATCATAGTTCTTATCGCCGCCTTCCATCCACAGATGATAAGGAATGTCATCCCGTTCAGCGGTATGAATCCAGCGGGCAGCTGCACGAACCACTCGTTCAAAGGCAGGTGCATCCATGTTCTCCCGTTGTTTTACGTCATAACCCGACGCGCCTTCATACACAAGGATGCCGAGCGAAGCCAGATCCGTGGTATCAGGCAGAAAGGTCTGAAGTTTTCCCGTTTTGGCTGTACTTTTCCAATGAACTCGTCCCAGTGGGTCACCCTGCTGATATTCACGGAACTCAGGACTACGGTTTCCCTGGCTATTTCGTCGCTCCGACAGAGTCCCTTCGATCATCGCTGCGAATTCTACCGAATCACCCTTCCCCCAAGCTGTTGCTTGAGGAACAACAATCAAAGGGGTACCTCCCGAGGTCTCTGCGGAGAGAGTATTCCAGCCAAACATATCACCCCAGTACAATCTGCCCGTATCCCATCTGTAGACTCCTCTGCGTAACCCGGAACATTCATATTGATAGGAAAATTGTCGCCGTGTTCCCGGGAAAATCAATTTGCGATGAACACCTGCAGGTGTGTTCTCACACAGAACGATCCATAACAATGGAATACGGCAATTGAATTCCAGTTCGACTAGAACCCGTACCTGCTCGCCTGCCTCAATCCGGTTCGTGTGTATTTTCCGACGGATGTGAATATGCCGTGGTCCGAACCAATGGAGAAGCAGACCTCCTGTGAACATCAAGAAAGCTATAACGGATAGAAACAACGCCGCTTTGCCCCCATGCCACTGATACAAGGAAGCAAAAGCCACCACCAAGACAGCACTCACAATCCGTTGTCCCAGCGCAGTCATTGCCTCCGTCCCCTTCCCTGTGATGCCATCTGTACAGGTACCGGGACCGTTGACAATGCTTCTTCAATGACCTGTACTTGCCCCCAAACCTCCGCTCTGTTCTGGGCCTTCAATTGAATACGGTGGGAAAGGACAGGCACAGCTACCTCTTTCACATCATCCGGAATGACATAACTGCGCCCTTGAAGATAGGCAAATGACTGCGCCGCAGCCATCCAGGCCAGTGTTCCACGCGGACTGATGCCCAGTCTGACCGCCGGAAGGCTGCGAGAGGCTACAGCAACAGCCACCAGATACTGTTTAACGACCGGATCAACATGTACCTGTTTGACTTCACGCTGCATGGCTACGACCTCTTCAGCAAGGAGAACAGGGCGAAGTTCATCAAGCGCTTCTCTACCTTGCATGCGGGTTAACAATTCCAATTCCTGTGCCGGATCGGGATACCCCAGTCCAATTCTCATGATAAATCGATCCAGCTGCGCTTCAGGCAGACGGTACGTACCTTCGAACTGTAACGGGTTCTGTGTCGCCAGCAGAAAGAACGGGCGTGGCAAGGCATAGGTTGTGCCATCAACCGTAATACGTCGTTCCTCCATTGCCTCCAGCAGGGCAGACTGAGTGCGTGGTGAAGCGCGATTTATTTCATCAGCCAGGACAACGTTGGACATGACGGGTCCGGGCCGAAACTTGAATTCAGCTGTATGTGGATGATAGATTGAAGTGCCCGTAACATCTGCCGGCATGACATCGGACGTGAATTGAATCCGGCCCATGGAGCAGTCCAGTGCAGAAGCAACGGCACGAACCAGCATCGTTTTCCCGGTACCCGGCACATCTTCCAGAAGTACATGACCTCCACTGAGCATTGCGGTAAGGACATAACGAATCTCTGTTTTTTTGCCAATAATCACACTCTCAACACGCTTCATGACCCGGTTTAACAATTCAACAGCATGTTCATGTTCCATTCGGATATAAGACATTTCTCTGATCTCCTTCCGTTCATCAGCATTCCTGAACCATAGTAATCTATGATTCAGTGTTGCCCGGAAGTAGAGAGAATAGTCCTGCAAGAATTACTTTCTTCAGATCATTTTATACTTAAATATGTTGTTCATTGCCGAAATGGATCTGGAAGTGCCCGCCTTTACCGTCCACTCTGCTTCATTACTGGTTAAGGAATTCACCCTCAACCCCATCTGCTCCAGTAGCTCACGTAACGGAACCCAGATGGTTCCACCTTGACTCTGTACTGCTCCCGTTTCAATTGCCCCGGTTGTAGTCAGTGTTCCACTCACACTGTCTGCATGAATCGTTCTTTCCTTCCATACTGCTATGGCCGTCCTTGTTTCAGAGTCCCAGCGAGTGCTGCCCCCGAATTTTTTCATGAAAGTACGCAATGGCACCATGATTCGCTGCCCCTCCATGCGGAACTCGCCCGGTTGCAAGGTAGCTGTAGCCAAGCCCACCTCTACCTTCAGCTTCTTGCTTGCAAGCCATAACGTCGCGTTCGCTTCTACATGCTCTCCAATCCAGGCCTTTCCTGGCGCCTTGCGGGCCTTATACTTACCATCTGGATGTACACGGAATTGAACGGGTTGATCCGTACTCTTTATGGTGTCAAAACGATATCCATGATCACGATAATATTTGATAATACCCGGAAGTGCTTTTACCGTTTCAGCATGTGCACCACCGTCATGCATCAGGACAACGACCGAACGTGCTCCCGCAGGTACTTTGGTCGAATTGCTGAGGATCTCTTTGGCCGGAACACCTTTACGCTTGGAATCTCCACTATCGACGTTCCAGTCCATGACGGTGTATCCACCCAGTTGGAGCAAATCAAAATAACTCTGGTCAAAATGTCCATAGGTACCGCCTGGTGCTCGCACCAGATTCGGACGGAAACCGGTTATACGCTCCAGCACTTCCTCTGTCTGCTTGATCTGTTTCCAGAACACTTTGAAATCACTGTACAGCTGTTCATATTGATGATTAAACGTATGATTGCCCAAAGCATGTCCATCCTCCACAAGCCCCCGGATTAACTCGGGATAACGTTCTGCCTGCTCACCCAGCACAAAAAATGTAGCCAAAACCTTCTCCTTGCGCAAAATATCCAATACTTCACGGGTATGGTTACCCGGTCCATCGTCAAAACTCAGATAAACTACCTTGTCTTGAGTATTCTTATCTTCCGGGATTGGATCACCTGAGCCGGAAGCAGAAGATGCATAAGCCGTGCCTGCATATACAGCAAATGCACATAACAATATCGTAATACGCATGAGAATGACAGACCACTGTCCAGCTAAAAACATATGTATGGTTGTTGCAGAGTTTCCCCCTATTTCCTTGATTCTGAATTCCGGTCTCTGTACCATTTACGAATCGACCTCCACCGTCTCTAGTAATTTGCTGATAGATTTCAGCAGATTTGTTAGAATTATATGGAGGCTACATTGAAAAAAGACGTGATTTTGTTTAATATTTTTTCACAATTTGCTATGTAGCCTGATTGATTCTTCGCTTCAGATTAGGTAGCATAATGAACAGGCAGAACACATTAAAACACCTTGGAGAGTATTCATGCTCCCACCCCGTATTCAGGAGAGTGAAATCTATTGGAATTGCTTGAGAAGATCCAACATCTGTTTGGGTCCTACGGATACAGCGTTTTGTTTTTTGGCTTGTTGCTTGAATTCATCGCACTTCCCTTTCCTGGTGAAACAACGATGGCTTACGCAGGGTTTCTCTCCTACAAGGGGCATCTCGACTTTGGAATCCTCACCATACTGGCTTTTCTGGGGACAACGATTGGCATGACCATCACTTATTTTATTGGAGCCAAAGCAGGACTGCCCTTTATAACACGATACGGAAAATGGTTTCTGCTGAAGCAGGACAAGCTCGATAAAACGCAAAAGTGGTTTGCCAAGTATGGTAATGCCTTAATCTTCATCGGTTATTTCATTCCGGGTGTAAGGCATTTCACCGGATATTTCGCGGGCATAGCCGCTGTTCCCTTTCGTAAATTCGCTCTCTACGCCTATTCAGGCGCGTTATTCTGGGTTGTATTGTTTCTGGGCATTGGCAAAATATTTGGCCCCCAGTGGAACGCCGTATTCCATCTGGCTCATCAATATGCAGCATATATCGTGGGAGGAATCGGCCTATTGCTTATCGTAGCTGTGCTCTATCGTTACCGCAAAGCATGGACAGCAAGATCCACCGTATCCAAGCCAGCCCCTGTTCGACAAAGACAAAAGTAAATTCGGACAAAAGTCCATCTATAATAAACAGGCAAGGAGTTGCGAATAATCGCAGCTCCTTTTTTTTGTGATAATCCGAATTCATCCAGGTCATACTAACTTGAAAATATAGGGTGTATAGGGAGGTGAAGGCATGAGTGAATCGTCGCTGGAACGCCAAGATCAGAGGCAAATCTCTCCGGATCTAAGCGAAAATATGGAATACTGCAAGCAAGTGATGGGGAACAGCAACGACTTGATGATGCGCCCTCTCCAGTGTTTACATAAATGGCCTGCAGTCATGTTGTACATTGATGGATTAGTGGATGTGCAGATTCTGAATCATTCCATCATGGAATCATTATTGCAAAAGCGTGATCTCCCTGAATTCTCTGCAGACGATGAACATCTCAGCTACCTCCAGAATGATATCTTGATCGCCAGTGATGTATTGCTGGTCAATGATATGGATGAAGTAATGAATGCACTTCTTTCGGGATCAGCTATCTTACTGCTTGAAGGATCTGTACGAGGATTGAAGATTGGTGCCGCAGGCTGGGAAGATCGATCCGTTGGAGAACCTGTCTCCCAAACCGTCGTTCGGGGACCTATGGAAGGCTTCAACGAAAACCTGCGTACCAACACATCATTGATCCGCAAACGAATCCGTAATCCTCATCTTTGGATCGAAGAAAGAGAAATAGGTGAGATTACCAAAACCCGAGTTGCTGTGCTCTATCTGGAACATATCGTGGATCAGGAGATTGTAAAAGAACTGCGTCGAAGACTCGATGAGATCGATATCGACAGTATCCTTGAGAGTGGATATATCGAGGAACTGGTACAGGATAAGACGGGAACGATCTTTCCCACTGTCTATAACAGTGAAAGACCCGATACGGTTTGTGCTGCTTTGCTTGAGGGCAGAGTAGCCATCATCGTGGACGGTACGCCGTTTGTATTGCTTGTCCCTGCCTTGTTTGTTCATTTCTTTCAGTCTCCAGAGGACTACTATCAGCGTGCAGATATCAGTACACTGATTCGAATGATACGATATCTAGCCTTTTTTATCGCCCTGCTTGCCCCATCCTTTTATATTGCCATTACCACTTTTCATCAGGAAATGCTCCCTACCAACCTGCTCATCAGTCTGGCAGCCCAGCGTGAAGGTGTTCCTTTCCCCGCCTTCATCGAAGCCATACTAATGGAGCTAACGTATGAAATTTTGCGGGAAGCAGGTATACGTATTCCGAAAACGGTCGGTCAGGCCGTTTCCATTGTCGGAACACTGGTCATTGGCCAAGCCGCCGTAGATGCAGGAGTTGTCTCCGCAGCAATGGTTATTATCGTTTCCATAACAGCCATATCCAGTTATGTCATTCCAGAGAATGGACTTTCTATCTCTGTCCGAATTTTGCGATTTGTATTGATGATTCTCGCGGCAGCTTTTGGATTCTACGGTATTCTAATTGTTCTGCTCATTACGGTTACACACCTGTGCAGCTTGCGTTCTTTTGGTGTACCGTATATGTCCCCCTTTGCACCTTTCATTCAGAAAGATCTGAAGGATACGCTGTTTCGTGTACCCTGGTCCCGTATGAAAACACGACCACTCTCTACGGGTACACCGAACAAAACCAGACAAGCCACAAAAAAAACGAAGCGTTAATTCGGTAAGGAGAACAACGTATGAACAAGTGCTTCCGATTAATTGTATGCATTGCATTCCTACTCCCTCTCCTTACCGGATGCTGGGATCGCCAGGAACTGAATGAACTTGGCATTATGCTGGGTCTTGGTGTAGACAAGGATGGCGATTTGATTAAAGTGAGTGCTCAGGTCGTTGTGCCAAATGAAGTTTCCTCCAAGTCAGGGGGAGGCAATGGCACTCCTGTGACGCTGTACGAAGCGTCCGCGCCCACGCTGTTTGAAGCGATTCAAAAGCTAACCGAGACAAGCCCACGCCGCATATTCATGGCACATATCCGTGTACTGGTGTTTGGTGAAGAATATGCACGCAAAGAGGGCATCTACGATGTTATGGAAGCGTTAATGCGAGAAGCTACTGTCCGTCCCGATTATTACGTCTTGGTTGCACGAAATACAACGGCTTCCAAAGTACTGAACGTGCTTACCCCACTTGAGAATATCCCTGCGGAGAAGATGTTTAATTCTCTGGACGTATCTGCCAAAACCTGGTCTCCCACAACCACGGTAACTGGTGATCAGTTAATGGAATACATGCTAACTCCCGGAATACAACCTGTCATCACCGGAGTAGAGGTTGTTGGCAGTTCAGCGAGAAGCGGAAGCAAAGATAATATTGCGACAATCAAATCTCCGGCCAATCTGAATTCTACGGGATTAAGCATCTTCAAAAAGGACAAACTGATCGGCTGGTTAACGGAAGATGAATCAAAAGGATACAACTACATCCGCGACAATGTGGTGTCTACCATCAGTCACATGCCTTGCCGAAAGGGAGGAAATGTGACGTTCAAAGCTCTCCGTACCAAGACCCAACGAAAAGCAAAGGTCATTAACGACCAGCCTGTGATCCACATCAAACTCAAAAATGTTTCTTCCATTGGTGCAGTAGAGTGTGGAATCAGAATTGGTTCGATGAAAACGCTCAAAGAGTTGGAAAAGGACAGTGAGGAGCGACTGATAGAACTGATGGAAAAATCCGTGAACTCCGTGAGACGAAAATTCCATACCGACATTTTTGGATTCGGTCAGGAAGTGTATCATGCCGATCCCAAATTTTTCAAAAAGATTGAGAAGGATTGGGATCAATATTTTGAGAATCTGGATGTTAAGTATGAAGCCAATGTACAGATCAAACGTGTAGGTACACTGGATGATTCATTCAAGGAGGATTTGAAGGAGTGAGACCGGATGTTGATTACAATTACTGTCATTGTCATAGGGGGCCTCGTAGGCATGGTTGATCTTCCAGGTCTCATCCGCCGTAAGGAATGGAGGGAAACAGTTGTGTACAGCGGAATGCTCGTCATAGCCACAGGGTTCAGTGTGATTGCAGCCAACCTGTGGGATTTCCCCAGTCCGCTCTATATCATCATGTGGATCTATGAACCTGTTAATCAATTCTTGGCACATCTGACGGGAACCTAGAAAAAGGAGAGGACCATTATGCTGGAACAGGGGCGCCTTGGAACAAGACAATTGACCACGCTCATCTTTATGATGGTGGTCGGGGATATGATGCTGATCTACCCCTCGGTCATCACGTCCTATGCCAAACAAGACTCCTGGATTTGCGCTTTTATAGGCGTTCCTCTGGGGATGGCACTGATGGCCATGTTCCTGAAGCTATGTAGCATGCACCCAGAAAAAAATCTGGTGCAGATGGCACGAAGCATTCTAGGGTTCTGGCCAGGTACTTTCTTTTCCTGCCTCTACCTGTTCTTTTTCATTATTGGTGCTTCCACACATACGAGAGAAGTCGGCGATTTCATGACCACTCAAATCTTCCCGTACACTCCCCTTCGCATCATCATTCTGATGTTCGTCATCGTGATTGCCTGGGGAGTGTCTCATGGATTAGAGGCGATGGGGCGAAGTAGTGAACTACTGATGCCCGTCGTTATTGTGTTTATTGTCGTTCTTGCAGTCTGCCTGCTTCCTCAGATTGATATCAGAAATTTGAAGCCAGTAAGTGATACGGGTGTTGTCTCTATCTCGCAAGGCATTCTGGTAAGCATTATATATCCAATCGGTGAAGTCGTTCCTATCATGATGATACTGCCCTATGTTGCCAAGCAGGCTCATCGAACACGGGACGTAATTATTGCAGCTGGCCTAGGTAGTTTGGTATTGGCAACACTCGTTACCATATCGTTGCTGGTCTTGGGTGCCTTTCTTACGCAACATAATATATATGCTTCGTTTATTTTGTCCCAGAAAATCAGTATTGGGAACTTTTTTGAACGTATTGAAGCGATTATGGCTTCTTCCTGGCTGATCTCTACGTACTTCAAAGCGATGATATACTTATACGCCTTTATTGTTGGTTGTGCGGAACTGTTCAAGCTTAAGCAGTATCAGATACTAGTACTCCCTGCATCTTTACTCATTTTCGGATTAGCCAATCTGATCTCACCAAGCATTACTTTTATCGTGATCACCATTGTTCCATATTGGGTAGATTGGGATACCACACTGGGGATCATTCTGCCGGGTTGTCTCCTGCTGATACAATTGCTCAAGTCTTACAGAAAATCATCGGTGACTACAAACAATTCCTCACAGGAATGAGTGCTTTTTTTGGGGGAAGGAACCTGGTGTGGATGGAAAAACGGTTCATTCATGAATATCATCCATGCTTAATATAGAGAAGGAGAACGGTGTCTATGTTAATTAAGGAGAAAATCACCATTAGGCAATTTGCAGTCCTTACCTTTCTCGTCATGATTGGGGACATGATTCTACTCTATCCCTCCGTGGTAACTGTTTCCGGTAAACAGGATGCATGGATCTGTTCTCTTATCGGTCAACCGATCGGCATGCTCATCATGTGGGTGCTATACAAACTTCATCAGACGCATCCTGATCTTTCCCTTATTGAAATCTGCCAAAAAATACTTGGCCGGTGGGCAGGGTCTGTTTTGGCAGCTGCATATCTATTTTATTTCGCCATAGGCGCTGTCATATGTATCCGTGAAGTCGGTGACTTTATGACCACACAGATCTACCTTCAGACCCCCATCCGGGTCATTCTAATTATCCTTATGTGCGCTCTGGTCTGGGGGCTTATGCATGGCTTGCATACAATAGGAGCAAGCAGTGAAATGCTGACTCCAATCGTTGTTGCATTTATGATTCTATTATTTCTGGGGCTGATGCCCAAAGTAGACAGTTCAAATCTACAGCCTTACTTGGACACCCCTTGGCTTCATCTGATGCAGTCTGTCATTAGAGGGGCTTTCACTTCCTTTGGTGAACTAATCGTGATCACCATGGTTCTTCCTTATGTGATGTCCGGGCCTCACATCAAACGGGACATGTTACTCGCTACTTTATGTGGAGGGCTGTTGCTAACCACACTGTTGGTCATTTCACTGATGATATTTGGCCCCTTTCTGACACAGCATGACATCTACATCTCCTATACCCTGTCCCAGAAAATTAATATCGGCAACTTTTTTGAGCGAATTGAGGCGTTCATGGCGACCGCTTGGTTAATTGCTACCTATTTCAAAAGCCTGCTGTACATGTTCTCCTTTGTCGTTGGAACAGCTCAGCTATTTCGATTAAAGACATATAAACCTCTCATCCTGCCATCAGCCATGTTATTATTTGCTTTAGCTGTCCTGATTTCTCCCAATGTCATTTTCTACACCAATACGATCATGCCCGCTTGGGTGGATTGGGATATCACGGTAAGCTTTATTATTCCGCTATTCCTACTGCTCGTGCATCGGCTTCGTTCTGGCAAGAGCAAGAATAATTCAACCAATCAAAAACGATTGCCCACCTAAAAAGGCTGTGTTCACGGTAAATTCCGCGAAGCACAGCCTTTAATGATGAAACGGTTAAGATGTATTTATTCACACATGTCTAGTTCATTAATTACAATGTCTTCACAGCCTCAAGCGCAGCCTCGATATGTCCTTTGACCCGAACTTTGGACCAGTCCTTGATCAATTTCCCCTCTTCATCAATCAGAAAAGTGGAGCGAACCATACCCATGTACTCCTTGCCATACATTTTCTTCAGCTGCCATACACCGTATTGCTCGGCTACAACGTGCTCTTCATCCGATAGCAAAGTGAACGGCAGTCCATATTTGGCAATAAACTTGTCATGTTGTTTCATCGGATCGGTGCTGATTCCGAGAATGACCGTGTTCAGCCCTTCAAATTCAGCATGTCGATCCCGAAAATCACAAGCCTGTTGCGTACAAGACGAAGTCATATCCTTGGGGTAAAAATAAAGCAGTACCCGCTGTCCGCGGTAATCCGAAAGCTTTACTGATTCTCCCGTACTGGACGGAAGTTCAAAATCCGGTGCCAATTCGCCTACAACTAACGTCATGTCAGTTCCTCCCTAATCTCCCCCATGAAATGCTATAGGGCGTTATTATGAACCTGCTCCGCGATACCGCTTCACGCCAAAATTCCACAATAGCAAGCCCATGGAGCCAAACACCAATCCCATCACAGGTGTAAGCAGCGCCATGCGATGCATCTCGGACCTCTCCAGGAACAACGCTGCGGGATAGATCCCCACAAAGGCAAACGGAATGATCCAGGTTAACAGCACCTGAATAGCACGGTTATAGATCGTTACCGGGTAGCGTCCATATCCTTGAATGTTATACATCAACGGCAGGATACCTGTTGGCGCGTCCGAATAAAAGGACAACGAAGTCAGGGTGGTATAGATGCCGGCATAGATCATGACTGAGCTGAGTGCCAAAATAATCAAGGCAGGGATATGCCACCACTCCAGCATCAGACCCATCTCTGCGCCACTGAAGATCATGATGATCAGGCCGATAAACGAACCCACAAGTGCAGGCGGATCTACATTTTCAAGCAATATCTGGAACAGGTTATGTGCAGGACGTGTCAGGATCCGATCCATCTCACCTTTGACGATGTACCGCTCACTGAATCCCCACAGATTGATAAAACAACTGAAGATGCCATAGGGCACCATAAAATATCCATAAACAAAGAGCACTTCACTCTCACTCCAGCCGCCCAGGTTATCCGTATGGCGAAAGACCACAAAGATAAAGATCAGGTTGGTTGCCTGGAACAGCAAATCCGATAGGATCTCCACCCAGAAATCAGCACGGTACGTGAGTCGTGTTTTCATGTAATTTTTCAAATATTCCCAGATCAGACCCATATAGTACATATCTGTTATCCCCCTTGCACGAACAGACGCTTGCGCGCCTTACGCCAGATCAATACCATCGGAAGCAGCAGTACGGCAAACCAGAACACCTGAATGCCGAGTACACTCCAGATGGCGGTACCTTCCACTCTTCCAGTGAACACGGAACCGGGCAGATACGTAATGGCCTGAAAAGGCAATACTTTCATCACCGCAGACATCCAGCCTGGATACAGACTGATCGGGATGATTAGACCGGAGAACAAATCAACCACGACGCGTTTCATACGCATCATGCCTTCATTGTTTTCCACAAAGAATGCCGCCAGTCCCGTTATCACATTAATCTGGGAGTTAATGAGGAAACTGAAGAACAGCATGACGAGAAAGCCAATCCACGCCGATGGCGCCGTAGGCAATTCAACCGGGAACAGCAGAATGGCAATGAGCATTCCCGGAATCATGAGTAGCAGGAAGCGGAAAATACCTTCGCCAAGACCCTGCATCATTTTGACCATAACGTAATTGATCGGCCTGATGAATTGAATCGCAATGGAGCCATCTCGTATATCTGCGGCAATCTCCCGGTCCAGGTTGTTAAAGTAAAAGGCACGTGCCATCCAGGATACAGCGATGTAAGTGGTCATCTGCGCTGCCGTGAAGCCGCCGAGTTCACCACTGCTACCGTAAATGGCTTGCCAGGTAAAGTAATACACGCCGATATTCAGCGTATATATCAAAATGCCGGAGTAATAATTCACCCGGTATGCCAGCATCGTTAGAAAACGGATGCGCATAAAATCAATAAATGCACTATTCATCTCAGGATACACCCACCGCTTCTTTCCCTGCTCCCACTATCTCGGGACGCTCGGCGGAACCGGATTGGTAAATACTGCGCACAATCTCATCCGTGTTAATCTCGATAATCTGAATATCGGTAATATCGGCTTGTCCAACGACACGTCCGAGTACATCCGAAACGTTCAGTTCCAGCGGAATCCATACGGATGCGGACAATTCATTTTCAACCGTCCAACGTACAGGCAACGCAGCAGTCCATTCCTGCATCTGACTCATGTTGTGAGCTGAACCAAACTTGAAGCGGATCTCCCGCTCCTTACCCCACTGGGACTTGAGATGATCCAGACCTCCATCATAAATGATGTTACCTGCATCAAGCATGATGACCCGGGAACACAGTGCCTCAATGTCCTGCAAATCGTGGGTCGTGAGCAGAATGGTCGTTCCATGCTCCTTGTTCATGTCTTTCAAGAAATCCCGAATTTCCGACTTCACCACAATATCCAAACCAATGGTTGGCTCGTCCAGAAAAACAATACTCGGGTTATGCAATAATGCTGCAACTAACTCACAGCGCATACGCTGACCAAGACTGAGCTTCCGCACCGGACGGCTTAACAGGTCCTGAAGCTGTAATCGCTCAACCAGTTCATCCAGCCGTTTGCGGAAATCAACTTCTCCGACACGATATACTTTGCGCAATAAATGGAAGGATTCGATAACGCCAATATCCCACCACAATTGACTGCGCTGACCAAAAACAACACCTATATTCTGTACAAACTTCTCCCGTTCCTGATACGGAACATATCCACCAACTGATATTTGCCCTGAAGTAGGCACCAAAATGCCGGTCAACATCTTGATCGTTGTTGATTTACCGGCACCGTTCTCCCCAATATATCCGCATATTTCACCCTGCGGAATCTGAAACGAAATATCATTTACAGCCAATACCTCTTGGTATTGACGTGCAAACAGGTCTTGGAACGCACCCTTCAGCCCACCTCGGCTTTTCTGGACGCTAAACGACTTGCGCAAATCTTTGACATCAATCGCCAGCATGATTATACCTCACTTGGATTTTGTTGAAATTGCTTGTAGCCCAAAAAGAAATTATAATGGTATCAGTCAAAATTCAGCAAGCTTTAAAATAGTCTGGAGCCGCGTCCTGCCCTTATGTTGGGAAAAGATGTGTACGGAAAGCTCCGACTAGATCTTACTTGAATACTCGAACTCGTTTTTTTATTTCATCTCAAATACAAAGGAGAGCTAGCATGACCAGAAAGACGAAGAGAACCATATGGATTTCTCTTGCCGCCTTCGTGTTAATTATTGGAGGAGCAGCGGCATATTATTTCGGTTCTATTCTCAATCAGTTGGACGGTTTGGCAAAGGACGGCGACGATTCACCCTTCGCAGGCATCGAAAATGTGGAGAAAGTAAATACGCCTGACCCACCCAAATGGGAAGGCACAGAAACGGTAAATATTCTCGTTATGGGTGTCGATGCACGTGGATTGAAAAAAGGTGAAGTTCCTCGCTCCGACAGCATGATGGTTGTATCGCTCGATCCACTGACCAAAAAAATCAATCTGTTCTCCATTCTGCGCGACACTTACGTCAATATTGACGGATATGGCAAGGAGCGGATCAACACCGCTATCACCCACGGTCCTAACGCAGCGATGCAAGCTGCCGGCGACCTACTCGGCATTCCTGTACAGTATTATGTGTATACGGATTTCCAGGGATTCATCAAATTGGTGGATGCCGTTGGCGGTGTTGATTTTGATGTGGAGAAAGACATGCACTATACAAGTAAAGCAGACAACAACGAATACGATATTGATCTCAAAAAAGGGTATCAGCATCTGGATGGCGAGACAGCGCTCATGTACGTTCGTTTCCGCCATGATGCCATGTCGGATTTCGCTCGTTCCGAGCGTCAGCGTGAATTGCTGAAAGCTGTAACAGCGAAAATGCAGTCAACAACTACCATTGCCAAACTGCCTGCCATTCTGGAACAGGTTAATCCTTACGTAGATACAAATCTGACACTCTCCGACATGTGGAAGCTGGGTGGACTGGGATACCAGAGCAGCATGAACGGCAGTGAGCAGATTCCGCCAATGAACCTGCTGAAAGAAGAACGTACAGCAGGCGGTGCGCAAGTATTGACGGTTACCAATGAAGAGAAATTGAAGCAGCATATTCAGGATATTATTCACCCGCCTGCTACAACGGATGATAGTACAACCAGCACCGAAGATAAAACAGCCAGTGGTGACGATCAGAAGTCAGAGCAACCGGCTCAGTAATCTAAACATGCAGAGGGCAGCCATTACGCTGCCCTCTCGTTGTGCCCGGCTATACTATTATGAGAAAATCATCATATCTTTCTCTGGCTTGTTTCTTTATCATATTTTGCATTATGAAAGGAAGTTATCTTATGAATACATCACGTTCCCGTTCCGAACTTCTATACGCAGAAGCACTTGAACATATTGTAGGAGGTGTTAACAGCCCTTCACGCTCATTCAAAGCCGTTGGTGGTGGTTCACCTGTATTTATGAAAAAAGCCCAAGGGGCCCACTTCTGGGATGTCGATGACAACCGTTATATTGATTATCTGGCCGCTTACGGTCCAATTGTTACAGGACATGCCCACCCGCATATTACACAGGCCATTACGGAAGCAGCGGCAAATGGCGTGCTATACGGTACCCCGACTGAACTTGAGATCAAGCTCGCCAAAATGCTGAAGGAAGCCATTCCTTCCATGGATAAAGTGCGTTTTGTAAACTCCGGTACGGAGGCGGTCATGACCACGATTCGGGTCGCTCGTGCCTACACCAAACGCAACAAGATCGTAAAATTCGCCGGATGTTACCATGGTCACTCCGATCTGGTGCTTGTCGCTGCCGGTTCAGGCCCGTCTACGCTCGGAATTCCTGACAGTGCGGGAGTTCCAGCCAGTATTGCTCAAGAAGTCATTACTGTGCCCTACAATGATCTGGAAGCCCTGAAGGATGCTTTGGAGCGCTGGGGTGATGATGTTGCCGCGGTCATGGTTGAACCGATCGTTGGTAACTTCGGTATGGTTATGCCGGAACCTGGCTTCCTGGAAGGTCTCTGTGCCATGACACGGGCCAACGGCTCACTGGTTATCTATGACGAGGTCATTACGGCTTTCCGTTTCCATTACGGTTCTACTCAGACGTATGCCGGACTCGATAACCATGCGGAGATTGAACCGGATCTGACGGCTCTTGGTAAAATTATTGGTGGCGGCCTGCCAATCGGTGCTTACGGTGGACGCAAACATGTTATGGAGCAGGTTGCTCCGCTTGGGCCGGCTTATCAGGCGGGAACGATGGCTGGTAACCCTGCATCCATCTCGGCTGGTATCGCATGTCTGGAGGTCCTGCAAGGCGCGGGTGTATACGAAGAGATGGAACGTCTTGCTATCGACCTGACAGCAGGTCTGCAAGCTTCTGCTGACCGTCATGGGATTGCACTGACGATCAACCGGATTCGCGGTGCGTTCTCCACCCATTTCTGTGACCATCCGGTTACGAATTATGATCATGCTCAAGACACGGATGGAGAGCTCTTCGCTTCCTTCTTCCGTCACATGCTGAACCGTGGCATTAACCTGGCTCCATCCAAATATGAGGCCTGGTTCCTGACCACGGCTCATACAGACGAGGATGTTCAGGCTACATTGGAAGCCGCAGAAGCTTCCTTCAAAGCGATGGCTCAGGAATAAATCAGATTATTTCCATCTACCATGTAGCGTACAAGCTGCATCGTTGATAGATAGCAACTCAAGGAAAAGGCGTCCAACAAGTGATCAACTTGTGTGGACGCCTTTTGTTATTTACGGACAACACTCCGAGTCTTCACGTTATTTCTGCCTGATCTGAAGTATCAAAATTTCCTCGCGGATCACCTGCATCCCTTCCTCGATTCGCTGCTTCGGCACATTGGAGATGTTCAAGCGCAGCATCTGATCCTGATGCGCCTGATATGTTCCCTCCGGATAATACCGTTCTGTCGTATCAACGATGACTCCGCGCTTTTGAAGCCGGGACAGTAGAACACGAAGCGGCATATCACCCGCCAAGGGCAATACGGTATGCTCCCCTCCTGTTCGAGGAGCTTCCATAAATGGAGCAAAGTCTGGATATGAGTCCAGTTGCTCATGCACCGTGTGCATCCGGGCAGCATAGCGGTTACGAATCACTTTCCTGTGATGAGCAAACATTCCGCTGTGGACATAGATCTCCAGAGCAGCTTGAGACAGAACAGAAGTGTCGATATCGAGCATTTTTTTGTAAGCCCCAAAAGATTGAATTAGTGGTGAGGGCAGAACAGCTACACCAATGCGCAGACCTGGAAACAAAATTTTGGAGTAACTCTTCAGATAGATGACCCTGCCTTCGGTATCATAGGACCATAGCGGGTCCTGTTTCGTATTGTCCTCTAGATCAGCCAGATAATCGTCCTCCACCAGATAGACATCGTACCGCTGTGCAAGCCGGATCAGTCTCTTCTTGTCAGCAACAGTCAAAGATGTGCCAATCGGATTGTGAAAGCGCGGCATGACATAGAAAAACTTGATATCTTCCTCAGCGAACTGACGTTCAAGTGATGCCCAATCCAGCCCGTCCAGGGCACGTCTCACACCGGCAATCGGCACATTTAATCCACTCAGTAGCGAGGGCATATTATGATAGGTCGGTAGTTCAAGCAGTACTTTTCTCTTTCCATTGGGGAGAGGCATCAATGCAAGTACAGCCAGTGCCTGTTGCACACCTGACGTGATAAAGAACTGCTCTGTTCTCGCAAACACCTGATAATCCGCAAACTGCTTCTGCAACAACAGAATAAGCGAAGGTAATCCCTGATCCGTGCCATACATGAATAACTCTGCCTGCTTCTTCTCCATCGCCTGATCCACACAGTGACGAAAGTCTGCATAAGGGAACACCCTTGGATCGGGTGCAGCTGAAGCAAAGTCCAACGCTCCCTGCCAGTCCATGTCCTGAGCACCTATCCCGTTCTGTACGGCATAATAACCGGATTGAGGTATGGCATACACCAAATGCCGCTGTTCAAGCCACTCATATGCACGAATAGCCGTGCTTACACTGCATTGATATTGTTCTGCTACTACTCGAACGGCTGGCAGTCGAATACCCTTATCTGCCCACTGGCGACGATCCTGCTGCTGCATCTGTTCCTGAATCCATTGCTGTAACGCTTCGGCAATCACTTCGTATTTTCTCAATGCACCCATCCCTCTCCAACAACTGTACCGATACAGTTTAACCTTTTATCTATTGTAGCACGATGCACCTGGCAGTATATTGAATAAGGCCAGCACATGCCTCGAACCTGACATAATTCAGGATAATGAAAGATAAAAAGCTATGACTACTGTATTGGAGGAGAATTCATGAACACAACACACACTCGGGGATACGCTTATATCGCAGCTATATTGTACGCAGCTATTATCGGTCTATCTTTTTTATTTGTTAAAATGACCGTCACGGTTGCACATCCAATCGATGTGCTTGCCCACCGATTCGCCCTGTCGTTGATCGTTGTCAGCATTCCTGTCATTTTTGGCTGGATCAAAATCCGACTGAGCCTTCGTGATCTGTGGCGAATCATTCCACTGGGGCTTTTATCTCCCGTCTTATTTTTTGCCTTTCAAGCCTTTGGACTTGTCTCTTCCAACTCATCGGAAGCCGGAATTATTCAGGCCATGGCCCCTGTATTCACACTCGTTCTCGCTTCAGTTTTCCTGAAGGAACGTACATCCACGATGCAGAAGCTATTCCTGCTTCTATCTGTTGCTGGAGTGGTCTTTATTTTCATGATGCAAGGAAGCGGCGTATCTATGAGTAACCTGAAGGGTATTGCATTATTGCTACTCTCCACGGTCTGTTTTGCAGGATATGGTGTGCTTGCAAGACCATTAACCCAGAAGTATAAACCAATGGAATTAACCTGGGTCACACTGATGGTTGGCTGTATTGTATTTAACGCCGCTTCCCTGATCCGACATGCGTCCAACGGCTCCATGATGGACTATATCAAACCGCTTGGAGATACATCCTATCTGGGTGCACTCGCTTATCTGGCAATTCTCTCCACCATGATCTCTACCCTGCTTGCGAGCTATGCCCTTACTCATCTGGAGGCTTCGCAAATGAGTGTATTCAGCAATCTGTCCACGCTCATCTCCATCGTAGGAGGTGCATGGATATTGCATGAACCTGTTAGTGGCTATCATTTTATCGGAGCATTACTGATCATCGCCGGTGTTCTTGGTACCAATATGAGCGGTCGCAAACACAGGCTGGTCAGTGGGGTCAAAGCATGATATAATTCTGGAAATTGTAAACATTTGTTATCCGCGATGATGAAGAGAAGTACGTATGTCAGGATGCTACAGAGAGCCGGCGGGTGGTGGAAGTCGGTGCATCGGATATGTGGAAATGGGCTTCGGAGTTCCGAGTTGAACAGAGTCTGTATGCGTTATTAGGAATACACACTTTCAGTAGGCGAGGCGGCATGTCCAGCCGTTATCCATGGACAGGATATCGATAGGCATGTGCGCTCATAAACGGGCTCCTGGTAGATGCCTCATCCGTATCCCTCAAGTGGGCCGCAACAGAGCGGCCAATGAAGGTGGCACCGCGAGGCACAAGCTTCGTCCTTTATTCTGTTCCGTATCCGGGAATGGAATAAAGGACGAAGCTTTTTTGATTTTTTTGCAGGCTGAAAGGAGGTGATGGTCGTGGAAGACGGCTGGTGGCGACAGCTCAACGTTGAAAAATTACAAAACCAAAGGAGAATAAACCATGAACAAAAACAAGGATATTATTTTGACAGGAGATCGGACTACCGGACAACTTCATCTCGGCCATTACGTAGGCAGCCTGCGCAGTCGGGTGCAATTGCAGGAAGAGTACAAAACCTATATTTTACTGGCAGATGTTCAGGCACTCACCACCCACTATGATCAACCTGGCCTGATTGCAGATAGTGTTCATCAAGTCACGCTTGATTACCTCGCCGTAGGCATTGATCCGAACAAAGCTACCCTGTTCATTCAATCCATGATTCCGGAAATTGCGGAATTGACTGTGATCTTCTCCATGTTTGTTACCGTCAATACACTCCGACATAATCCGACCATCAAGAGCGAAGCACGTGATCGCGGGTATACCGACCTGTACTACGGATTTCTTGGATATCCGGTCAGTCAGGCTGCTGATATTGCATTCTGTAAAGCTACCCTTGTTCCGGCAGGGGAAGATCAGATTCCTCACATTGAGACAGCACGAAAATTGGTTCGCCGGTTCAACGAGTTATATGCTCCCATTCTCCCCGAACCCCGCATTTTGATCGGAGAGCGGCTTAGAGGGCTGGATGGCGTTGGTAAGATGAGCAAAAGCATGGGGAATGCGATCTCATTAAATGCAAGTCCTGAGGATGTAAAAGCAAAATTGATCAAGGCCAAGACTGATCCAGCCCGCATCCATCATTCTGATCCAGGGCACCCGGATATCTGCCCTGTTTTTGCCTATCATCAGCTTTTCCGCAAGGAGAACGCAGACGAAATACATGCCAGTTGCAGTCAGGGCCGGATTGGATGCAAAGATTGTAAACAGATCGCAGGTGAAGCCATCAATGATCTGCTTGCTCCTTTTCGCGAACGACGGAATTATTATGAACAACGTGATGATCAGGTGAAAGAGATTCTTATCGAGGGTACCCGTGAGGCCAGGAAAGCGGCCCGGGAAACGATGTTAGAGGTAAGAGAAGCCATGGGTATTCGTTATTTCGACTGACGGTATGAAGCGCTCCAATCACGTTAACACTGCTGAGGACAGTCTATTGGGAAAAGGAGACCCCTCAGCATGAAACGAACACAGCCTTCTTTTTTACAAGCTATGATGTTGATCATGTTGTCCGTTGGCTTGATCAGCCATGTTCTGATTATTCCTGCCCTTTTGGCTGCGGCCAAAAGGGATTCTTGGATTTCCGTCCTGCTATCAGCCGGACCATTTTTGATATTTACGCTAATGCTCGCATATGTCTCTCGTTTCCTCAAGCATCAAACTCTGCATGAATGGTTAACATCCCGTCTCGGCAAGCCCATTGGCATGTTATTTCGAGTTGGTAACAGTCTCTTTTTTCTGAGCGCAATCTATTTCACCCTGCACGAAACCACGACTTGGGCCAAAACAAATTACCTGACAGAAACGCCAATATTGGTAACTAGTATTGCTCTGATGACTCTCTGTGCCTATGGGGCATATAAAGGCATCCGCTCACTGGCATTTACGGCAGGATTGATCCTTCCACTGGTGGTACTGCTGGGCTTCTATGTTGCCATTGTGAACACTCAATACAAGGATTACAGTCGTCTCCTGCCTGTATTAGAACATGGCTGGCATCCAGTGCTGAATGGCATGATTTACAGTCTTGCAGGCATGTTTGAACTGCTGTTCATCTGGTATATCCAGCCTCACCTCACCAAACGTATACGTGTATGGCAGTATCTGATGCTCGCACTCGTTCTTGTGGGACTAACAGTCGGCCCACTCATCGGGGCGATTGTGGAATTTGATCCTTTTGAAGCTGCCAAAATGCGATATCCCGCCTTTGAAGAATGGCGAATCGCCTCCTTGGGCAAATACATCGCCCAGACCGACTTCTTTTCCATCTACCAGTGGCTCGCAGGCTCGTTCACCCGGATTAGTCTCGCCATGTATATTGTAGTAGAAATATGGAATATTAAGAGCTCTACCAGAAGGCTTATCAGTTGTATCTCGTTAGGTGTCTTCTTTATTCTAACCATGTTGTATCCTCTGGATGATATGACCTTCGAAAAGCTTCTGGTCGAATACATATTTCCGTTCAATCTCGTATATCTGAGCGGACTTGCGATTATCGCGACGACGGTTGCCTTTATCCATTCACGCCATCAGAGGAGGAAACATCATGGAGCATCAAGCGATTGACACCACGTCCCATGAAACACTGCTTGCCTCTTTGAAAGAGCAGTTCAATCCATGTGCAGATGTCGTTATTCAGACCTTTCCTGTTAAAGATGAATCTGATCAGCCCGTAATTCTGCTTTATTGCGACGGTCTCGTCGACGGTAAACAAATTAACCAATTTATTATTCCACGTCTGGAACAGCACTCCCTGATCATTGAGGAATCACATCCTAAAGAACTGGGATTAACATTGAATCCGTTGGATGACCTCACAGATACTAACAAGCTTAATATGTTGATATTTAGTGGACAACTACTGATCATTTTTGGTAATGGTGTGCAGTCCTGCAGTGTGGATATTGCTGATATCCCGGGACGCAGTCCAGAAGAATCAGCCATTGAAACATCAGTTAAAGGCCCGCGCGATGGATTCACCGAAGAACTCACTACCAACGTGGCCCTTATACGCAAACGAATGAAAACATCTTCGATGTGTTATGAGAAATATGTCAAAGGCGGTCGTACCCAGACGGCCATTGGACTTCTATATGTAAAAGATATTATCAATCCAGACATTCTGAAAGAAGCTCGGCACAATCTGGATCAGATTGAGATTGACGGCATCCTGGGCACCTCAATCATGGAACGAGCTGTCATGGGAGGGATTCGGAGTATCTTTCCACTTACAGATAATACCGAGCGTCCTGATTTTGTCGTTGATTCCCTGTTAAACGGTCGTTTTGCCGTTTTGATCGAAGGTTCTCCTGTAGCGGTCATCGCACCAACTACACTTTTCAATCAGTTGAAATCTCCGGAGGACGAAAGTACACCCTTTTTCATCGTTACTTTCGAACGAATTTTGCGTATATCCGGACTGCTGATCGCCTGTTTCTTCCCAGGATTTTATATTGGCCTGACCAGCTTCAATGTGGAACAGATTCCCCTGCCTCTTCTGGCAACGATTGCTGGGACTCGAATGGGCCTGCCCATGCCGGTGACACTGGAAGCGTTCCTAATGATTTTTATGTTCGAGCTATTCAACGAAGCTGGGCGTAGGTTGCCACGTGCGTTGGGGCAAACGGTCAGCGTTGTTGGCGGGCTTATTATTGGGGATGCTGCCATTAGAGCCGGGATTACGTCCCCTACCATTATTGTCACGGTAGCGATCTCGGTCATCTCTAGCTATATTCTCGTGAATACTGTGTTAAGCGGGGCTACTGCCCATGTTCGGATCGGGATGTTACTCATCTCTTCCATTCTTGGATTATTCGGTTTTATGATCGGACTATTAGCCTTGTTGGTGCACCTCGTATCGTTGGAGTGTTATGGCGTATCCTATCTGTCACCTGTATCTCCCTACATTCCCGGAGACTTCACTCAGGCCGTATCCATGCCACCTTCCATGAAAAGAACCAAGCGCCCAGAAGCACTTCATACACAGGATTCTACCCGCCGGAGGAAACGTCCGTGAAACGATGGGTATCCATAAGTGGCCTTCTTATAAGCTGCTTGATCCTGCTAACGGGGTGCTGGGATTCCAAAGAGGTGCAAAGTATAAACTTCATTACGGCGATAGGAATTGACTATGTAGACAACCAGTATATTGCTTATGCCCAACTGATTGACTTCTCCAGTATTGCAAAACAGGAAACACCAACTTCCCGGGAGACAAGGGATATCTGGACTGGACGGGGCGAGGGTACAACACTGAACATGGCTATTAACGACTTGTATGAAACGTCACAGCAGCTAACGCTCTGGACTCATGTTAAAGCTATTGTTTTATCCAAAAGAGTCTTGGTTGGTCGACTGGAGGATATCTTTAATACACTTCTTCATTCAGGCCAATTGAGATATACACCCTGGATCTACGCTACAGAGCATAACATTCCGGATGTACTCTCTCCCTCTGCATTGTTGAACCAATCCGCCCAGACCATTGAATTATTTGAGCCTATGAGACTATACAAACAGCATTCTGGTTACGAACCTATCCGGCTCCATCAGCTTCTCGATGGATTACGGGAACCCGCTTCTGTCGTTCTTTTACCCTCGGTGTCAACGAGGAACGAGACCTGGTTCAACGGCGATAAAACGCCTCCCCTTGTTAGAATGGATGGATTTTATGTGATATCCAAAGGCACAAGTCAGGGTAGAGTTGCAGGAGCAGACGCAGATGGTACACGATACGTAAATTATGAGCGGGTACATCAGTACCCACTATATGTATATGGGAATGGTGGAAAAACTCCTGATTTAACCTTGTTGCTTCATCATCCCAAGACAAAAATCAAGGCGAAGAAGCAAGGTGATGGCATCACATTTGATCTGGTTACCACGGTCAAAAGCGCCATCACCGAAGATCATGGGGCTCCTCGGTCTCCAGATGCCATGGAACAAGAAGCCGAGAAACAGATCGAATCCCAAATCCGAGATACGTTTGAAAAAACCAAGGAACGCAAGATCGATTCATACGGTCTTGTGGAACACTTATATCGCCACAACCTTCCCTTATGGAAACAGGAAGTCTATAACCGGGCGGATCCACTCCAACGTTTTAAGCTTGGAAAAGTGGAGGTTCACGTGGATATCCTGAATGCGAGCACGTATAAATACAGTGAATAAATGAAGAAATAGAAGCCCCGTACCTGCATTGAATGCAAGGTTACGGGGCTTCTTACCATCTCCAGCCATGCTGTCGATTGGGGAAGTTATCCTAATGGATACGCCATGACACTCATCAAAGCCAATTCAGGCTGGGTCGTGTCCAAACGACTGTACTGGACGATAACAGGGATATTGCTCGAAACCGTAATCGCATAAGGCACGCCCGGTGGAATAGACTGCTCCCCGGATCGTAGCGATGCAGTGCGAATGTGCTTCGTCCTTCTCGCTGGCACTTCGGCGACCATACCTTCGAGTGGTTCTCTGTCTTCAAAGTAAATCGTGATGTGCAGCTCCGCATCCGTGGCACTGGTGTTCAGTACACAGATGCTCTCATGACTCTCCAATGTGCCCCGGCTCTCCGGGGGAATGTAACCATCCGGAATGACCCAGTAGGTGTGACCTGTAGCTGCTGAAACATTCTTACTTGCAGATGTGCCTGATTCTGTCTGGTCAGGTGTCATTGATATACATCCTCCTTTTTTTTGCGAGTGCAATATAGGTTAAAAATGCGTGGGCTCGCGGGGCAGTCGCTTCGAAGGGCGGATCGGGCTGTGGGCCGCTGTTGGCTCGGTGTTTTCTATTCATTCCCCCTCAGCAGGGGAAATCCCGCTCCAAAGGCGGACGCTTCGCTCCCTCTACCCGATTCCGCCCTCCTCCGCTGCTACGCTCGCTGTTTTTTAAAAGATTATTGCCTTCGCTCTTTCGCTGGGCAACTTTTGCTGGCTCGTTACTTCGTTTAACTCGCTTCGCTTAAATACAGACGCACAGGACTTAAAATCCTGCGGGAACTTATCTACTAGAACAGTAAAAACAAGTCCTCTACAACTGCTACGATTACTCACCTACCGCAGATACATCTGCAACGGTTGCAATTGCAACTCGCGGATGGCTTCTGCTACCTGCTGGGCAAGGCGACGGGCGCCTCGTTCCTGAAAATGCGTGTTATCCTCCACGCCTGATGGGAAGTTCACATACTCGCCTGGCAGTACCCACATAAAGTCTTCCTTAGTGCCTTCAACACCCGCTTGCTCGAACAGAAGACGGCTGCGCTCAGCCAGATCGATCAGCGGAACATCTTCCTCTTCCGCCAGCTCACGCACGGCGATGATATAATCGCCGTGCGTATCGGTCAATGTGCCATCATCCGCAAAATAGCGACGATGCACCGGGGTGATGAGCACCGGACGAGCCTTGGCTTCGCGTGCAGCATCGATATACTTTTTCAAATATTCCTTATATGTTGTGAATGGGTCCGTCCCACGTTCAGGGTCCGGCTTCTCATCGTTATGTCCAAATTGAATAAACAGAAAATCTTCAGGCTTGATTCGCTCCAGAATGGCGCTTAATCTGCCTTCATTAATAAAGCTGCGGGAACTGCGACCTGACTGGGCGTGATTATCCACTGCCACATCATGTTTGAACTGTGCAGGCAACAGCTGGCCCCAACCACAATATGGATATCCACTTTCCGGCTGATCCGTTACGGTAGAATCCCCGGCAAGAAATACGGTCATGGTCTGATTCGCAAGAGTAATCTCCAAAGCATTAATTCTCGGTGCAGGACCGGAGAATGACAGACGAAGTCTGCCGCCGCGAACAACAACCGAGAACCTAACCTCTGCGTATTGTCCGGGAAGTGTGCGAATGGTTGGCAGTACAAGCCTGCCTTCACCAGCTTTCACGCGGGTCACTGTCTCAGCCAATTCATCCCCTGCAACAAGTAATACTTGGTAGGTTCCATCGGGAACATCCACGATGAACGATGCTTTGAGCGGAATACAGAAACCTGAACGCAATCGGGCAGACATGGTTGTCTGCCCCGGATTGTTATGATGTTGTTTCGAGGGATCCGACACATCGTAATCACGAATGCGTTGTTTCTCATACACCAGGGATCCTGCCTCGAATCCGTACCCTCCGCGTTCCTCATATGCGGTTGTTGCAGTTACTTTCAGATAATCCCCTGTCTCATCTGCTCTTCCCGAGTCCGGTCCAAAGTTAAACTTCCAGCTGGTCACGGACACTGCCTGGCCCTCTGCCGCTGCCTCCATGGCAACGGCCTGACTACCCTGAGCTTTATTCAAAAGCGATAACCTCCTTGGTTAACTTTCGTAAACGTTCATTCGGGCGAAGATACGAAGATACAGTAATCTGGCTTATCCTTTTAATCCGCTGGTGCTCATCCCTTGAACAATTTGTTTCTGGAAGATGAAGAACACAGCTACAACCGGAACCAGACTGACGATGGACATCGCGAACATTGCGCCCCAGTTGGAAGCAGATTCGCTATCGAGGAACATTTTCAGCGCCATCGACACGGTGTATTTATCAGGCGAGTTCAGGTACAATACCGGACCGAGCAGATCCTCCCATCTCCAGTAGAAGGAGAAGATGGCTGCAGTCGCCAGAGAAGACTTGATCAGCGGCATAATAATCTGGATATACAGTCTGAATTTGTTACATCCATCGATGGTTGCAGCCTCATCCAGCTCCTTTGGAATCGTTCGAATGAACTGTACCATCAGGAAGATGAAAAACGGCATTCCGAAGAATGTAGGTACAACGATTGGCAAGATAGTGTTTAGCCAGCCGAGCTTCGTGAAAATGATGTACTGAGGAACCAATACCACGTCATGTGGCAGCATCAGCGTTAACATCATCAAGGAGAACCAGAATGTACGTCCCTTGAAGTTAAGTCTGGCAAAACCAAAAGCGATCAGCGATGATGATATTACGGCACCGATCGTGGAAATAACCACGATTACAAGTGAGTTGGTGATGTAATCCATAAACGGTCTTCCCGCTGTGCCTTTCCAGCCATCCACATAGTTGCTCCAGATCCACTCCGCAGGAAACAGGGTATCCGCTGTGACGAAAATCGTACGGCTTTCCTTGAATGAACTGAATAACATCCATAGGACGGGATAGAGCATCAGGAGGGCAAGAGCTGCAACGAACAGGTGATAAATGGGCCATTTCACATTTCTCCAAACCATCGTTACTTCCCTCCTTCAGATTCGTAGAACACCCAGTACTTGGATGTCAGAAACACAGCTACCGTGAGTATACCGATCATGATGAGCATGATCCAGGCCATTGCCGAAGCATAACCCATGTTGTTAAACATAAACGCCTGACGGAACAGATACAGGGAGTACAACATCGTACCGTCCATTGGACCACCTTCGCCTTTGGAGATAATATAGGCAGGTACAAACGTCATGAATGCTCCAATCGTCTGCATAATCATATTGAACAGGACGATCGGGCTAAGCAGTGGCAAGGTGATGCTGAAAAATTTCCGTATAGGATTCGCGCCATCCACACCTGCTGCCTCGTACATCTCAGTAGGGATATTTTTGAGACCAGCCAAGAAGATCAACATGGACGAACCAAACTGCCACACAGACAGTGAGATGAGCATAACCAGGGACGCATTCGGGTCACCAAACCAGCTTATAGGCCCGATCCCGATTGCCGTTAGAGCACTGTTGATAACACCCTCATTACTGAAGAGGTTACGCCACATAATGGATACGGCCACACTACCACCGATAATGGATGGCAGGTAATACAGCGTTCGGTACGTTCCAATCATACGAGAGCCAGTGTTTAGGACCATCGCTACGAAGAGGGCAAAGATCAACCTTAACGGTACCCCAATGAATACATACAGAAACGTTACTTTGACCGAGTTCCAATATTTCGGGTCATCAAAAAACATTTTGGTGTAGTTATCAAGCCCAATCCACCGCGGAGAAGTGAATAAGTTATAACTCGTGAACGACATATATAAGGACACAAACATGGGGATGAGTGTGAAGCCCAGGAAACCAATAATAAACGGGCTTATGAACGCATATCCAGTTAAGTTTCTACGTAACGACGAATACTGCCTCAATGGAACGAACCTCCTTCATGGATCAGCTTGCTCCCTCATCCTGGCTTCGGTCATCTGGACGGGGAAAGGCCCTCGCATTTGCGAGTAGCCCCATTCCCGACCATCCCTGAAGTGGGACGAGCAAGCCATCATTCAACTGTTATTTATTGTTCGCAAGTACAGATTCGGCGTTCTTGCGGAATGTCTCTGCTGCTTGTTCAGGTGTGATTTTGCCAAAGTTCAATTCTTCAACCACATCTGCTAGGGAAGAGATTACTTCAGGTGAACCAACCGGTGGCGGAGAACTCATTGGTGAAGCCTTAGGCTCCATGGCTGCTACGAATTCAAAGACCTGTTTTGTTGCGTCACTCAGCTCAGGTGCGATAGCTTCTTTGATTGCTCCTGAAATTGGCACACCGCGCTCACCTTTGATCAGTTTGTTGGCTTCCACGTCATTCACCCAGAAATCAATGAATTTAGCCGCTTCTTCCTTCACTTTGGAGTTGGACGTCACACCCCAGTACATACTTGGCTGCATATATAGTCCTTTTTCCATATCTGGTCCTGGCATTGGAGAGATTTCGAGTTGACGGTTCGCTACCTGTTGTAAGGCTACGAACTGGTTGGACCATTGCCACACGCCAATTCCTTTTTCCTTCACGAGATCCGATTCCTCAATAATGCCTTTGGTTTGGTTGGCTACATCCGGCGTAGGTGCTGCACCTTGCTCGATCATGCGGCGCATAAGTCCGAAGAACTCCACAAACAATTGATCATCATCATAACCAAGACCTGTTCCTTCCGCATTGTAAAGCGACAATCCTTTGGTACGCAGGAAGTAGTGGAAGAAAATATCCGGAGCTATCCCTCCATCCAAATACAGACCTTTATCTGCGGTTTGTTTACCCAGTGCTTCGTACGATTCCCAAGTCATATTGTCAGGGATTGCATCCACGCCTGCTTTTTTAAGCAATGCCGGATCATATTGGAAGCCCAGAACGTTAACACCGGCAGGTACACCGTATTGTTTACCGTTAATTACACCTGTGCTGATAACATTCTCGGACACATCGTCCACTTTGATCTGGTTGCCCAGATAAGGCGCTAGATCCTCAAGCTGACCATTCTGTGCATATTGGCTGATGTAGGAAATATCCATCTGAACGATGTCAGGCAACTGATTTGCCGCTGCTTGTGGTGCGAGCTTTTTCCAGTAGTCATCAAATGAAGCATATTCCACGTCGATTTTGACATTCGGGTTTTTCGATTTGTACAGGTCGATGACCTTCTGTGTATATTCATGCCTTGCATCCGAGCCCCACCAAGCGATCCGCAGGGTAACTGAGTCATCTCCAGATGCTCCTTCAGTTCCTCCACCTGAGCTACATGCCGCTGTAAACACGAGCAAAGCAGCCATCATCAGGAATATTGCCTTTTTCACCATGCCAATCTCCCCTTTTATGTTGATATGGTTGTATGAAAGAGTTATCTTCTCGTTTCTGATAACGCTTTCACAAACTTGTTAATGTCATTTTCGCAAATGTACGACCATAGTTGAATACACAAAACCGTCTTGTTGGTTCAAAAAACAGAGGAGGACAACAGTCCCCCTCTCGGCGCTGTTCGTCCTCCCCAGACATGAATCACATGATTGGTAGTCCATTGTTATATGCCGATCCTGCGGAATTCCGTAGGTGTCATCCCGGTCCACTTTTTGAACACCTGACTGAAATATTGTGAATTCCCGCCGAATCCGAACAATTCAGCAAGCTCAAACACTTTCACATCTCCGCCTCTGCGAATATGGTCACATGCACGTTCAATGCGCAGACGATTCACGTAATTGGAGAAATTCTCGCCTGTGACTTTTTTGAAAATCTTGCCCAGGTAATCCGGATTCATATACAGCATCTGATGGGCAACTCCATTGAGAGAGAGATCCGCCTCTCCAAAATGACGATCCACGATATCCATCATCTTCTCCACGGCAGAAGACTGGCGACTGATATGGTTTTTGTAATAACCGGAAGTTAATCGGGCTGTACTGCTTGCAACAAAAGACTTCAAACCAGATAACGTATCGATATGCGGCAGTTCTGCCATACGCTGGGTGAATTCCGTTGCCTCCTCAGGTGGACAGACATGCACCATCGCCGAGTAGAGCTGCACTACATAAGAGCGAGTCACCTCGATTTCCAGCTGCTGACGTGATAATAGATCAAACAGACGCTCCACCTCTACCGCTGTTTCCTCGGTATTGCCCGATTTGATCAACTGACACAGTTGCTCGGCATCCTGTTCTACATGCAATCCGTCGCATTCTCCGGCCAGTACCAGATCATTCTTCGTAATCAGCTTGCCTTCACCGATAAAGAAGCGATGGTTCAGATACTGCAACGCCTCACGAAACAACCGCCGGGACTGAATCATTCGATCTGCTTCACTCAGCGCAGCGGTCACTTCCAATTTATATAGTCTGGTGAATGCAGCCCTAACCTCTTCAATACTTTCTTTCAGTCCGGCCGGATCAGCTGAATCCGCGAGCAGAATGAGGAGTTTGCCTTCAATGGTTGTGCTTAACAGGACATGTGGGAGCAGGTCACTGGCAATGTTTTTGATCGCAAATAAGTGACTGTAATCATGTTCATCTACAATTCGGAACAACAGTAACCGAACTGCGTTCTCTTCAAGCTCCAGATCAAACAGCTCCTGATAATACTCCAGATCAACCGGACCATAGGTGCGGTTGGTCATGAACTCCAGCAGAAATTGCTCCTTTACATGCGGAAGGACTCGCTGCAATCGCTGTTTCATCTCACCTGCAACATGCTCCTTCACCTGGGCATCCTGATGTTCCTGCAACAGTTCAGTTAATGCATCATGGATCTGATTCTCGTTGCAGGGTTTGAGCAAATAATGCTTCACACCATATTGCATCGCTCTGCGAGCATATTCGAACTCCTTGTAGCCGGATAACATAATGAAACGTACTCCCGGGTATGCTTCAGATGCCTTCTCTATGAGTCCGAGACCATCCAGACCCGGCATGGAAATATCCGTAATGATAATATCCGGTCTCGACTGCCCAATTTTGTCCAATGCTTCAATCCCGTTCCTCGCCGTACCCACCAATTCCGTACCTGCTGCGGCCCAATCGACCACTTGGGAAATCCCCTCCAGAATGACACGTTCATCATCTACGAGCATCACTTTGTACATCGTCATCGTCCTCTCTGATCCAAGGTATGCTGATCGATACTACAGTTCCTGATCCGGGCTTGCTGCTCATCACCATTCCACCTTCATCACCGAAGGTCAGTCTGATTCGTTCCTGGATGTTAGATAACCCAATGCCCTGTCCTCTTGTCTGAATACGTCCTTCGTGTAGTTGTTCCAGGAATTCCGGTGTCATCCCCGGACCGTCGTCCTCGACTTCAATAATCACCTTATCTCCCTCTGCTCTCGCCCGGATCCGAATCCGGCAAGGGTCAATGCTTGGTTCGAGTGCATAATGTATGGCGTTCTCCACCAACGGCTGTAATGTTAACTTCGGTATCCGCGCCGTTCCTACCTCTGGGGCAATCTTCATATCGAAGTCCAGTCTTTCCTCAAAACGAGTGCGCTGAATCGTCACGTAACTGCGGACAATATCCAGCTCTCTTTCCAGCGTGATCCACTTCTCGGACATATTCACAGAGCTACGTAGCAGAAATCCGAGAGCCTCAACCATTTCCGAGATCTGTCGTTGCTTCTGTACTTTAGCCAGCCAGTTAATGGATTCAAGCGTGTTGTATAGAAAATGTGGATTAATCTGCGCCTGAAGCGCTTTCAACTCGGTCTCACGAATCACCAGTTGCTTGGCATAATTCTCATCAATCAATTCACGTATTCGTTGAAGCATCATCTTGAATGTGCGATGCAGCAGCCCAACCTCATTCTGTGGAGATATCGGAACATTGCCAAGGGCTGCCTCCTCCAGCTTATCCAGATCACCTTTTTCGATATTACGCATCTTTTTGATCAACTGCGCAATCGGATGGGTAATACTGCGAGAGAATCTCGCTCCAATGATAAGCGCTGCCAGAAAGATCATGATGAAGATCACCGTGACCAACTGTTTGACAAACTGGATCTTTTTAAACATCTGGTCAAACGGGGTTGTGTACAAATAGGTCCAATCCGTATAGGAAGAATGAGCACGAGCTACAAAGTGTCTCCCCTGCTCCAACATGGCAATTCCATAGGGCTGGGTGCGCTTCAGTTCAGACTCAATCTCAGCTTCACTGACGGCTGATTCTGTTGGATAGATGACTTCTCTTCCATCGGTAATCAGTAATTGGGAGTCCTCAGCCGGTTCTTGCATCTGGTCCTGTACAATTCGGTCCAGCCGTACGCGGATGATCAGTGTGCCGAGGTCCTCCAATGTAAATGCGCCGCCAATAAAGGATTTCACCTGTCGGACCGACAAGAGTCGGGACTGTTTATCCCCACTGGTATGCCAGGCATTGGAGCCCGAGTATTGCTGCCCCAGTGCAACCAGTTCCTTTTGCTTCGACTCCGAAATTCCCTCCCGATTGCCTGCGGCCATAACGTTATTATCATTATCGATAAATAGCATGGAATAGACGTATTTTTCGGAACCGGCATAAGCGACTAACCTGTTGGTAATTTTTTTGCGTAATCCATTTTTCTCGTAACCCGTTTCGGCCTTTTTCAGTTGGAGCAGATATTGCTGAAGCGGCTCGTCCGACATCACCTTGAAGGAGAGATTAGAAATTTCACGAAGTTGATTCTCAATACCTACCGAAGACATATTGAGGACCTGCGAGGATTTCTCATAGATCTGGCGGTCATAGATGCTGAACACATATCGGAGTACGGACGCATAAAACGTAAAGCTGATCAACATCAAAAGTCCGATAAGAAGAATCGTTTTGTGATGAATCGGCAGTGTTGTGAAAGCGTTCTTAATTTTGTTCATCCTAAGCGCTCCTTTGGCTTGCGAGGGGTGCCTGTCATACTATGCATTAGTGGTTTTATTGTAAGTTATTTTCATATTTACACATCCATTGGTCATCTGACAAGATATATTTATGCAACATTTTAGGTCATTAGAGAAGGTATACATCTGTGTCAGCAACTCAAAAAGAACACAAAACAGCCCGAATACCTTGAACAGATCAAGGGATTCTGGCTGTTGAATAACATCATGTTAAAGTATGAAATACAATTTACGGATTAACAAAAACAGTTTTCAGCTTCGCTACATACTGCACATCAAATCCAAGACCTTCAGCCACCATGGCAAGTGGTACATATGTTTTGGACTCTGTGCCTACCTTATTCAGGAATGCAGGTGTATCCACAGTAACCGATGCTCCATTTACCTTCACAGCATTGGCACCAATCTTCACAGCAACTTTCCGGTCTCCATATGTAATGGTTGCGGTTGAAGTCTTGTTATCCCACACCGTAGTAGCCCCGACAGCATTCACGATGTCTTGAATCGCCACAAAGTTTTTGCCGTTACGGATAATCGGTTTGTACGGTGTATTTAATGTTTTGCCACTCACAATAATGTTCATCGGCTCACCTGTCGCAGGTGTAGTCAGCTTCGTGTAGTCGCCCCAGATCGTTTTGGCAAATACTTCGGCAATGGCCGCATATCCAAATTGGTTCGGGTGGAAATCACGATCTTTGATCATATGTGTCATCGTGCCTTCACCACCAACAAACTCCTTGGCCACGTGTGCGACTTTGACATCGGTACCCTGAGCAGTGAATTGTGCTGCAATGCCATCAATGGTCTGTGTGAAACCTTGAGATGCCTCCATCAGTTTGGCATAAAGTGCCTTGCCTGCTACTTCTGGCATCGGTTGATACTGGTCGGCGATGACAATTGTAGCTGTCGGATTAATTTCATGGATATCATTAATCGTTGCACTAACGTTGGCTGTATATGTTGCGAGTAATTCTTTTACCTTGGTTTGCAGATCCTGATCACTCAGTTTGTCTGCTGTACCGAGAAGCTCAGATACATCATTTCCCCCAATGGTAATTGCAACCAGATTGGCCTGTGCTACACTCTCACGGATTGCAGCAGTATTGGCTCCGATCTGTCCCGCTCTTGGATCAGGAAGACTTGGTTGAATGGCTTCAGAAGTCAGCGTTTTGCCATCCTTAATTGCAGTAGTAAAGTTTTTCAGACCACTGGTTTTCAATCCGGCAATCCCGTAGTTGTCCACCTGTGTACGTCCATGCAGCAAACCTTGCTCATGGAGACGTTCTACATAACCATAAGGCAATTCTTTTGTGTTGGGCTCATAACCTACCGTTATGGAATCTCCCAATGTGACGATGCGGAACTCCTTGGTTACGGCTACTGCATCTTTCTTCGCTGTCAGCGAAGTCTCGTTTGTACCCGCTGGCAATACACCGGTTTTGGTGTCAGCCGCGTGTGCAGGCAATGCAGATGATGTAAAGAGCAGCATTCCTGCCAACATGCTTACCGTTAAACCGGCAGCTGTATTTTCCCATATACGTTTACGCTTCATTCAGGTAACACTCCTTCTCGCAAATCTATAATAATTTACACTAATATATAGTACATTGGTCATTCCAATGACATTGGTTGGTGTTACTCTATTCTATCATTTTAAAGTAGGCGTTGTCCTCTCCACTGAGAGCACACATGAAATAACAGACTCCCTGAAGGGGAGTCTGTTACTGGTTAAGCTCAGCTATGACGTTCAGTGATTAGTTAAGATTGCGGCTTATTTGAGTCTTCAGCAATCAAATGACCCTTGTCGCTCTCCGGTTTGTTCCCGGTAGCTCGCTCCAGATATCGATCATAACGATCATCCACTTCACGTGCCATCTTCCGGTACTTTAACGTTTCCTCAACAATTGGATCACGTTCTGTCTGGATTCGCACTTCATATTTTGGAGGAATCAGCTGGCGTTCACGCTGATTGGTGTCGCCGGACTCTTCCATGTCCCCTTCCGTCAGCATATCACTGAGCCGTCGTTCCAGTTCTTTGGATTCATCCATTGTTTTCGCTCCTTTAATTAAAGTCATACATGCGTTAACCATACTATTGTACTTTCACTTCGTGTACAGAACCATCTTCCGATCGCTGTTATCCCCAGATTTCTTTGATTCCCTTTTCCAGGTAGAAATCCGGTGATAAAGGCGAGCAGATGAGTTGAATAAACTCACTCCAGACCGGTTGCTTTCGCTTCCTTCAGCACATCCGTCAGTGCATCATGGATTTTGCCATTGCTGGCAACGACATGGTTCACAGACAGTTGATAAGGTGTTCCGATGGTATCGGTCACCTTGCCACCTGATTCTTCAACCAACAGTGCACCTGCGGCAATATCCCACGGTTTCAATCCAACTTCGGTGTAGGCGCTGAGGCGTCCTGCGGCAACATATGCCAGATGGAGGGCGGCAGATCCGCCTGCACGCAAGTTACGAACTTGCGGAGCAAGCGCCTGCACAGCGGCCATATTCAGTGGCAACGCAAAGGTTGTGTCTGCCGGGAATCCAACCGCAATCAGGCTCTGAGCCAGTTCTTGTTCACCAGATACAAGCATCCGGTTTCCGTGAACATATGCCCCTTTCCCTTTTTCCGCAACAAACATCTCATCACGGGAAGGGTCGTAGATCACGCCGACAATGACTTCACCATTGTGAGCCAATGCGATGGACACCGAATAAAACGGAAATCCATGTACAAAGTTCGTCGTTCCATCCACAGGATCAACAATCCACAGGAACTCTTCTTCCTCAGCCTCTTTCAGTGCTTTTGCCGAAGCTTCCGGTCCCGGTTCAACGCCCTCTTCACCCAGAATGGCATGGTGGGGAAAATGCGTGAGAATCAGGCGGCGGATCATCTGCTCCGCTCCTTTATCCACTTCGGTCACCAGATCTTGGGGTGAATATTTGGTACCAAGTTCAGCTACCGTCCCAAGACGGCTTTTGATCCATTCGCCAGCTTTGGAAGCTGCATTAATGGCAACGGCAGTATAGCTTTTGCTTGTCACGACATAAGGTGTCTTTTCCTTCTCATTCAAAGCGTTCACTCTACTTTCTATATCAATCTACGAAAAGTTGAAATACTTGTTAAAAGTATACGCCCCACAGGTCATAAAGTTTCTCGTTGCCCAGGCCCCTTTTGGCACTACGGATGAATGATGACGGTAGACTCGTCCACCCACTCCACACCCTCTTCGTGATAGAATGCCAGCTTCTGCATCAGTTGCACAAGAGCCTCATCCTTGCGTTTGGCCTCAATCATCACGTCAAGTCTTGGGGTGTCTGCTGCGATATGACGCAAGAAATCGAGCACAGGCTCTACCTCCACACCATCGGCATGACCTCGCAGATCCTTCTCACTCTTTGGACTGGAGACATGGATTTTGGGTGGCAATGGCTGATCAGCCGGTGAATCGGCCTGGGCAAGCGGTGACTGCCAGGTCTTTAGAATATCAGGCCACAGATCCCATGCCTGTTCTCCTTCGTTGTTCACCCAATGGTGATGGATATCAAGTACCATGGGCAATCCCAAGCGCTGGCACACGGCAAGTGTCTCAGGCGCATTGAACGTTTTGTCATCATTTTCGAGTGTGAGCCGCTCCTGAATGTCCCGATCCAGCTTCAAAAAGTTTTCTTCAAAACGAAGCGCCGCCGAAGGCTTGTCCCCGTATGCACCACCAATATGTATATTGTTCTTGGCAGTGGCATTCAGCCCCATGGCATCCAGCATCCGAACATGATGACGAAGGTCGCGAATCGAGTTGTGCAGAACTTGCTCGCGGGGGGTACTAAGTACGGTAAAATGATCCGGATGAAAGGACACACGCATATGATTTTCCTTCACAAAATCACCAATGGCCGCAAAGTCCTGCTTCAGTGCCGGGAACGGGTCCCAGTCATTCAGGTCTTCGTGTGTTGCCAGTGGAATCAATTTGGAAGAGAAGCGATATACATGAATATGGCTACCCTTGTTGTGCCTGAGCAAACGTAATGTATTGTGCAGGTTCTCGGCTGCAATCCGTTCGAGCTTGCGGATCGCCGCTTCCCTGTCATCGATTTTGTTAAAACTCGACATGGTCATGGTCCGGGAAGGCGAGGCGTTCTCTATAAGCACGGACATTGCCACGTAACCAAAGCGTACGAGCATGAATCTCTTCCTCTCTATTAGGGCGGAGAACCCACACGGCATATTCAGCCGTCAGGATGTACCGTCACTGTATATAACCAAGTTTTACCCTAAAAGAGTGACCATAATCGTATTCTGGCAAATCCGTCCTTCCGACCCGCACTTACAGTCAACAACTACTCCTGTGCTTGCTCCCCAAAGAACATCTCATCCGCAAGGGCAGTCTGAATGCGTGATTCTTCCTCAGTCAATTTGCGGATGAGTTGCATCTCCACCTCGGTTACCTCTTGCCCCTGGAAGTTGATCTCCGCAATGGAAACCACGATCTTGACGATGGCTACAGCCACGTTATCCGGTGTGTATGCAATCACTTTCTGGCCGGTAGGAAATACCCGGAAGCCCTGTTTGACCATTTTGCCGCGTCCGTATTCAAGCAGTTCGAACAGCTCCTGCTCATTCTTGAACTTGCATACGGAATTGAATTCAGTCTGAAATCCCATGCATATCCCTCCTGATCTTGTGGTCGCAGGCTACGCCTGTACGCCGTTCTCGTAATTCAGTGCCTGCTTGCGGTTGTAACGCTCCAGTGCCAGTTCAATCATGCGATCCAGCAGTTCGGCATACGATACACCTGTCTCACGCCAAAGAAGTGGATACATGCTGTATGGTGTGAAACCAGGCATGGTGTTGACTTCATTAATAAGCAAAGCGCCGTCATTTTTCCGAATGAAGAAGTCGGCACGTGAAATACCGTTACCTTCAATCGCACGGAACGCCTGCAAAGCTGCCTCGCGAATGCGATCTGCGGCCTCTGGGTCCAGTGGAGCTGGAATCAGCATCTGTGATTGACCATCAATATACTTAGCTGCATAGTCATAATACTCACCGGAGGATACGATCTCACCTGGAACGGAAGCCATGGGCTCGTCATTGCCGAGGACGCTGACTTCAACCTCGCGTGCTTCAACGAACTCCTCAATGACAACCTTCGTGTCATACCGAAGTGCAAACTCGACAGCTGTCTTCAACTCATCGCGGTTACGTGCTTTGGAGATGCCTACACTGGAGCCCAGATTTGCCGGTTTGATAAAACAAGGATACCCCAGCTGATCTTCGACCTGTACGATCATTTCGTGCTCTGTCTGCTTCCATTGTGTCGCGTTAAAATACGTAAAGGCACATTGGTCAATGCCAGCCTGTGCAAACAGCTTTTTCATGACCACTTTGTCCATGCCGCCAGCAGAAGCCAGTACACCTGCACCTACATATGGCATATCCGCCATCTCAAACATGCCCTGAATGGTACCATCCTCTCCAAACGTACCATGCAGCAGAGGGAACATCACGTCCAGCGCTTCTGCTCCGCCATACAAACGGCCAAACAGGGCGTTCAGTGCATCCTGCGTTCCACCCGCCGATTGCTCCAGCTTCAAGTCTTCAATCTGCGCGAACGGCGCATGCATGACAGGTCCTTTTTTCCACGTCCCCTGCTTGGAGATATAAAAAGGAACTAGTTCATACTTTTCATAATCAAATGCGTTTGTTACAGCAAACGCCGTTTGCAGCGACACCTCATGCTCGCCCGATTTTCCGCCGTACACGACGCCTACTTTTAATTTATCCATACTCATGTGTACCCTCCGATTATCTGTGCCTGATGCTGTCATGCTTGCATGCTCAGCACCCTTGTTATTCTGCTTGCATTATCTGGTCTTATTTTACACGGAACTGGATGTCTGCGTCACCGCATCCCGAAAATCTTTCGTCATCAAAACTCATCTGCAATATGGAAAAGCCGGTATACCGTCCGCTCCGTCCAAGCGTAAGAATCCCGGTAATCCCAAAAGCGGTGACGGCTGCTAACCGTATGTGCGTTAACAAGCGGCATACCGCCTGCATCAAACGCGGTCACAACGGTGCTGTGCTGAAATCGTCCATCTCCATCCCAATCGTAGAGAATAACATCGCCGAGCATCAGCTGCTCAGGACGCTCCACTTCTGTCGCGGTCAGACCCCAGCTGCTGCCTGACAAATAACGCTCCAGACTGTTGGAAACTGCCCAACTGTAACTCCACATTTCGGAGCCGTTCACATACCCTTTATACCACCAGCCGGCTTCTCTTCTACCAGTATAGTGGATGGGTGCGCCCCCTGCAAAGAGACATTGGGACACGTAATTGGTACAATCCACATCAAATTCCTCAAATGCCGGATTCCCCGCATTCCACCATCGATCTGCATAGGCAACCGCCAGATCTCTGCGATATGACTGTTGCCGTGAGCTTCTTCCTTGACCCAACACTTCCCGATTCAGCAGCGGACGATTCATCGCCTGTACAAAATCAGCTTGTTGAAACGGACGTCCTTCCCCAGCAGGGCGACGCTCCGGCACTTCTCGCTCGACCCGTCCAATGATCCATCCACCACTCTGCCGCAGAAAGGTTAACCGCTCCCGCTCAATCCGGTCCTCCCGGTGGGTGATCCCGCTCTTCTCGTAGAACAGTCTGCTGTACAATTGTACATCCACCACCGCTTCTTCCTGGCCATCCATAAGCGTGCGCACAAGCTTGGCGCTGGTCTCGCTGCGAAGAGGCACGGCGCGCCGCTTACGATACCATTCGTCCAGCCTTGCCATACGCTCTCCCCGTTCCACCACGAAGTCAGGATCGGTAACGATCCGTTCGCTGGTCTGTGGACGGTAGTCGATCTCACAGCGATTGTACTGGTTTACGTAAGTATATAAGGCACTCTTCCATTCCCGTTCCAAGCCTATGTCCCCCTTTGGCATGAGTTCTGTCTGGAATATTTCATTGCGTATATAAACTCCTACTATTCATATGAAAGGGTCTTCGGTTGTATGTACACGGCTCAGGAAGGAGATCCGAAATTCAGCAAATACAGGTACACGAGATATCTTATTCCTGCTCGCTTCACGAAAACGCCTTCATCGGTCCAAAAGCTTGCTTGATCAGGCAAAAAGACCTTTACGTACGGAGGTGAAAACGGTATACTTAAAACTAAAGTTATGATTATGAAATTACGTTTCATCTGATGAAACTAACGAACAAGAACACGGAACGATGAAGGCCTGTTCTTCACCTAAATGAACGTTTTCTTCATCTCACCGACACATCCCAAGGAGGTACATGTATGTCAGCAAAGAATCATTTCTCCGCCGCTCGCAGTCTTGAGGTTGGAGGCAAGTCTTACCGCTACTACAGTCTCGATGCTCTTCAGGAAAACGGCCACGGCGATCTTTCCAGGCTTCCTTTCTCCATTAAAGTGTTGCTTGAAGCAGCAATTCGTCAATTCGACGGACGTGCTATCACCGAAGAACACGTAAAACAACTGACCGGCTGGGCAGATGGCCGTGACAATAACAAGGAAATTCCATTCATCCCTGCACGTATCGTTCTGCAGGATTTCACCGGTGTACCGGTTGTCGTTGACCTCGCTGCAATGCGTGATACTGTGAAAAAAGCAGGCGGCGATCCAAAACAGATCAACCCGCTCGTACCGGTCGATCTCGTTATCGACCACTCCGTTATGGTTGATGCTTTTGGTACCAACGATGCACTTGATTACAATATCAAAGTTGAGTTTGAGCGTAATGAAGAGCGTTACCGCTTCTTGCGTTGGGCGCAAACGGCATTCAACAACTTCCGTGCAGTTCCACCATCCACAGGGATCGTTCACCAGGTTAACCTGGAGTATCTGGCTTCCGTGGCAGCAACAAAAACCGTGGACGGCGAAACCGTTGTATTCCCGGATTCCCTCGTAGGTACAGACTCCCACACCACCATGATCAACGGACTTGGTGTTGTTGGTTGGGGTGTTGGTGGTATTGAGGCTGAAGCAGGTATGCTGGGCCAACCGCTTTATTTTGTAACACCGGACGTTATCGGTTTCAAACTGACAGGCAGCCTGAGTGAAGGCGCAACAGCAACGGATCTGGCACTGACCGTTACCCAATTGCTTCGTAAAAAGGGCGTTGTTGGTAAATTCGTAGAGTTCTACGGACCAGGTCTTGCCAACATCGGTCTGGCTGACCGTGCAACAGTAGCCAACATGGCACCAGAATATGGCGCAACGATCGGTTTCTTCCCTGTTGATAGTGAAACATTGAACTATCTGCGTAACACTGGCCGTCCTGACGAGCAGGTAGAATTGGTTGAAGCTTATTACAAAGCTCAAGGCATGTTCCGTACTTCAAGCACCGTTGATCCTGAATTCACAGATGTGATTGAACTGGATCTCGGCTCTGTTGTACCAAGTCTTGCAGGACCAAAACGTCCACAAGATCGCATCGAGCTGACACAAATGAAAGAAAGCTTCAACAGCATCATTCGCACACCTGTAGATAAAGGCGGCTACGGTTTGAGCGATGAGAAAATCGAACAATCCGTACCTGTGAAGCATCCGGACGGCTCCAACAGTGAACTGAAGGCAGGCGCTGTTGTAATCGCGGCGATCACAAGTTGTACGAACACTTCGAATCCAAGTGTTATGGTTGGAGCGGGACTACTGGCGAAAAAAGCAGTTGAACGCGGCCTGACCAAACCAGGATATGTGAAAAGCAGTCTGACACCAGGTTCCCTTGTGGTTACCGAGTACCTGGAAAAAGCAGGTCTGATCACGTATCTCGACAAACTCGGATTCAACGTTGCGGGCTACGGTTGTGCAACATGTATCGGTAACTCCGGCCCACTGCCGGACGAAGTGAGCGAAGCTATTGCTGAGAACGATATGACCGTAGCGGCTGTATTGTCCGGTAACCGTAACTTCGAAGGCCGTGTACACGCACAGGTTAAAGCCAACTACCTGGCATCACCACCACTCGTTGTGGCATATGCACTTGCGGGTACCGTAAATATTGACTTTGAAACCGATCCAATCGGTTATGATACGAACAATGAGCCTGTATTCCTGAAAGACCTCTGGCCTACCTCCGAGGAAATCAAGGATACCATCGCTAGTTCCCTGAACGCTCAGATGTTCCGCAACAAGTACGAGAATGTATTTACAGCCAATGAGCGTTGGAATTCAATTTCTGTACCGGAAGGTGAACTGTACGAGTGGGATCCGAACTCCACGTACATTCAGAATCCTCCGTTCTTCCAGGAGCTTGGCGACAAGTTGAACGATATCGCAGATATCCGTTCTGCACGCGTTATGGCATTGCTTGCGGATTCCGTAACAACGGATCACATCTCGCCAGCAGGTAATATTGCACCATCCAGCCCGGCTGGACTGTACCTGAAAGAACATGGCGTAGAGCGCAAAGACTTCAACTCCTACGGTTCACGCCGTGGTAACCATGAAGTCATGATGCGTGGTACGTTTGCCAACATTCGTATTCGTAACCAGGTGGCTCCTGGTACAGAAGGCGGTATCACGAAGTACCTGCCAACGGACGAGGAAATGTCCATCTACGATGCTTCCATGAAGTATCAGGATGAAGGACAGAACCTGATCGTTATCGCAGGTAAAGAGTATGGTACAGGAAGCTCCCGTGACTGGGCGGCAAAAGGAACATTCTTGCTCGGCGTCAAAGCCGTTATCGCAGAAAGCTTCGAGCGGATTCACCGTAGTAACCTGGTCGGCATGGGCGTAATGCCATTGCAATTCCAGGAAGGTCACGGCTGGTCCAGCCTTGGTCTGAACGGACGTGAAACGTATGACATTACTGGCCTCAGCAATGATGTGAAGCCAGGACAAGAGTTGAAAGTAACCGTAACTCGTGAAGACGGTACACAGTTCGAATTCCCTGTCATCGCTCGTCTGGACAGCATGGTTGACGTGGATTACTACCATAACGGCGGTATCCTGCAAACTGTATTGCGTCAAATGATGAAAAAAGCTTAATGATATAAATCATTAATGTGATGAAGTTATACAGAAAAGCTCCCCATTACGTGCAATCAGCACGTGGCGGGGAGCTTTTTATTTAACTGTCGATATGCATCATCAATTTAATTATGAGTAGATTCTTATCACTTAAAACTCAAAATTTAATCCAACTTCTGAATCATCAGGTGGTTCAGGAATACGATATACACCTCTGCAGTTTAATTTCTCCACGTTGATCCAGTCCACAAAATCATCCGCCCCGTAACTACGGATAAAGTGAGCATATTCCGTATTTCCCTCATGATCAATAGACTCGATATACAGGGTGAATGGGTGCTTATACTCTAGGCTCTGCAAAAAATCGATAAATTCTCCTCTCCACTCGCCAATTTTTCCTGCATATTGATTGGGAACGTAATAGTAGAACACATCAAAGTGATATACAACAATTTTCATTAACATTTACAAGCCTCCTAGAACTTACAGATCACAGTTTAGAGTTTTAAGATCTCCATACCTTCTCTCAGTTGTTCCGACACAGCGGTATAGTACTCAATGCTATCCGCAAGTTCGCGTTCAGTCTTATGTATAAGATAATAGGAATATTTCTTCATCAACTCATGCTCGTTTAACTCAACAGGGAGATAAATAATCTCAACATCATTCGAATTGAAATAATGACGATATCCTCTCTCCGATTGTCCCACTTTCATGACTGTTTTTATCACCAGCAACTCATCACGTGTACAAACTCTTATCAGATCAGTTCTTTTCTGTTCTAAATCACGCACTACTTCTTCATCGTAGTGATGAATCTTAGCTTCAGCAATTGCGCTTTCAATTTGCATAATGGCTTTCATGGTTCCTGCTAGTTCTTTAGCTAATGAATACAATGTATGTCCTCCTTTTTTTGTAAGAAATAGGTACTAACGCATCATCTCTACTCTACCTCATTTACGATGTTACTCGCAAAGTTCACTGATCCTCTCCTGAATTTGGGACCTTATGAAACACTAAAAAACTCCTCGTAAAGTGCACTCTGCACGTTACGGGGAGCTGTGGTTTCAGTATGTGTGTGTCCTCCGTTGCTTCAAGGCCAACTACCTTCTAATGTCCAATATGATGTGAGGCTTGATCTAACAGTTGAATCGTGCCCATGATCAGAAACAGACACGACAGAGCAATTAACGAGCCTCCAACCCATCTAGACATGATTACTCGCTCCGTAATCTGTTTTTCCGAAGCATCCGTTACCTTGTGTGGATACACGAGAAATATTAGCCCTACGCTAATGAACAGTACAGCCATTATAATCAAGTTCTTCCCCTCCTTACACGTGACTTTCCTTAGAATTTAACTTTTTCGTCGTCACGCGGGATTCTCCTCCCACCAACACCTTTTTCAGACCCATAGCCATAGTGAAAACAATATATCCAATGAAGCCGCCGAGTGTATTAAGCATCAAATCATCCACATCAAATATGCCCATACCAGTCACTAACTGTGTCACTTCATAGCCCAGACTGAGCAGCAGAGACAGCAAGATTACCTTTACTCCAGAGAATAACTTGTTGCCCGTCAACACAGGGATGAAGATGCCCAGAGGGATAAAGGCCAGTATATTGCCTACCAGATGGATTGCGGTGCCAGGACGATGTAACGACAGACTGTTCCAGTCTCGTGAGATTTCCTGAAATGGTGTCAGGTTGACGGTTCGGTTATGGACCAGATCCGGTTGTTGCAAGAACGCCATCAGTCGATCCTTCACGATGCCCAAATCGACCGGGCTTCCTTTAAAAAGGATCAGCTTCGTAAGTAGATATACATAGATAATGAAAACGGCAATCCAAAGGATGTAATGTTTGCTTTTCTTCTGGTTGTTGTGCTTCATGTTGTTTCGCCTCCTTTGTGTTGCCCTGTTATTTCTTTACGGTGACAATGACACCATCCATGTTATCACCCGATATTTCAGTTTGTCCTTGCTCAGGTATGTAAACGGTTGTGTCTCGGGTGGCCCGATAATAGCGGATATGATACTGCTCACCCTCTACTTCCACAGTAATGTTCTCTTTCTCTTTAAGCATATCGAGATACTCTTCAAGCACCAGATTATTCTTATACATGACAGCACTGTGCGGTAGCCCTACATATCGAAAGTGCCATGGTTCATACTGAATACCGGTGATGCGCACTTTATCCTTTGGGTAACGTAAAATAAATCCGTATTTCCATGCATTCTTCTCCAGCCAAGCACCCTCTGGTGCTCCATTCATGGCAGCCAAGCTCGAGCCGATATCCAGGGATAACCCAAGATTGTGCTCACTGTGTCCCGCAGGAAGCGCATAATCTGAACCCTTTTCCCGATATAACTCGTCCTGCTTTTCAAAGTCCCTGTACCCACTGCTGACGAGAAAATATCGGACTCCCTCTTCGCCTGCTGCTTCAACCATCCTCTGAAACTCCTGCGCCACCTGTCGTGATAACATGATTTTCTGATCCAGTATCCCATATCCACGAAGCAGATCATCCTCATGTGCCACATATACAATATCGGATTTAACTCCTTCCGGGTGAACGGGGTATTGCTTATCAACCAGTAACAAATTGCCCTTATGTACCTGATCCTGAATGTTTCCGGTGACGGATACGGTATAACCTGCGGGATTTTCACGCGTATTCTGAATCTCGATGGGCAACTCATCCTTCTGCTGAATCCATCCCGGTGATTGCGTAACTATATATCCGATCAAAATAATACATATCAAAAAGCCCCACTTCTTCATGCTTGTTCCTCCTTTTACCTCATACATCAAGGATAGACAACACAAGTTAAAGAAAAAGCAGGGCAATTTTAAAGTTTTTCTTAAATTTTGACGTCAACCTTATTGGAAGACGGGCAAACGAACCTCGAATAACGTCCGTACCACGTCGCTCTGAGCCGAGATCATACCGTCATGCTGCTCCACAATATTACGAGCGATAAACAGTCCAAGGCCTGTCCCACCCTCCTGAGGGGTCCTGGCACGATCTCCGGTGTAATACATATCAAAGATATGTGGCAATTCCTCTGGACGAATATGTCCACCATAGTTAATTACCTGAATGATGACCTGTTCTGCATCCCGATATCCATTAATATCTACGTACATGCCATCCTTGCCATGCCGTGCAGCGTTAATTAGCAGATTCTCGAACACACGAGCCAGTAGCTCGCCATCACCGGAGACCGTAAGGTCAGTGTCTATTTTTAGTCGGGCGACTAGTTGGTTCTTTTCAAATACAGGATAGAGCTCTTCGTTCATCTGCTTCAGCAGTTCGCTAAGATCCAGCTGTGTCTTGTTTATAGGCAGCATGCCATAATTCATACGGGTAATTTCGAACAAATCATCAATCAGCTTCTCCAGACGCTGTGATTTGGTGAATGCAATCGACGTAAAGTGCCGTACCTGCTCCTCCGTTAGCTGATCATCCTTCATGAGCAGATCCAAATATCCAAGCACAGACGTCAGCGGTGTTCGCAGGTCATGCGCCAGATTGACAACAAGCTGGTCCTTACTATTTTCAGCAAAATCCCCTCGTTCTACCGCTTCCCTTAGCTTCTCACTTGCCAAATTCACATCCTCCGCAATCGTACCTAACTCGTCCTTCGAGGAGATCTGCACACGATGCTGAAAGTCACCGTTGGCCAAATGCCTGATCCCTGTAGAAATGTCCTTGAAATACGTCGCGTAGGGCTTGGTAAACCAGAAGAAAAATAGAATGGCAAGTGGGATAAATAAGATCAGGAAGAAATAGATATCCCCGATACTTCTCATAAAATGACGATATTCAGCGAGCTGATCTTCTGCACGGACACCCGAATAATAGGCTTGCATAAGCTTGTAAATCCCATAGGTAATTGCACCAGAGGCAAGCATGCTTAACCCTAACAACATAATCATGGTTGTACGAAAACTTCTTCGTTTAGTCATTAAACGTGTACCCCACACCCCAGATGGTTTTGATAAACTTGTTCTTGTTCACATCTTCCCCCAGCTTTTTGCGCAGGGTCCGAATGTGGACCATCACGGTATTCCCACTCTCGTAATAGGCTTCTCCCCACACCTGTTCAAAAATATTTTCTGCACTGAACACCTGCTTGGGGTGGCTCGCGAGCAGATACAGAATGTCAAACTCCTTCGGTGTTAGTTCCACTGGTTTGCCGTAGAGTGTAACGCGATGTTGATCTGGCGTGATAATGAGCCCACCCTTCTCCAGAATGGACCTCTGAACAGGTGCAGACTGGCTGAATTGCAGAGAACGACGCAACTGGGAGTTAACCCGGGCAACAAGCTCCATCGGATTGAACGGTTTGGTCATATAATCGTCCGCGCCCATCACGAGTCCCGTAATTTTGTCCATATCAGACGTTTTGGCACTTAGGAAAATGATCGGTAAATGATGCTGTTCCCGAATTTTACGGGTCACCTCATACCCATCCATGCCAGGCATCATAATGTCCAGAATCGCCAAATCTATCGCTTGGGTCTGAACAGCTTGAACCGCAGCCTTCCCGTCAAAGGCCTTGATGGTGTGATATCCTTCTTTTTGTAAATGTAAAGCAACCAGATCAGCGATCTCAACTTCATCGTCTGCGATCAGAATCGTAATTCGCTTCATTGCTTATTCCACTCCTATGTGTGATGCTCAACAATATAACATATTTGAATCCAACAGATAAACCAATGAAAGGAATCCATACATATGAAACTGGAGCGTTTATTAGCCATCGTGGTGTTGCTAATCAATCGTGGACGGGTGCAAGCCAAAGACTTGGCAGATATGTTCGAAGTATCGATCCGGACCATCTATCGGGACATCGATACATTGGGTCAAGCAGGCATCCCCGTGGTGACATATCAGGGGGCAAGCGGTGGGATTGGTCTGGCAGAGGGTTACCGTCTGGATCGAAACGTATTAACAGACAAGGACCTCGCCTCCATCGTCACTGCACTGCGCAGTGTATCCACTTCCCATGCTAATGCGGCGCGAGAGCTTCTGGTCGAAAAACTCAGCAGTATCGTACCTGAATCCAAAAATGACGATTTTCAGGCCAATACCAATCGATTCATCGTGGATTACTCAACCTGGACGCATCCCGAAGCGCTGAAAATCAAGCTTGAACTTATCGAACAGGGTATGGATCAATTACGCCCCGTAACCTTTACCTACTGCAGTGCGGAAGGTATCCATACTCACCGAACTGCCGACCCTCATACCATCGTACTCAAGAAGCATTCCTGGTACCTGTATGCTTTTTGTCACGAGCGGAATCAATTTCGCATGTTCAAGCTTGTGCGCATGCAAGATGTCACGCTTGCTAATGAGCACTTCGAGCGTAAAGTCATCAACCCACAGGACAGACCCTGGCAACAGGAATGGAGCCGCCCGGACAATCAAGCTAGGATAACCTTGAAATTCCATGCTCGCGTCCGTCATATTGCGGAAGAATGGTTTGGGATCGAGAACGTCATGCCTGATGGGACTGGGTATTATATCAGCCAGGTTGCTTTTCCCGAGGATGGCTGGTTATATGGATTCATTCTGGGCTTCGGCGCGGACGTTGAAGTATTGGAACCTCAGCATATTCGGGATGAAATCTGCCGTATCGCGGAGCAAATTGTACAAAATTATATACCTCCGACTCAAACCTGACAGACAGCTGTCCAGTTCCTACCCGTATACTTCAGATATATTCAATCTGTACATATATGAGGAGGAATTAATCATGAACGTCACTGTATGTCAAAGCTGCGGCATGCCGCTCACAACCCCTGCCCAATTCGGAACGGAAGCAGATGGAAGTACAACCCGTGAGTACTGTATCTATTGTTACAAAGAGGGCAAGTTTGAGCAGCCTGGTATGTCACTTGAAGGCATGACGGAGATGTGCACTGCCATTCTGAAGGACGAAGGTATGGATGAGGAATCCGCTCGTTCGATGCTACGCAACCAGCTTCCTTTTTTGAAGCGTTGGCGCACGAATACAACGGATCAACATACAGAATCTCTCGCTGAAAACTCTACTGCTTCCGCTAAGCCTGGTCAGGTAACAACAGAGCATTCGTTCTCTGCCCAGCCCGTTCGTTATGTCACGCTCCCTGGCAAACGTCTTGCCGGCGTATCCGCCCGCACAACCAACGCCATTGAGATCAGTGGCAAAGGTTGTATTCAGGGACTCTGGAACAATTATTTTTCCTCAGAGCACCTCCCTGCACCTGAAGTTGTTCGCTATGGTTGTTACACGGATTACACCGATGGGATAACCGGAGAATACACCATACTGGTAGGGCATGAGGTCAGTCCGAACGAATCATTGCCTGAAGGACTGGACGACATTTTACTCCCTCCTACAACTTACGCCGTATTCACTTCCAGAAAAGGACCGATGGCAGAGGTTGTTGGCGAAGCTTGGGGAGCCGTGTGGGCATGGGACAAACAAAGCGATCGTACGTTCACCGGGGATTTTGAATTATATGATGAACGCAGCCTGAATCCCGAAAGTGTACAAGTGGATATATACATCGCTGTTCGCCAAAGTAGATAAAACCAACACGATACCACCTCAGACAGAATCAAAGTTTCATCGCATCTTTCTTCATATCAAGCAAGCTGCCGGGTTCGCTCGGCAGTTTTTCGTATTGTCAGGTTAGCCAGTAATTACTGGTTGGCCTTTTTTTGTGGTCGTTTTACGATGGGGGAAGCCGGGAGAACGTGGCGGTTTTAGGGGCTAGGACCTCGTAACAAAAACAGTTCCCCC
>NZ_PJFA01000026.1:0-50165 GCF_002843485.1 Paenibacillus sp. BGI2013
TCAAGATGAGATTTCCCAGTATGTAAGACCCCTTGAAGACGACGAGGTAGATAGGCTGGGGGTGGAAGTGCAGCAATGCATGGAGCTGACCAGTACTAATCGGTCGAGGGCTTATCCAATAGCAAGTTGTAATTCGCATGTTTCGTTTCGAATCTAGTTTTCAGAGAACAACAACTCTGAAATGTAAGCTATGCGTTTGGTGGCGATGGCGGAGGGGTTCCACACGTACCCATCCCGAACACGACCGTTAAGCCCTCTAGCGCCGATGGTACTTGGACCGCAGGGTCCTGGGAGAGTAGGACGCCGCCAAGCAAAGAACCACTGCCGATGTTATTCGGTGGTGGTTTTTATTATATAGTTTTATTATGCAGTATGGGATTAAAATACAGATTGAATTTGGTGATTTCTCAGCACAATAGGATGTGTACAGGTAACGTTATTCGATACGAATTGACGTTTTTTTGCGTAATAACTAGACTTGTCCGCTCTGGAAAAACAGTTGTGTTCATCAGGCAATACACCTGATATAACCAAGTACTTTTCCTTGACAGTCTAAATATCGCTTTGCTAAGATGGCAATAATAAATTTTTCAGAAAACGTATTTTCGGCGTAAAATACAGCCTGGAATCTTCGGGTTTTGGACCGTAAAGCTGAGCAAACATAAGGAGGAACACTTGCGTGTGGGAAGATAAATTTGGTAAGGAAGGCCTCACCTTTGATGATGTATTGCTAGTGCCACGGAAATCCGAGACACTGCCTAAAGAAGTAGATGTATCTATTCGTTTGAGTGATACTGTAAAGCTAAATATTCCTTTGATCAGTGCGGGTATGGATACGGTAACTGAAGCGACATTGGCTATTGCTATTGCACGTGAAGGCGGTATCGGTATTATTCATAAAAATATGTCGGTTGAACAACAGGCAGAAGAAGTAGATCGTGTTAAACGTTCGGAGAGTGGTGTTATTACGAATCCATTCTCACTGACGGCAGATCATCTGGTATCTGATGCGGAAGCAGTAATGGCGAAATATCGGATCTCCGGTGTACCTATTATTGAAGGAGATCAGAAGCTGGTTGGTATTTTGACCAACCGCGATCTGCGTTTTATCCATGATTACGGCATCAAAATTAGCGAAGTCATGACTCATGAGAATCTGGTTACCGCTCCTGTTGGCACTACACTGCAAGAAGCTGAAGGTATCCTTCAGAAGCACAAGATTGAGAAACTTCCATTAGTTGATGAGACAAACACGTTGAAAGGTCTTATCACGATTAAAGATATTGAGAAAGCCATTCAATTCCCTCATGCAGCCAAAGATGCTCAAGGACGTTTGTTGGTTGGTGCAGCGATTGGTATTTCCAAAGATACATTTGAACGTGCAGATGCTTTGGTACAAGCTGGTGTCGACCTGATTACGGTAGACTCGGCTCACGGACACCACATCAATATCATTGAAGCTGTACGTCAGCTTCGTGAACGTTTCCCTAGCCTGACCATCGTTGCAGGTAACGTCGCTACTGGCGCTGCCACTCGTGACCTGATCGAAGCAGGGGCTTCGGTAGTCAAAGTGGGTATTGGTCCAGGTTCGATTTGTACAACACGTGTTATTGCTGGTATTGGTGTACCTCAAGTAACTGCAGTGTACGATTGTGCAACAGTGGCACGTGAATATGGAGTTCCGATTATCGCGGATGGCGGAATTAAATATTCTGGTGAAATTACGAAGGCACTGGCTGCAGGCGCACACGCGGTGATGCTGGGAAGTTTGTTTGCCGGCACAGCAGAAAGCCCGGGAGAAACTGAAATCTTCCAAGGACGTAGCTACAAAGTATACCGCGGTATGGGTTCAATGGCTGCAATGAAACAAGGTAGTAAAGATCGTTACTTCCAAGATGATGACAAGAAACTGGTTCCGGAAGGAATCGAAGGTCGTGTCGCTTACAAAGGACCATTGTCTGATACGATCCACCAACTGATTGGTGGTCTGCGTTCGGGTATGGGATACTGTGGTACAAGTAACTTGGAGCAACTTCGTAACGATACAGGCTTTATCCGAATTACAGGTGCGGGACTGCGCGAAAGTCATCCCCATGATGTACAGATTACCAAAGAAGCACCTAACTACTCGTTGTAATCTGAAGAGAGTTAATCATTTCCAGGACAGGCTCGGTGATTTTCACCGGGTCTGTCTTTTTTTGCAGATACCCCTGTGATAGAATAGAACAAGCGGTGACGATCCATGGATGGATTAAGGCGTTGCGGCGGCTTTTTGACGTGAATCTATGAATATGGTTTTGAAAAGCAAATGCAGTGCCAGAAAAGGCTGCCAGGTAAACAGAAGCGCGGACGTCCTTTTACATAAGCATTTGCAAAATGCGGACTAAGTGACAATCGATAACGAACTTTAGGAGCAATAATATTGCTCGTTCGATACAGCGCATATAGCACACATCTCATACATCAAACACACAGATTAGGGAACAAGAAAATCGCAGCATAAGCTGCACTGAAGCAATTAATAATGCTTTGGATCGAAGGGAGTATTCATCATTGAAAGCCAAACACATGAATAAAAAGAAACGCCAAATGCTCAAAAAGAGCGTAGCCTCGGTAATGCTAATTAACATGCTTTGCATGTCTGCAGTAATGCCGGTCATGGCTGCTGCGGACAACTCCAGTCAGGTTCTGACTGCTGCGGCAACAACAACGAAGACGGAGAAAGCCGTAAAGGTGCCTGGGGTAGACTCACTTGGGCTTGAGGTTAGATCAGCGGTGCTAATGGAAGCCTCAACGGGACAGATTCTACTAAATGTCGATGCGGATAAAGCGATGCCACCTGCAAGTATGACCAAAATGATGACAGAGTACATTGTCGCCGAACAAGTCAAACAAGGTAAATTCGGTTGGGACGATATTGTAACTGTTAAAAAGAATGCTGCACAAAGTATCGGGTCGCGAATTTTCCTCGCGGAAGGTGACCAGCACACAGTTAAGGATCTCTATATTGCTATGGCTGTTGGCTCTGCCAATGATGCTACGGTTGCTTTGGCTGAACATGTTGCCGGTTCGGAAGAAGCTTTCGTGAAAATGATGAATGATGAAGCGAAGCGTATGGGCATGAAGGATACGTTCTTCATAAACTCTTCGGGTCTCGACCGAGCAGATATGCCTGCTGATTTCCGCCCAGCTGAAGACAAGGAAACGGTGATGTCCGCTCTGGATGCTGCAATTCTATGCCGATACATCATTATGGATCACCCGGACTACACAGAATTTACAACGATTCAATCCTACAAGTTCCGTCCCAATGATAAAGCTCCAATTATCAATTACAACTGGATGCTGGAAGCGAATAAAAATATAACCAATTTCAAAAGCTATGCCTATGAAGGTCTGGATGGAATGAAAACAGGCCATACCACGAACGCAGGTAATAACTTTACAGGTACAGCAGAACGTAACGGTATGCGTCTAATTAGTGTTGTTATGGGCACAGATTCGGAATCCGCACGTTTCAGAGAAACTAAAAAGGTATTGGACTATGGATTTAACAACTTTGAAGTGAAACAGGCTGTTGCAGGCAAGACCAAAGTGACGGGCTGGGAAGCGGTACCTTTGAAAAAAGGGAAAGAAACAACCGTTCCTGTTGTAACAGATAATGCGGTAAGTTTTGTTGTTCCCAAAGGTACTCAGAACCTGGATGTGACATTCAAAGCCAACGTAACTGAGGCTGACAAGCTGGTAGCACCACTCAAGGCAGGTACGAAGGTTGGTACGGTAACGTACACGTATAAAGCAGAGGGAATTGAGCCACAGGAAAAAACAGTGAACTTGATCACTGCTGAAGAGGCTGAAAAAGGCGGATGGTTCCGTTTGTTCTTCCGTGCTGTGAAGGATTTCTTTGTGGATCTTTTTGACGGAATCAAAAACCTGTTCTAAGCCTTAGCAAACTTCATGGAAAGAGTATGATCATGATTTTAAGCTTACATGGTCATATCATTGACAAAATACAAGTTATTCCGACCGGATGGATTGTATATTTACAATTTTTCCGGTAAAATATCAAGTTAGAATTCACGTATGATGAAGTGAAAAAGTACAATGTTCGTTTACCGTATGCAAGATCGTGGCTGGTAAGAGAAGGGGAATGAGCGTATGAAGATCGGCGTTTTAGCACTTCAAGGAGCTGTCACAGAGCATATTCGAAGTATTGAACGTGCTGGAGCAGAAGGTATAGCTATCAAACAGGTTCAGCAATTGGAGAACTTGGATGGTCTTATCCTTCCTGGCGGGGAAAGCACGACGATCGGTAAACTGATGCGCAAGTATGGGTTTATGGATGCCATTCGGGCGTTTGCTGCTGAGGGCAAACCGGTATTTGGTACCTGTGCTGGCTTGATCGTTATGGCTAAACACATTGCAGGGCAAGAAGAAGCTCATTTGGAGCTAATGGATATGACTGTATCCCGAAATGCATTTGGACGGCAGAGAGAGAGTTTTGAGACGGATTTGCCAGTCAAAGGCATTGAGGAGACGGTAAGGGCTGTATTTATACGGGCGCCCTTGATCGAGAGTGTCGGAGACCAGGTGGAGGTACTCTCCACATACAAGGATGAGATTGTTACGGCTCGTCAGGGACATTTGTTGGTTTGCTCCTACCATCCGGAATTGACGGATGACTATCGTCTGCATACTTATTTTGTAGACATGGCCAGATCCTACAAACACACGGTAGACTCTAAATAATGCATGATGTACAACCTATGATCTCCCGGTCATCGGATCACTTCACCAGAAGCCGTGTAAGGCCACTGGTTGGCAGTTGCATCTGAACGGATGCCTGATGTTGCCTGTATCTGCTTCATAGCGGGAATCGCAGCGGAGGGTGACAAGGGGGATATAGGTTGTTTTTTGGGTTACAGGTTCCGATAAGTATATAGTAAGGTGTATACAGTAGAGTTTTGAGAATGGATCTAACATAAGGCTTCACGTTGTGAGGTTATTTAGGAGGGGTATATCGTGCTTGATGTGAAAATATTGCGGAATGAGTATGCACGTGTAGAAGAAGCATTGACTAAACGTGGCAAATCGCTGGATCTTATCGCTGGATTTACCGAGATGGATGCCAAGCGTCGGGAGTTACTTCAAGAGAGTGAAACACTGAAGAGTCGTCGGAATACGGTCTCCGCGGAAGTTGCTAGACTGAAGAAGAATCGTGAGAATGCTGATGATCTGATTGTGGAGATGCGTGAAGTGTCTGATCGAATCAAAGCCATGGACGAGGAAGTTCGGGAACTGGAAGTGAAGATCAATGATCTCACAATGGCGATTCCGAATATTCCTAACGAAAGTGTACCTATTGGAGCTTCTGAAGACGACAATGTTGAGATTCGTCGTTGGGAAGAGCCGAAGTCATTTACTTTTGCACCAAAGGCACACTGGGAAATTGCGCAGGATCTCGATATTCTTGATTTTGAAGCGGCTGCCAAAGTAACAGGTTCCCGTTTTACCTTTTATAAAGGTCTGGGCGCACGTCTGGAACGTGCATTGATTAACTTCATGATGGATCTGCACAGCGATCAACATGGATATGAAGAGATTCTGCCTCCATACATCGTTAATCGGGACAGCTTGTTTGGAACAGGTCAACTGCCTAAGTTCGAAGAAGACCTGTTCAAGTTGAAAGATACCGAATATTATCTGATCCCTACTGCTGAAGTTCCGGTAACGAACTATCATCGCGAAGAGATTCTGAATGTAGATCAATTGCCTAAGCACTTCGTGGCATACAGCTCTTGTTTCCGTTCTGAAGCCGGTTCGGCTGGACGGGATACACGCGGCTTGATTCGTCAGCATCAATTCAACAAAGTAGAGCTGCTCAAGCTCTCTACTCCAGAGACTTCGTATGAAGAGCTGGAGCAAATGACTCAAAATGCGGAGCGTGTGCTTCAATTGTTGGGCTTGCCGTATCGCGTCCTGACATTGTGCACGGCAGATATGGGCTTCACTTCAGCTAAAACGTATGATATTGAAGTATGGTTGCCTGAGAGCGACACTTATCGTGAGATTTCTTCGTGCTCCAACTGTGAGGACTTCCAGGCACGTCGTGCCAATATCCGTTTCCGCAGAGAGCCAAAAGCCAAACCGGAATTTGTTCATACATTGAACGGGTCAGGATTGGCTGTTGGACGGACGGTAGCCGCTATCCTGGAGAACTATCAACAGGAAGATGGTACGGTTGTCATTCCTGAAGCATTACGTCCTTATATGGGCGGTGCAAGTGTGATCGCACGTCGCTCTTAAGTAAGAGTTAGCTAACCATCCTCATCAAGAGGAATACAAATTCAATCCGTCATTTCGGAATGGCGGATTGGAGTGTTTTGTATAACTGAGGTAATTGTCTGATAAAGGATCATCAATTTTAATATAAAAGGTTGCATTATAATGTCGAGATGTGGTATGATACTTTTTGTGGCAAGTTTATAAAAGTTAATTCCCTGGAGAGGTACCGAAGCGGTCATAACGGGGCGGTCTTGAAAACCGTTAGGGGGCAACTCCACGTGGGTTCGAATCCCACCCTCTCCGCCATACTACACTTATAACAAGGATTCGAGCGATCTCGCTCGGGTCCTTTTTTGCGTTGTGAGTTTGTTCAACGTAGTGAGCATACAGGTTGGTGACCAATGTATATGTTGCATAGTACAACGTTATATTTTGAATAAGGCTAATATGTATAAAAACATCTTCATCGCCGCACTTTATAGGAGTGGAGGTGGTAAGATGAACCGCGAGTTAAACATCGATCAGACAGAGCTTGTAGGGGCCTGGCAAGAACGTTTGCCTCAAGTCCTGAATGTTGGAGACCAGGCTCAGGTAATGGCCGATGAAGCCGATCAGCAGGCGATTCGGATACACATTGCTACAGCAGGGCACGAGATGTACTCTTTTGATTTCAAATGTGCATATGTCGATTCCCGTGAAGTCAGCGTACAGCTGATTGATGTGGAACGGGATGGACAAACGACGGATGAGCGTACAGAACCGATTCAGGAACTGGCTCACGATTATACACGGCACATTCATGAATGCGCCCAGTCGTTACAATCCCAGACGAGATAATAGCCTGAAATCTGAAGGAGTGAACTCAATTGACTAAAGCCAAAGCGGGAGTAGACAAAAACCTGCAAAATGTAGTCGATGATCTGGAGCAACCTACCGTAAACAGTCATCATGCCCAGCAAATTCAGCAAGATATTAATGATCGCCGTCATCAGGATGCACTGAATCATGACAAAACGGAAGATAGGGACCCATCCCATTCCTAACAATGATGAGGGGGCAATAATATGAGCAAACCAAAAACAATTCCCGTACCGGAAGCGCAAGCATCCGAACAGCATCGTCATTCATCCAAACGCTCTTCCATGCAGGAACCATTATCCGGTTCCAAAAAAGTAAAAAATCAAAATCATGTGGATCATTTGAATCCTCAAGGTTAATAGAAGAAACAGATTCACGCAAAAGTCCCTTGTTACCTAACAAGGGGCTTTTGCGTATTCATACATATATAAAGACAGGCACATGGTTATTCCCAAAGCTGACATAGGTCTTTGTAGCCATTTTAAAGAGGAAAGATCACATTTTTCCCAAATTAGGTTTCGGTATCTGGTAATATGGTATATCATTGATATTGAATTACTTTTTTTTGGGGTTATCACGAGAGGAGAGAAACAAATGACTAAACGTATGGGGGCGCTTCTTCTCACGTTGCTGTTGACCGTATCTATGGCATTGACAGCATGTAGCAGCAAGCAGGAACCAAAAGAGGCATTGAAGACGGCTGCGGCCAATGCTTCCAAATTGACTTCGTATGAAATGAGTTCTAATTTCACTATTAATGAATTGAGCTATAAACCTGGGGATGCTTCACAAACTGATCCTACCATGACTCAGTTTATGAGCATGCTGAAGGATGCTCAGTTGAATGTAACAGGTGTATACCAAAGTGAGCCAATGCAGACAGAGATGACTCTTGGCATCGAGCTTAAAGGCGACATGGGTATGACCTTTAACATCCCAATGGTGATGACGGCAGAGAAACTCTATGTGAAAGTGCCGAATATTCCGTTCTTCCCGATTCCGGAGAATGTTGTAGGCAAGTTCTTGGAACTTGACCTGAAAGAACTGGCTGAGCAAGAGGGTACAGAATGGAACCCTGATGCTATGGACGCAGCCAAAACGCAAAAGCTGAGCAACGAAGTCATGGACGCAGTGCTGAGCGAGTACGATCAAGCTAAATTCTTCAAAAATCTAGACACCAAAGATGCAAAACTTCCTGAAGGTGTAGATGCGAAGCAAGTTGTACAATTCTCGGTGAATAATGACAATGTTAAAGAAGCAGTTACTGTACTGGTAACAAAAGCTATGCCTAAAGTATTGGATATTCTGTCCAAAGAGGAATATCGTGAAATGCTGCAAATGGATCAGGCTGATATCGACAAAGCTAAAGAAGATCTGAAGATCACTGAGGCAGATCAGGCTGAAATGGCTAAAGACTTGGATAAATTGAAAGATGTTCTGACAATCAACCAATTCAACATCGATTTCGCATTGGACAAAAACGACTTCCCTGTATATCAAAAGATGGTCGCTGATGTGCTGATCAAGCCAGAAGGTACAAAAGACGAAGTGAAATTGGCATTTACCGGTTCCAATACGTACACTAAGATTAACGAAAAAGCAGCATTCAAAATCAACATCCCTACTGGCGATGACGTAATTACTATGCAAGAGTTCGAAGAACTGATGAACGCTTCATACGGATACTAATCTCGCTGAGTTCAAACCGTCTGTGATTCAAGTGAAGGATAATATCCTTCCGCTTGGGTACAGGCGGTTTTTTTAGTTAGACAGAGTAAGAGGGGATATACGCAAAATAATTGATCTTTGAAGTTGAATCGTGGCTGGTGATCTATATAAATAAAACCGCACTCTCTCCTACATAACTAGAGTAGTGCGGTTTTGTACATTAACTTTGTATATTGTTGAATTGGGAATACAGACAGCTTTATTGGGAAGCTTCTAAATCAATTAATTCGTAAGTTCGTCCAAGTCTTCAGCAAGTACAGCATAGATCTGATGATCCTGATATTTGCCGTTGATCTTGAGGTATTTGCGTGCAGTACCTTCAAACTGGAATCCGTTCTTCTCCAGTACGCGCTGTGAACCTTTGTTGGAGGGCAATACTGCAGCCTGAATCCGATTTAACTTTAGCGCACGGAAGCCATAAGCTACGGCCAGTTTAACCGCTGCTGTCATTCGTCCGCCACCCTGATAATCTGGATGGATAAAGTAACCCATATCCGCATAATTGGCAACGCCCAATACGACATTGTTGATACTTACTTGTCCAATCAACAGGCTGTCTTTAATGGTATAGATTCCAAATTGATATCCTGTACCATCTTCTGCTGCCTTGACCCGATCCTCAATCCGCCGAGTCTGAGCATCCAGTGTATAGAATTCATCGTCTCGCACGGGTTCTACAGACTGGTAGGGGACGCGTGTGACCTGAATCAGGTCCAAATAGGACTGTGTATCTTGGGGTGTGAGCAACCGAAGGCTTATGCCATTGGCTGTATCATAGAGTGTTAGTGCCATTACAGCACACTTCCTTTCTAATTGGGATGTTTGTAGTCGGTGACTACTTTAACTTTTGGCGCAGACTTCTGAAAAATTGAGTTAGCATCGTGGAGCATTCAGGTTGGAGAATATCCGCAATAACCTCGGTGCGATGGTTAAAACGCGGCTCCTGTAACAGGTTCATCAGTGTACCTGCACAGCCTGCCTTGGGATCAGCCGTACCATAGATAACGCGGGGAACTCTGGATTGTACAATTGCACCTGCACACATTGGACAAGGTTCCAGTGTGACGTACAGAGAACAATCCAACAAACGCCAAGCTCCGATGGTCTCGCTGGCCTGACGAATAGCCACCATCTCTGCATGGGCGGTGGAATCCAGTGTAGTTTCACGCAGATTGTATCCCCGACCAATAATTTGGTTATTTTGTACGATTACAGCTCCAATCGGCACTTCCCCAAGAGCCTCAGCCTTGTAGGCCTCGGCAATGGCCTCTCGCATCCAGTGCTCATGTTGAGCCTCTTCAGATAAATTCCCAAGATCGGGCTGGGGAGAATGGTCATTCATTACTATATAACTCCTTCCAAAATCGTTTATTCAGCGAACAAATATTCGGGTTGTTAACATGTTGTGTATAGAATTGTGGATAACCGCGTAGTTGCTCACATAGTTATAAACAAACTATCCACAAGCCTGTGGGTATGTGGATAAATATAGTGATTAATTTCATTGTAGAGTTCGAAAATGCAAAAAACAACGAATTTCGAGCTTTTCAGTCATTCGGTAACTTTTGGACACAGGTCAATTATCCTTTTCAAAAAGACATACAAGCGTTATGATGGAGATAGGTTTTGCCATATATCGCCAGAGGGTACAAGCCGAGAGGTGAACAAAAAAACTTGTCTATTAAAACGAAATTATCCATGATTATGTCGTGCTCAGTGCTCGTTATTTTAGTGTTGAATATCGCACTGAGTTATTATACTACAGAAGAGAATCTGAGGCAGGACAGTGAAACCAAGATGGTGCTCACTGCAAAGCAGATTGCAATTGCTGTCGAACAGAATCAATACAGTTCGGATTATGTAAAACGGCAGATTGGAAACAATCTGTGGCTTGCTGCTGTCATGGCAGCAGAAGAATTGGACCCGGATATTAATAATATCACAAATGAAGAACTTGTACGCTTGAGCCAAAAGGTCGGCGTCTCACATATTTCGTTAATGGAGCAGACGGATGATGACATCGTTGTTAACCGCTCCTCAGATCCGAGAGAAATCGGGCTGTCCACCAAATCCATGACTTATTGGTATCAGGCCTTTAAGCAATTATTCGAAAAACAACAGGTGACGATTCCCCAAGGACAGAAGTTGGAGCATTTCTGGTCAGATGGATTCGAATATTCGACATCCAGTCCTTCGGATATTGATATCTGGGGTTACTACCATGATGGAAAGAGAAACTACATAATCAATCCCTTCTATAATAATACGGAAGTTGATGACTATGTGAAAATCTCTAGTCCGGATGAGATTTTAAATAAAATTCGTGAGGTCAATCCCTCCATTCTGGAGATTACAGGCATCAATCCGTTGACTTTTGGCAGCCCGAACATGGGTGATGACGGAAGAGATTCGAACTTTAGCAAGTTGAATAACAGACCGATTCGTTTTGGTACATACCAGTATGGTTCTACGGATGAGGATCATCGTGCTGTGGTGCGCGCCATTCGAACAGGGCAAAATGTATCTTTTGTCAGTGAAACGCACGAACAGAAGGTACTGAAGAGTTTTATTCCCATTTTCACACCCAATCAGTCTTCCTATGTGATCAGTATTGTCATGGACTATAAGCAAATATCCTCCATGGTATCTGAGCAGTTGGTGAGCCATGCCTCCATATCGTTGGTTTTGCTGGAGATTGTGATCTTTGGCAGCTATTTGCTCGCAGGGTATATTACGCGTCCGATCCAATCCATACTGGGCAAAGTGAATGATGTAGCAGATGGGCACTTTGATTTCCGTCTGAAAGTACGGAGGAAGGATGAACTTGGCCAACTGGCCAATCGTATTAATGCCATGATTCGTAATCTGGGCCATTATACGAGTCGTCTGAAACAGATGTATGAAGAGAATCGGGCGGTGAAAGAACATCTGGAGTCCATTATCAATCAGACAGCGGACGCCATTCACATTACGGATCTTGAAGGAAAAGTGCTGCGGGTTAACCGCGCATTTGAACAATTATATGGCTTTCGAAGTCGTGAGGTGGAAGGTCGTAATCTGAAGATCATCCCGCCAGAGGCAGAAGAAGAAATGAAACGTCAGCATGCCCAACTCGTTGAGGGGATGTCCATTACGTCCAACGAAACTACCTGGATGAAGAAAGACGGGACCCGAGTAGAGGTCAGTGTCAGTACGGCTCCGGTACGAGACGAGGCTGGAGAGATTACCGCGCTCATTAGTGTCTCCAGGGACATTACAAGCCGTAATCGGATGGAAGAGCTGCTGAGACGTTCTGAGAAGCTAACAACCGTGGGCCAGCTTGCAGCAGGTGTGGCACATGAGATTCGTAATCCACTGACCACGCTGCGCGGATTCCTGCAGTTACAGCAAGAGAGCAACAAGCTGAATCATCGTCATCTGGATCTGATGTTATCGGAGCTGGATCGAATCAACCTTATTGTTGGTGAATTTCTGATTCTGGCGAAACCGCAGGCGGTTCATTTTCAGAATCGGGATATTCGTTTTATTCTTGGCGATGTCATCTCGTTACTGGATAGTCAGGCGCATCTGCATGGTGTAGAATTTGTACTGCGTGCCTCATCCGATTCGGCTATGGTACACTGTGAAGAGAACCAATTGAAGCAGGTATTCATCAATTTGCTGAAAAATGGTATGGAGGCCATGCCAAATGGAGGAAACATCCATATCAAGCTCAAGCATGACGAGCAATCGAAACGCGTCAGAATTGAGATCAGGGATGAAGGGATCGGTATCCCGGAAGAGATGATGCCCAAGCTTGGGGAGCCTTTCTTTACGAATAAAGAGTCTGGAACAGGGCTTGGCCTGATGGTCAGTCAGCGCATTATTCAATCACATAAGGGCATGATGGATATTAAAAGCGTCATGAACAAGGGAACAACAGTTATTATTGAACTGCCTGCATCCGAGCAACAACCGGAAGTTATTGAGGTAGATCAGGTAACAGATGACACACTTACAGATGAAGAGAAATAGATGAGGTGAGATTACCTTTTGCGTATTAATAAATTTATTAGTGAAACAGGTTATTGCTCCCGGCGTGAAGCCGACAAGTTGGTGGATAGTGGTCAGGTAACCATTAATGGAGTTAAGGCTGAACTGGGCAGTCAGGCAGAAGAAGGCGACGATGTACGAATCAATGGCAAGCCAATCAAGGAAAAGAGAAAACACGTATATATCGCGCTGAATAAACCGATCGGGATCACAAGTACAACCGAGCAGCATATTCAGGGCAATATCGTTGATTTTGTCGGGCACGATGAACGTATCTTTCCTATTGGACGTCTGGATAAGGACTCGGAAGGTTTGATCCTGATGACCAATGATGGTGATATCGTTAACCGGATTCTTAGATCTGAAGGGCGCCATGAGAAAGAGTATATCGTTACTGTTGATCGATCTGTAACCCCGAGTTTCCTTAGAGGTATGAGCACTGGGGTGAAGATCCTGGGTGAAATGACCCTGCCTTGTACAGTGACCCGGATGACGGATCGAGTATTCCGTATCATCCTGACTGAAGGAAAGAACCGTCAGATTCGGCGGATGTGTAGTGCCTTTGGTTACGAGGTTCGTAAGTTGAAGCGTATTCGGATCATGAACATCCATCTTGGAGAAATGGCGACAGGTTCATGGAGAGAGCTTACCCCTGCTGAAAAAGCGGAGCTGGGCGGTCTGTTAGACTATTCACTGGAATAGTTGGTTCGAGTTCGACTAATTAACTGATTGAAGCCCTGCTTTCCGAAAAGGAGTGCAGGGCTTTTTGGTGCAGATTTAATGAAGACTGGTCAATAATACCGAATAGTACGGAAATATGTAGATGAACCAGGCATAAGCCTTATAAAACCAAAAAGACCGTTCTCCTTGTAACTGGAGAACGGTCTTTGGTTAATGAATCGCTGCAGGCCTCTAGTTTCCTCCGCCAACGGCTTTTACATTTGTATTGTTACTTTGATACTTCCGAATGATAGATACCTCTACACGGCGATTCTGTGCCCGTCCAGTATTGGTGTCATTGCTGGCAATTGGGTGATACTCTCCATAACCACTTGGTGTGAATTTGGAAGGGTCCAATTGCGAGTTCAGCAACAGGATTTTCAGGAAGTTGAGCGCACGATCTGCGCTTAGATCCCAGTTATCCTTATATTGGTTGTTCGAAATGGGAATATTATCGGTATGACCGGATACAACCACTTCATATTCAGGGAACTCCTGCAGCATGCTTGAGATTGCTTTGGCCAAGGATCGTGATTCAGGCTTCACATCTGCTCGGCCTGAGGAGAACAGGGCGTTATCACTGATGGTGATCTTCAATTCAGACTGATTCAGCTTGGTGTTCAGCTGGTCCGACAGCCCGTTCTTCGAGATATATTTGTCGAGTCGCTCTTTGAGTTTCTCCAGGTCTTCTTGTTCTTTCTTAGCCATCTGTGCATCTGTAATCTGAGCTGGTGTTTTCTTGGTGATTTCTGTAGGTTCCTGTTTGTTCTTACCCAAATCAGCACCTGGCGTATCCGGATTCATGGACGAATGGTCGAGAATTCCGGAACCTCCATTTAGTGCACTGTTTAGTGCGGAAGCCATCTGCTCGAACTTAGCTGCATCGATTGAACTCATACCGAACAATACAATAAACAGAGCGAGCAACAAGGTCATCAAGTCGGAATAGGGAAGCAACCAGCTCTCGTCTATATGCTCTTCATGTGGTTCGTGCTTCTTAGCCTTTTTCACCTGGTGATCCCTCCTTCTCTTCCAGTTGTTTACGTTCGGAAGGTGTCAGGAATACGGATAACTTTTGGTTGATGGCGATAGTGGAGACACCGGATTGTATGGATAACAGTCCTTCAACCATCATCAGCTTGATCTCCATTTCTTGCTTGGACATCCGTTTCAGCTTGTTAGACATCGGGTGCCATAACACGTAACCACTAAATATACCAAGGAGTGTTGCGATAAATGCTGCCGCAATCGCATGGGAGAGTTTCTCCATGTCACTGAGATCGGCAAGTGCTGCGATGAGACCTACAACGGCCCCGAGAACCCCGAGGGTTGGTGCGTACATCCCCGCCTGAGCGAAGATCAAGGCACTGCCACGGTGGCGCTCCTCTGTAGCATGAATATCTTCCATGAGCACATCACTTACAAATTCCTGATCGTTGCCGTCTATAATCATACGCATACCGCCACGAAGGAACTGATCGTCAATCTCTTCTACTTTTGATTCCAGTGCAAGCAAACCTTCACGACGGGTAGTGGAAGCCCAATCCATAAATGTGCCGATCAGGGATACGCGATCAATTAGTACTTGATTTTTGAAAACAATCCCGAAAAGCTTAGGGATTTTCTTAACTTCAGACATCGGAAATGCGATAAAGATGGTTCCTGCCGTACCAACAAAGATAATAATGTAGGCTGCGGGATTGTTAACCAGGTTGATTAAGGGCGCACCCTTCAAGAACATACCAAATACAAGGGAGACCAGCCCCAAAATTAGTCCAATAATCGTTGAAATGTTCATCATACACCTCATCCATGAGATAAAATTGAATCCTTTCAAGCGGCTGTGTTCGGGCTTCCGGACGAATTTTTGGCCGCAATCCGTTCAATGTTAGGCATTCCTTACGGTTGCTAAAACAGTTAAAACGGTCATATATGTATTTATCGACCAGAAGGCCTTTTTTTTTAAGGGCTATTTTCAGGTATAATAAGATCAAATCCGCTCCTTAGGGGCCGAATAGGAGTGAAAAGCCAATGGGCGTAAAGCATGGACGGGATTATGAAGGAATTTTGACAGATCTGACAACAGCAATCGGACGCATACCGGATCGGTATGTTTTCTTTGAAATGGACGCGGAAGAGTGGGAGAGACTGGCTGCATCTGACCAACTTGAAGTGGATGAGGCGTTGGCGGAGGATTTGTTCTATGCGCTGGGCGAGGAGTCCGTTATTCCGGTTGGAAGTGGCGTGGTCATCCATGATAAGGAACAGCACCGCATTCATATTTTGATCGGGGAAGAAGAGTTGACATTTGTACCTTTAATTTAGTGTGTTTACATGCATTTTCAGGGGTATAAATAGAATTGGAATTTCCCTCAAAGCCTTATGGTTATTGGTTCTAAGCCATGTAGTTGATTGGATTTTGAAGCTTGTCCGTGGTAAGATGTTAGTCGTGAAATAGGCCAACCGCATGGCGGTGAGCCTGGCCTTTGAGGTTGCTGTTGATAGCCCGAAGGTGTCGGTGGTTATACGGACTCACGTCTGTAATGTACCATCCTATGGGGAGGAAGATAACGCATGGTTTTTTCGCAAGAGGAAGTCGAAGCTCATCTGGGAAGGCTGGAAGGCTGGGAACTGGAAGAGGGACGGTGGATTGTACGTAAATTCGTGTTCTCCAACTACATGAAAGGGATTGCATTTGTGGATGAGGTCGCTGCGATCTCGGAAGCATTCAATCATCATCCTTTTATTACGATTGATTATACAACGGTTACGCTGCGTCTCACATCATGGGATGCGGGTGGTATCACATCTGTAGATATCAAGGAAGCAGGGCAATATAACGAAGCTTATGACAAAATGAGGTCGCAATAACGAGGTCGGTTATTATCACGCGGCCAGAAGTGAGTGAACCATACATGTCAGACTATAATCAGAAACAACCTCTTATTGCTGTCGTAGGCAGTCTCAATATGGATCTTGTGGTGAAGACAGACACAATTCCGGAAGAGGGAGAGACGGTGAGCGGTGAGGAGCTGCATTATCTCGCTGGTGGCAAAGGGGCCAACCAGGCTGTTGCCGCTGCGCGTCTGGGTGGACAGACTACGATGATTGGTGCGGTGGGATCGGACGGTTTTGGCGAACGTCTGCTGCACAGTCTGACGGAAAGTGGTGCAGATGCCTCGAAGGTTCGCATATTGGAAGACACGGTTACAGGGACGGCTTCCATCTGGCTCTCTCGGGGAGACAACCGGATTATCGTTATTCCTGGTGCGAATGGGCAAGTGGTACCTGAGATGCTGGAAGAGGCGGATACGGTAAAAAGCCTGACTGCAGCCGCAGCGGTGCTGCTGCAGCTGGAGATCCCGCTGCCAGCGGTTACCCGCGCCGCCCAACTGGCGACTGAAGGCAGCGCACTGGTGGTGCTCAACCCGGCTCCCGCGGTGCCGGGTCTGCCCCAGGAGCTCCTGCGGTGCGTCGACGTTGTCACGCCGAACCGCAGTGAGCTTGCCGTGCTTACCGGCCGGGATCATCTCCGGCCGGAAGACCTGGATGCGGCGGTCGCAGAGCTCGCCGCATCCCTCGGGGCCGCTGTCGTCACGACGCTCGGCCCCGAGGGGGCTGTGTACGCGGCGGCGCCTGGTGGCCGCGTACAAGCAGGGCGTGCCGGCGCGTGCCGTGCGCCCGGCTACGCCGTAAGCGCCGTCGATACGACCGGCGCTGGCGATTGCTTCAACGGCGCGCTGGCGGTAGCCCTCGCGCGCGGTGAGACTTTGGACGCGGCCGTAGGCTTCGCCATGGGTGCGGCCGCGTTATCCGTGACAAAGCTCGGCGCCCAGTCCGGGATGCCGTCCGCACGTGAAGTTGAGGCCTTTTTGGCTGAGCATGCCGCAGAGGCTTAATAATTGATATAACAAAGAGGCTCTTATTCTCCGAAAAGGGGATTAAGCGCCTCTTTGTTATGCGTGTGCAGAGATTATTTCTTCTCTGACAGCCACATGGCGATATTTGCAATCTCTTCGTCCTGCAGTTTGCCCTTGAAGGAAGGCATACCACCTTTACCTTTGACAATCGTAGAATAGATCTTCTCCAGATCATCCTGGCTGCCGATGTTAGCCAGAGCAGGTCCTACGCCACCTTGAAGCTGATCCCCGTGACAGGAGATACAATTGGCTTTGACCAGTGCTTCAGCCTGTCCGGCATCCAATGTTACTTCCGGCATGGTTGGCTTGGCTTCTTCAGCCACTTCTTCTTTCCCTGGAAGCGTAAACATTAAAACAATAGCTAAAGCGCATGCTGCAAAAAATACTCCGCTCATGATCCATTTGTGCATCCCTTATGTCCCCTCCAGAATGAAAGATCATCTAACCTGAAACTATCCATATCATTATAACGGAACCTGTACTGACATCATAGCATTTTGTGGGAATTTTTTGAACTAATCACATAACAAGGGGCAAATTTGGTTGTTTTGCAATGGATTCTAACCGCGAGGCCCTTCATAAACCATACAGTGAAAGGGCTTCAAGCCGGTTGGGGTCTGCCGTTCGTATGTATCATGGGTGACAAATCCACTCTTCAGATAGACTTGAATGGCACGAGCATTCCAAGTGAGTACTTCCAGATCAATCTCATTCGTGGGATTTCGGCGAATGGCTTCCTGTACAATGGCAGTGACAAAAGCTGTCCCTTGACCCTGACCACACAGCTCTGGATGCATGCCAAGGCCAATCCGGGTTACCCCTTGAAGTGGGAAGTATTGAGCAAACCCACATATACGATCGTTCTGATCCAGGACGCTCGCATATTGCTCCTGCCGCAGCTGTGCATCTCCGAATTCCACTTCCAGAGCTTTCATCTGCTCCCAGGGGAGCCAGCTGTAGATATTGTAAGGCGGATCATACTGCCAACTGCAGATAAGCTCCGCATGTTCTTCTCGCATGGGTACAACGTGAAACGTCACAGGGGTTTCCTTCATACACCTGCATGCTCCTTTCCTTGAAACAGAACTCTTTGTCCACTCTACAAAAGTGATGTTCATTTAGCAAGTCTTCCTTCCCAAGAAAAAAAATGAAACAAAAGTTCCGGTAATTTCGTTTATATTATAACGGGATGGGTAAAAACATCATAAGGGCACGGACGAACGAACGCAAAATGAACCTGTTGATGTCGCAGGATATGCCCCGAGTATAACTTGCAACATGAATAAGGATTGAAGCACAAAAAAACCGCCGGATACATTCCTGCGGAGAATGTACCGGGCGGTTCTGTTATGCTTCTTGCTTCGTTCCAGTATGTTTAATGGTTACAGCATCATGTTGCTCAGCTTGTCCCTAGTCAAGGGCCAGTGATTCATATGCGTCCGTGCTCATAATCCGTTTTGCGCCAACATAACGATTGGCCCAATAGTTTTCACTCAATGCACTGATCGTAACGCCTTTGGAAGAAGAGGAGTGTGCGAACTTTCCATCCCCTACAAAAATTCCTACATGGGATACGCCTTTACCTGTTGTATTAAAGAACACCAGATCGCCAGCTCTCATTTCCATGCGGGATACGGAATCGCCCATGTCGAATTGGGAACTGGATTGGCGTGCCAAATCAATACCCAACTTGTCGAATACATACCGTGTAAATCCGGAGCAGTCAAAGCCGTTGAGCGTTGTTCCTCCACTTTGATATGTAGTTCCCATTGCTGAATCAATTACTTTGTCCATCTTTGAATCTGCGAATGCGCTACCTGCACCAAGCGATAAAGCGAATGTGATGCTAAGTACAGCTGCGGTTAATTTCTTCTTGAACAAGAGATATTCCCCTTCCAACGCCTGCGAGGTTAGCTTAAGGATTCGGTTGAAGGTCCCCTATGATCCCTCTGTAGCAAGATCAATTCACCCATAACTGGTTCCCCCGCTTCCCAGGTGCCAGGAATTTGGCTATGCTAGTTATGCACCTGCGAAATCAAGAAATGACGATTTAATTTTAAGTAGTTACAAATATGAATGTAAATATTACAAAGTTGTTACTAAAAACTCACTGCGATTATTGTAACAGAGGAGTACGGCTTTGGCAACGTTTAGCAACAAATTTAGCAAAAAAAACCTCGACCTTTGACGGGGAAAGGTTGAGGTTTGCCTATTTATAAGTACATATTAGGCCATGAGTTTAACATGTGATGGTAACAATTTTTAAACTATCTGCTCTCACCTTTGGATATTTTGGACTGCCATAATCGGAAATGGCTGCATATTTTCCACAGACTCAATAGACACCTGGCAAGTGGATACGTCTGTTGTAGTATAAGTCCGGTAAGTCCCGTTAATAACCATGAGGCTGTAGTGAATGCCCCAAAGACGAGTAGGTGTACTCCGCCCAGCAGGAGTGCAATGCCGATTACGGCGATGAGATGACGCAGTGCAATCCAGAGGGCTTTGAGGGTACCGTGAGCCCCGCCTTCTCCTTCTGGTGCCGAAACACCGAACTGCATGTAGAGTATGACATGGTGGATGATCCAACCATATACAATCCAGGAAGCAACATAAGGTATACCAGGCAAAAGTAATTGAAGGGAATGAAATCCGTCCATGAGAATTGAGTAAAGCTTCGGTATGAGCCAGTAGGCGGGCAGAAGTATCAATAATGTACGTATGGTGTGGAGCAGTAGCATCGGTTTCCACAGATTTTTGATTCCGCGGACAAAGGGGATACGCTCTTCTGTAGAATTAAAGTGCTGAAGTGAGTAGAGCAGTCCTGCCTGAATGAGGGGGCTGATCAACATGCGAACCAGCAGCATGCCCCCGAGAATCCATAGATAACGATGAACCTCCGGATGGGTAGACAGGTTAAGTTGACTTTCCATTTTGAACAAAAGTGTACTCAGCTCACCGGCATCAGCATCTGGATAGCGAAGGAGCAGTGGGATGACGGCCGATTGTACCATTCGATAGAAGAAATATCCCCAAATGAGTTGATAGAGAAATAAGAGTGCGGCAATGAACATATGCTGACGGACGAGAAACCAGCCTTCACGTATTTTCGCTTTCACCGTTTCCACCTCACCATGACAGACCTCCGAATATGGCTTCTATTAGTTTGGTTACACTCATGCTCCAGCGGGACTTCGTCTGCTCATCCAGTCCGGATTTCAGGAAATTGTTCATATGGCGGTTCTCCAGCACGATCGAGTACAGGGGATCGGTCATGGCCCAGAATACGGGGGATGTGTGAGTTAATTTATACGTGATGCGATCTTCTTTGCCATTCCATTGCTTGGTGAGGATATGCCCGTCTTCAAAAGCAATGCGAACAGGAACGGCGCTGTAATCACTACCTTTTTTTGCGATCGTCACGGATGACTCGTACAATGTTTGACCGTCTTTCTGTACGGGCGTAACACGAATCTTCTCTACAGCAAAGTCAGCCATCCCGTTACTATAGACGTATTGATCAAAATAATCAGACCAGGAAGTGCGGGTCACTTGTTCCACAATTTTCTGAAAATCAGCCGAAGTGGGATGTTTGAAGCGGTACTTCTTCACATAGGTAGAGAGGATGCGTTCCATCTTTTTGGCACCGACTTGATGTTCGATACCAAGCAATACAAGTTTGCCACGTGTATAGACATTGGCTGCATACTCATTCTGTGAATCAAACTTCCAGGATTCTTGTGTTAAGGATGAAGGAGACGTAATCAGTCCCGATTGTACTGGCAGATTCGGAATCAATCCGTATTCCTGCTCCATCAGTTTGTCTTCTGCATAAGAGGTGAATCCCTCATCCAGCCAGGCTTCCTCGAATTCGTTGCTGGCAACCATGCCGTAGAAGTACTGGTGTCCGATCTCATGGACTACGGTACGTTCCAGGTCATAACCCGGAGTAGTATCATCGGCTCCAAAGGCCGTAACTAGCGTAGGGTATTCCATACCTCCAGCGCCGTTCCCCGCTTTGGGTGGAACTACGATGGATAAGGTAGCGTAAGGATATGGGCCAAACCATTTGCTATAATTGGCTAGAGCGGCCTTCGCGGCGTAGAAGTAACGTTCTTTCAGATCCTGATGAGCAGGGTCCAGATATAACTTGATTCGTACACCAGGCACATTGGGTGCAGAGAAGGGTTCCTCGGCGTAGACAAAATCCGGTGAAGCTGCCCATGCGAAGTCATGCACATCATCGGCGTAAAATTGATAGACCTTTTCTCCATTCTTCACCACGGCTTGCTGCGTCGGAAATCCAGTAGCAGCTACTTTGTATGTTTCAGGCACCCGAATACGCACACTATATATACCGAAGTCAGCGTAAAACTCTGAATTGCCATGGTACTGGTGCAGATTCCAGCCTTCCGTTGTTCGTCCACGTCTGCCCACAGGTTCATAGGCACTTAATTTGGGAAACCATTGACCTGCCATGACAAAATGATCAGCAGTTCCCATCCGGGCAAAAATCTTCGGCAGATTCACTTCAAATCGGGTGTGGAGCGTGATGCTTTCCCCGCCTTTGACGGGTTTGGGCAAGCGTACTTTAATGAGGGTGGTGTCCTTGATATTTCCGTCATCTGGTTGCACATACTGCATCCGGTGTAGCAGAGAGAGCCCGTCCTCCGTTTTCATTTCGGTAATGTTCATGGAGCCATAACCATTGGTAGGCATGACATCACCCCGAAGCTTTCCACCGGATTCCTTCATAAAGGTGGTGTCAGCAGAAGAGAAGGCGTTGGGATACATATGAAAGTAAAGCTCGCTGACGGTTTTTTTACCTGGATGTGTCCAGGTAATCGTCTGAGTCCCTTCCAGTACATTCCCTTCGACCAGTTTTACATCCATGTGATATTCCACAACACGGTTGCTGTACACTTCGGCAGTAGGGGTCTGTACACTTTCTGGAGGTGCTGGCGTTGGGGCTATTGCCTTAGGCTTGCCCGATTCGGGGGCGAGTACTGGCAATTCGGAATGAGTTGAGCGATTATAACCCAGAGTGATCCATATCCCTCCGGCAAGTACACACAGGGCCAGGGATGCAGTGAGCCAGCTCTTGGCGCGTCGTGGAATCATCGTTAAATACCTCCCGTTGACAAGCATCTACAGCATGTATATGTTTGCAATGGGGCAATTATTAGTTAAAATATTTGTATCAACCCTTGGAGGTTATAAACATGGACCAAAACGAGCAAAACGGCAAAAAACAGATTGCCTTGAATATCGTTAGTGCAAAAAGCAAGCATAAAGGCTTCGGTGCAGGCTCCATTGAGCTGAATAACCTTTCCCCGGTCATTATTGATAATGGCGAAGCCAAAATCGATATCGGTGCGATGCATGCGAAGAGCAAAGTGGAACGCAATATCAAGTTCTCTACCAATCGTGAGGATGTGCCCAACGGACGCCAGGTATGGCTGGTGTGGGTAGCTGTCGATCGCACGGAGGAAGGCCAACTGTATGGTGGAGCAACGGCATGTGAGATGTGGATTGATACGGAAGCAAGACGTGGATGGAAACTGCTGGCGGAACATGTGAATCGCATGGATTATGCCTTGAAGCGTCGCTTCATGTTGGATGAGCTTGGACCTGAAGCTCGAGCTGCACTTAAGACACTGCTGATCTCACACAATGAAGACTGGTGGAATGCTTCTCCAGATGTATTGAAGGAAGCACTCGCCTAAGGCAGATCTTTTAACACAGTCTAAAAGAAAAAAAGCAAAAGGCCCCTTAACCGGAAAGTTCGGTTGGGGGTCTTTTGCTTGTGCTTTAATCGTATTCATCGATCTGAATAATTATGAGTTTTCATCCAAAGTGAATTTCCAATTGTTCAATATAACCAGGGGTTATAGGTGACGCAACTAAGTCATCACCCATTTACGTCATTCTACCCACCAACGTTTGAAATCTCCCCACCAAGAATGTTTCTCTTCCTGTATGCCTTGTTGATTCTGTACCTGACGAGTCTTCTCATCTTCTCCAGAATCCGAATCATCCGTCGTACCATGACATACCTCTGTCGGTTCAGTACCATCAATAAAAACTTCCAATCGTTTCTCTTCACAACCGTTTCCTGCCAGCTTGCCGGATTCCGGATCAATATAGACACTTACGACATGATCAGGCACGGTGAAGATTTTGGGTGGTACGCTCGCAAGGGCCTGTTCTGTGAACTGGGCAAAGATCGGCGCTGCCCGGCGGCCATCCGAAGTGGAGATGGCTTTGCCTTGGTCGTACCCAACCCATACCGCGGTGGAGAGCTCCGGTGTGAATCCAACTAGCCAGGCATCCGTGTTGGTTGTTCCCGTTTTTCCCGCAACCGGTCGTTTGATCGCCTTAGACACCCGGTTGCCCGTTCCTCCATTTTCGAAGACACTTTCCATTAAACGAGTCAGTACATAAGCTGCCGCAGGTTCCACGACGGTCTCAGCCTTCGTCTGAGGCGATTCATAGAGCACACGTCCTGCGGCATCTGTCACTTGTAGAATGGCTACAGGTGGCGTCCGTTGTCCACCAGCAGCAATGACGGAAAAGGCCGATGCCATCTCCAGCGGGCTGACAGGTGACGTTCCCAGTGCAAGAGAAGGTACGGCGCTCAGGTTGCTTGTAATGCCAAGGTTTTTTGCCATACTCACAACCTCCTCAGGACCGATCTGCATAATGGTGTTCACCGCATAAATATTGTCTGAAGCGGCGATCGCCTGTCTTAGATCAATCTCACCCAGATACTTGTCTCCAAAGTTGCCGGGTTTATAGGTTTTGCGGTCATTGTCATAGTGAAAAAGGGTAGGTTCACTGTTAAATATGGATGCACTGGTGAGTTGCTTGGATTCCAGGGCTGCCAGATACATAATCGGTTTAAACGCCGAACCTGGCTGGCGCGTTGTCGCTAGAACATGGTTAATCTGATTGGTACGGTAATTCTTGCCGCCTACCATGGCTTTGATGTAGCCCGTACGAGGGTCGATGGACACGAGGGCCGTCTCCAGCTCACTTTTGGCATCCATACCCTTCGCTATGGCGTCTTCCGCTGCTTTTTGTACACGCAGATCCAGGGTGGTGTAGATATTCAATCCCCCATGATCCAGCATCGCTTCGCTGATTCCCAACTCTTTGATGGCCAGATTCCGGATATAGTCACGGAAATACGGGGCGCTTTCCACCGTTTTACGCTCGCTCTCCGGTTTGAACGAAAGCATTTTCTCATAGGCCTTATCCGCTTCGGCCTGGGTGATCTTGCCGATATCAGCCATGGCATTCAGCACAATCTTCTGTCGGTCTTTGGCATTCTTCATATGGTTATAGGGTGAATAGTAGGTAGGTCCTTTCGGGATTCCTGCCAGCATGGCACTCTCTGCAAGATCCAGCTGTTTCGCTGATTTGCCAAAATACATTCGTGAAGCCGCTTCGATTCCGTACGCACCATGCCCATAATAGATTTCGTTCAGATACATCTGCAAAATTTCATCCTTGCTGTATTTCATCTCCAATTGCGCCGTGTACATGGCTTCCTTGGCTTTGCGAGTCCATGTTTTCTCATGAGATAGATACAGGTTACGCGCAAGCTGTTGAGTCAATGTACTTGCACCTTGCGACATCTGCATATGTTCGAGGTTAACGAGCACAGCCCGTCCCATCCCTTGCACGTCGAACCCGTAGTGATTATAGAATTTGCGGTCCTCTACAGCCAGAGTGGCATGGACCAAATCTGGAGCGATATCCTCCAGTTGAACGGGTACAGAGTCTTTGCCACCTGCGGAGAAGGTAGCGATGACTTCACCCTGACTGTCCAGTAATCTGGAATTCCGATCAGAGTCTGCTAGGGGAAGGCTGGTTGCGTATAGATAGACCAATCCTGCAGCGGTAGCAAGTATGGCGAGCACGGCGAGCAGAGACAGGTTTTTAAACAATTTACGTACACGGAACCCGCGTTTGCGGGTCTTTTGATTTGGCTTGGTCATGGAACGGGCTCCTCTCTTTTCTTCCAGTATGGGACTTGATTGGCAGGGATATTCAATCGGGTGCATAAGCAAACAAAATGTAGCATTTTCGCCTTAAAAACCGTTTTGCAGTATAAACGTCAATCGCGTATAATGCAAAAGGGTAATGAAAAGGTAAGATTCGGCACAAGATACTAAAGCGCGTAAGGACGAACAGACGAATGGTCATTGATTCATTGATTAGTCAGACGCTCTGCACGCTCTGCACGCTCTGGTCAATTTAATCTATATAAATGAAGTGAACCGCGGACCTTTCCCGCAGGCCAGCAATCATAACACGATATGGCGCCGAACGCTGGACGTGCTTGGGCGAACCGATTATAGTGCACAGCGCTTGGTCGGGTATGGCTGATCATTAACTTTACGGAAAGAAGGTAGAGATTATGGAATTGTGGTTTACGGAGAAACAGACCCCGGTATTCGGGATCACCGCGAAGATTAAGCAGACCTATGTTACAGAGAAAACGGATTTTCAAGATTTGGCCATGGTAGAGACCGAGGAATTCGGTAACATGTTGCTTCTTGATGGCATGGTGATGACTACCGTAAAAGACGAATTCGTATATCACGAAATGGCGGCACATCCTGCGCTGAACACACACCCAAATCCGAAAAAAGTTCTGGTTGTCGGTGGCGGCGATGGCGGAGTCATTCGTGAAGTCATCAAGCATGCTGCTGTAGAAAAAGCAGTTCTCGTCGAAATCGACGGTAAAGTCATTGAATACTCTAAAAAATATTTGCCTGAAATTGCCGGCAAGTTGGACGAGCCTAATGTTGAAGTGCTTGTAAACGACGGCTACATGCATATTATTGAACATAAAAATGAATACGATGTGATTATCGTAGACTCCACGGAGCCTGTAGGCCCGGCTGCTCCATTGTTTGAGCGTGGTTTCTACCAAGGCATCTACGAAGCACTCAAAGAAGACGGAATCTTCGTTGCCCAAACGGACAACCCTTGGTTCAAGGCGGATCTGATCCAGAAGGTGAACAAAGACGTCAAAGAAATCTTCCCGATCGTACATGTGTACGGCTGTAATATTCCAACCTATCCAAGTGGTTTGTGGACATTCACCATGGGTAGCAAGAAACATGACCCGCTCGAAGTGGATGAGACTCAAATCCCGGAGTTGGATACCAAGTATTACTCTCCGCGTCTGCACAAAGCAGCATTTGTACTTCCTAAATTCGTGGAAGATTTAACGAAATAAAAGGGGAAATCATTAATGAAACTGGATCAAGCTTATTCAGGAAACGTATTTATTTGCAGCTCTGAGGATTATGAGAACTCCAAAGCGGTTATCTATGGCATGCCGATGGACTACACCGTCAGCTTCCGTCCGGGTTCCCGTTTCGGCCCATCTCATATCCGTCAAGCATCGGTTGGACTTGAAGAGTACAGCCCATATCTCGACAAAAGCATTGTAGACATGACATACTTTGACGCTGGAGACCTGCTCTTGCCTTTTGGTAACGCTGGACGCAGTCTTGAGGTAATTCATGAATACATCGGCAGTCTGCTCGCTGACGACAAATTCCCAGTTGGTCTCGGTGGCGAGCATCTGGTTACTTGGCCAGTCATCCAACAGATGTACAAGAAATACCCGGATCTTATCCTGATTCATATTGATGCACACGCTGACCTTCGTGAAAACTATGAAGGCGAGCCATTGTCCCACTCCACACCAGTACGTAAAGCAGCTGAGTTGATGGGTGGCAAAAATATCTATCAGTTCGGTATCCGTTCCGGTTCCCGTGAGGAGTTCCAGTATGGTCGCGAGAACATCAACTTCTATCCATTTGAAGTGGCAGCTCCGATGAAGGAAGCTCTTCCGAAGATGGGTAACCGTCCGGTGTATGTGACCATCGACATCGATGTGCTTGATCCGTCAGCAGCACCAGGAACAGGTACAGCAGAAGCGGGTGGCATTACGTCCAAGGAACTGCTGGAAGCCATTCATATGATCGCAGGATCTGATGTAAATGTAGTTGGTTGTGACTTGGTTGAAGTTGCACCAATCTATGATCCAACACAACAGACACAGATTGTAGCTGCGAAGCTGATCCGTGAAATGCTTCTTGGATTCGTGAAATAATCACAGAATAATCGATAAGTATAACGCTCTCTGTCTGCGCGGGTTCAACTTTGCGCAGGGGAGGGCGTTTTGTATTGTTAACTTTTGTACAGAGCTGTGCTATACTGACTACATAAGTATTCAGTAGTATATTAATTGATATATTACATTCGTGAAGTATATGGTGATCGGGTTCGGTCATATACTAAAAAGAGCCTTTACCGCTACCAACGGTAAAGACTCTTAGGACCCGAAAGGCTGTGGATTGCCACGGCGCGCATGAACTAAATAATGCTATTCAAGCAAAACCCACCGTCAGGCTTCCGACCTTATGAGGTGGGTTTTCGCTTGCTACGAAACTTTTTGCGCAACCAACGGTAAAGCTTTCGCCCACTCAGTACAATACTGAGGATCGCAGCAATCCATCGGATTACATCAAGCAACGCCACAAGTTTGACCAACGACGTCACCCCCTTTCGGGAAGCTGCGCCGTGGTCTGGAAAACATCCACCGATATTCAAAAGTCCATAACATTAATTATAGCACGTATGTTCCCTTTCCTCTACCATTTATTTCATGTGTTAGTATGGACTCTCCTCTTATGCAGATATCGTGCCTTGGTATGACTCTATCTTAATATTTGTGTATAATATGGAAATAGAGGAAGGGCAAGGTGGATGTGAATGCGTGTGATTCGGACTCAATTGAGTATGTATCCCAAGTGGCTGACTGCAGTTTTTATAGTGTTTGTCATCAATTTTGTATTAGCAGTGACGATATTTCTCAACTTTACGTTGATGGTGGCTGATCTGGCTATGCTTTTTGCTGCATATAGTATTCGGGAATATAAATACAACAAAATATATTTTAGTTTATGCCTTTTATTAAGTATCAGTTTTGTTATCCTTGCTGTGGTGACGTATCCCATTTAATTTAGAGTACACAATGTTTGGTGATGAACCACCCTTGCCTACATGATCCAATCATGGGTAAAGGTGGTTTTTTTCTTGCAAAATTGTCATCAGGGTTAATCAGATTGTTACGTTAGAACCATCATATTTGGGTAAAACCATAGAAGGAGGTGTTACGATGACAACCAAGAGTACAATGACATGGAAACGGATTGGTGCACTCGCATTATCGTTAACGCTGGCTTGGGGGATGGGTCCGGTACATACGCTATCAGGTGCTAACGCTGCATCCTCACAGGCATGTGGAAAGGGAGATCATGGACTATCTGCTACATTAAAAAAGGGCAGCGGTGTGGAAGAGCAACACCTGCAATTTACTGACATTGATTTTCTTAATGATATGACTGGACGAGCTGGGGGTGAAGGCTTCCTGATCGGTACCTCGAATGCAGGATGTACGTGGCAGTCCATATATACCGGGCAGTGGCAATTCACTCAGCTTGATTTTCCGAATAATGTGAACGGATATGCGTTGGCGCGAGTGAAGGATTCACCTGCAACCTATCTGATCCGTACCCATGATGGGGGATCGCACTGGACGCGGCTCGATACGCCGGGCATTCAATTCAAGCGAATCGATTTTCGCAATAAAGATGTAGGTTATGGTTACACCTATAATGGTGCATATCAGACGAAGGATGGCGGGGTAACCTGGAGTAAATTGAATACACCTGCCAACACGCGTGCAGCTGCCTTTGCAACAGAGAAACAAGGGTATGCCGTCGTGGTTGTACCTGGATCGGGATATCATCTGAAGCAAACGAGTGATGGCGGCAAGAACTGGACAACCTCTCTTCGAGTTGTCTCAGACACATGGAGCGGAGCGGATCTGTATGCACATGGCCAGCAAGTCTGGGCCCTTCTGTATGGTGATGCAGGCATGTCCCAACAATCGTACTCCCTCTATGCGAGCGGTAATCAAGGCAAGAACTGGACCCAAGTATTTGCGCAATCCACAGCAGGGGGAGGTCCTGCACCGGGTACAAACAGTACGGGCAAAGGAAACGGACCAGCCAACCCGGGTGGTCATCCCGGCAACATGGCGTTGATTGGTAATCAGACGGCGTATCTGTCTGCAGGTTCACCCGCAGCTGGCAAAGTGGGTATTGGACGTTCTTATGATACAGGTTCCACGTGGAAAAATATTGACCTGAAAGATCCGGGATACAGTTCCCGTATCTCGTTCTCATCGGCCAAGACGGGTTGGCTCGTAGTCACAAGTGATAACTCTCCTGCGATCTATCAGACTATAGATGGTGGAACGACGTGGACACAAAAAATGTTGTTGCCTTCAGAGCAGGATTAAGTAGCCTGTTATTCTGAAATAATAAACGGGCAAATCCAAATTAGAAATGTATAAAAATCAATTTGGTAAGTCTCTGTATGAATTTCTATAACAAACAAGCCTCTTCCTAATCAATTACACAGGAAGAGGCTTGTTTGTGTAGAAATAAAAACGGTTGAAACCTACTCTAAAACGAGTTATTGTAAGCGATAACAATACATTATATGGAGGTTGAAATCATGGTTGATGTTATTTTAAAGGCGGATTCTGATAAAGGATTAATAAATCGCAATATATATGGTCACTTTTCCGAACACTTGGGACGTTGTATTTATGAGGGGCTGTGGGTAGGAGAAGATTCACCTATTCCGAATACGGATGGGATTCGAAATGATGTATTGACGGCCTTGCAGAAGCTTAATATTCCAGTACTTCGCTGGCCAGGCGGTTGTTTTGCCGATGAATATCACTGGAAAGATGGTGTAGGTCCGAAGAGTGAGCGTGCTCGTATGATCAATACACACTGGGGCGGTGTGGAAGAGAACAATCACTTTGGTACACATGAATTCTTGAGATTATGTGAGTTGCTCGGCACGGAGCCATATATTAGTGGCAATCTGGGTAGCGGTACAGTGCAGGAGATGCAGGAATGGGTGGAGTACATCACATTTGACGGCGAATCCCCGATGGCGAACTGGCGTAAGAGTAATGGTAGGGAAGAACCGTGGAAAATGAAGTATTTTGGCGTGGGAAATGAGAACTGGGGATGCGGCGGCAATATGCGTCCTGAATATTATGCGGATGAATATCGCCGGTATGCTACATATGTACGTAACTATTCCGGGAACGAGATTTATAAAATCGCTTGTGGACCGAACGAAGGTAACTATGAATGGATGGAAGTCCTGATGCGGGAAGCTGCTCGCTTTATGGATGGAATCAGTCTTCATTATTACACCATCCCTACAGGAGAGTGGAACGATAAAGGCGCAGCTACAGGATTTGGTGAGGCTGAATGGTTCACCACCTTGAAAAAGACGCTCCATATGGATGAATTACTGGTGAAGCACTCCGAGATTATGGACAAATATGATCCAGAGGGCAGAGTCGGCATTATTGTGGATGAATGGGGCACGTGGTATAACGTTGAGCCGGGAACTAATCCAGGGTTCCTGTATCAACAGAATACGATGCGGGACGCTGTGCTTGCAGGTGTTAACCTGAATATTTTCAACCAACATAATAAACGGGTACACATGGCAAATCTTGCGCAGATCGTCAATGTGCTTCAATCGCTTGTGCTCACGGAAGGGGACAAAATGCTCCTGACCCCTACGTACCATGTATTTGATATGTATCAGGTCCATATGGATGCACAGCGACTGGATTTGAATTATGAAAGCCCAGGATACACATTCGGAGAAGAGACCATTCCGCAACTCAGCTTATCAGCTTCCCGCAACAAGGATGGGGTCATTCATGTGACAGCTTGTAATCTGAGTCACACGGATGAGTTGGAAGTTGTGTGTCAGCTGGACGCAGCTCAAGCGGCTAAAGTAAACGGGCAGATTCTGCACCATACTGATTTTGGTGCATTTAATACCTTTGAACAGCCGAATCATGTTCAGCCTGTGGCGTGGGATGGAATCACACTGGAGAATAACACACTGCGTTTTGTCCTTCCACCAGCATCGGTTGGGGTGCTCGCTGTCGAGGGTTAATGCATGAAAAGGCAGGAACCTTGCAAAGGCTGTAATGATCAGTACGATGTGAAGATTAGCGATGCCAAAATGGCCAGACTTGTGGAGATTGCCTCACGTTCGCGTCCGACGGTACAGGATGAGGAATATGAACGTCGGCTATCCATCTGCTCTGCTTGTCCGGGATTGCAATATGGCACAACTTGTCGGCATTGTGGTTGTCTCGTACAGGTGCGAGCGAAGCTGAGTGAGTCGACATGTCCTTTTCCTTATGAATCCCAATGGGCCTGATCGGAGGAACGAATCTTATTATAATGAAGCAAAAGGGAGTTGCACTTTACCGGTGCGGCTCTTCTTTTTTGGCTTGATGAGGAAAAAACTCTGAATTTGGATTTGAATTGAGCGAGGGAACTGGATATAGTTATACAGTAGAGTGTAGGATAGCGAGCTATCCGGGAATATGAGCGCGTATAGCGACACAACAATACGGGAAGGGCTGTTCTCACCAGCCGTGCCTGATTTTGCGTCGCCTCGAATATAATGGAGGTTAACATTCATGTCGAACATGCGACCGGTACACATCCGGCTGCACAGCCGTTATGAAGGTGAAGATGTGCTGCAGGAAATGCAGGGTGAAGCCGTGTTAAAAGGGTCTGTTCTTTATGTTCGTTATGAAGAACCGCAGGTTGGACCTGAGGGAGGTACAACCCGTACAACATTGAAGCTGGGCGGACAATCCATCAAGATTATACGTCATGGTGAGGTGGAATCGGAGCAGACTTTTGAGTTGAATCGGAAGCTTCCTGGTTTCTACCGATCACCATACATGTCGTTTGCCCTGTCCACGCATACACAGAAGCTGGAACTTTCCATTCAGGGATTGAGCGCACGCGCAGCGTGGAGCTACGACTTTTACCGCTTTGATGAAGAATCTGGACATTTCGCGATTAGTTTGCATATACAGGAGGAACCAATTTCATGACACGTAATCCACTAGATACGATTAACGAACGGGTAAGTACGGCCATCGGCAACGCCATTGTGACGGCCGGAATTGTTACGCAGGACGAATTGCCAGCCATCACATTGGAAGTGCCGCGTGAGAAGACACATGGAGACTTGGCGACCAATGCTGCCATGCAGCTGACCAAGATTGCCAAGCGCAATCCTCGTCAGATTGCTGAAGAGATCATTGCCAATCTGAATCTGGCTGAAGCAGGAATCGAGAAGGCTGAGATTGCGGGCCCAGGATTCATTAACTTCAAATTGGACAAGAGTTACCTTTATCCAGTACTTGCGCTTGTGCAGGAGCAGGGTAAAGATTACGGAAGAATTAACATCGGAGAAGGACGCAAAGTCGAGATGGAGTTTGTCAGTGCCAACCCGACAGGCAGCCTGCATCTGGGTCATGCCCGTGGAGCAGCTGTAGGTGATGCACTATGTAACATCCTTGACTACGCAGGATATGATGTAACCCGTGAATACTACATTAATGACGCAGGTAATCAGGTGTTTAATCTGGCTCGTTCCATTGAAGCTCGTTATCTGCAAGAGCTGGGTCAGGATGCTGAGATGCCTGAAGACGGTTATCACGGTGAAGATATTAAAGGATTCGCCAAGCAGCTTGTTGCTGAAAAGGGTGACGAATTGCTGTCCATGCATCCGGGTGACCGTGCGGCTTATTTCCGTGACTTTGGTCTGGAGAAGGAACTGGACAAGATCAAACGTGACTTGAATCGCTTCCGTGTTAACTTTGACATCTGGTTCAGCGAAACTTCCCTGTACGATAACGGAGAAGTGCTGCGAGTGCTTGATGAATTGCGTGACCGTAATGAGATCTATGAGCAAGATGGAGCAACTTGGTTGAAAACGATGCAGTACGGTGACGACAAAGAACGTGTATTGATCAAGAACGATGGCACGTATACTTACCTGACGCCAGATATTGCTTATCACCGCGACAAATATGCTCGTGGATACGACACGATGATCAACATCTGGGGTGCCGATCACCATGGATATATTCCACGGATGAAAGCCGCGATGCAAGCACTGGGTAATGACCCTGAGAAACTAATAGTCTTGATTGCACAGATGGTGAGCTTGTTCCAGAACGGTGAAAAAGTGAAGATGTCCAAGCGTACAGGTAAAGCTGTAACGATGGAAGATCTGATGGATGAAGTCGGCATTGATGCCATCCGTTACTTCTTCACAATGCGCAGCATGGACTCCCATCTGGACTTTGACATGGACCTTGCGATTTCGACATCCAATGAGAATCCGGTATTCTACGTACAATACGCGCATGCCCGTGTATGTAGCGTATACCGTCAGGCTGAAGAACAAGGTATTGAACTGTTGCCACTGGCACAGATTGACCTGTCCAAGCTGACAACAGAGCACGAGTATGACCTTCTCCGCAAAATGGGAGAGTTGCCTGAGGAAATCTCGGCAGCAGCAACAGGATATGCGCCTCATCGTATCATCCGTTATGTATACGAGTTGGCATCCCTGTTCCACAGCTACTATCGTGCAGAACGTGTCATTACGGAAGACACGCAGCAAACTCAAGCACGTCTGGCACTGATCGGTGCTGTACGTACCGTTATCGCAACAGCGCTTCGTCTGGTAGGCGTAACCGCTCCTGACAAAATGTAAATTCCAGGCTAGCGGCACATCCGCCGCTCTGCCTAACAAAAAAGTCTCCAAGTCCACGTTGCAACTGCAACGTGGTACATGGAGACTTTTTTTATTGTGTACCCGGAGTTGAAGAAAACGAAATGCCTGACCCATCCAAGGCACACTAGCCTGCTCTGACATCACAGTGGGCGTAACCTAGAGTTTCAGCCGCTACGTAATACTCCCTCGTGCGTACTGCCTGGTCCGGGCTACTGCGTTTCGCCACGAAGCCTCAATCAAGTTCGGCTGACGGCTGACAGAGCTGGCTCACTCCCCGCCCTCCTGCATTAGCTTCAGGGCATCAATCTCACCACCACGCACCTTGCTCTTTGCTGTGGTAGTCTTGCGAGCACGCAAAGGGATCGTAGCACGTTTGACGAGTGTCTTGATTTCACTAGGGGATAACCCCGGATGTTTGGAGAGTAGCAAGGCGATAGCGCCACTCACATGGGACGTCGCCATGGATGTGCCGCTCATCTCGTGATGCTTTCCTTGTACCCAGGAGGAGACAATTTTATCACCGGGTGCATAGACATCCACATATGCGCCACGATTGCTGAAGGACGCAATACGTCTGTTTTTGTCGGTTGCCCCAACAGATATGGTCTGGGGATACCGTGCAGGGTAATCAATACTGCGGCGTTTGCCGTCATTTCCTGACGAAGCAACAATAACGATTCCGGCATGGTACGCACGGTTGACAACGTCAAGAAGCGCCTTGCTACGTGTTTTCATGCCAAAGCTCATATTGATGATATCGACCTTGTTGCGTACACACCAGTCGATGCCAAGTACAATGTCGGATACATAAGCCGATCCGTTGTGGTCAAATGCTTTCACCGGATAGATCAGGGAACGTGGAGCTACACCAATCATGCCTGCGGTACTGTTGGCAGCAGCGATAGTGCCTGCAATGTGGGTGCCGTGTCCGTTATCATCATGAGGAAGCAGGCTGAGGTTTAACAGATTGATTCCGCGTGCCAGTGAATAACGAAGATCAGGATGATGATAATCAGCACCTGTATCAATCACACCGATTTTAATCCGGTGTCCGGTAGACACAGACCATACTTTGGGCGCCCGAATCTGCTTCACTCCCCAGGGTATGCCTTGAGCATTGCTTGGTTTGCTGTGGAGTGCAGTGGCATGAAGGGAGATGGGAACGTCTTCTTCAATCGTAATTTCATCCCCATAGCGGTATAGGTCCTCCGGGCGTTGGACTGGAGCGATAATGGAACGAGCCAGTCGCGAGGAACGGACAGCCCCAAGATCGGTGAATTCATTCCGCATTCGGGACAATTCTACGAGACAGGCCTCGTACTGCTGCGGTTTGGCAAATCGGATCAAATATCGCCCTCCCTGTTCTGGTTCAGGGCGTCGCATTCCGTCAATCAATTGATGCAATAAACCAGTATAGTCCATAATGGGCAGCCCCCTTCGGGATGAACATGCTGAGGTATTCTATGAATGCGCTCATCCCGCCGCATGGGGAACTTGCCCTTTTTTTACAAAAACACATTCTCTTCGTGTCAAAACGGGCGCAGGGACATATGATGGATGGAGAGCTAGAGGGCTCTTGCGGGGAACCTGGTGAGGAGTAATCCTCCAAGGGTATACAGTCAGAAGGCGGAGGGGACTCCGTCTTTTTTATTATGGAGTTGTCTCTTTGGCAAAGAGGATATTCCTGTGGGTTTGATGTCACTTCACGTTTAATATGTGGACATATTGTTGCTGCTCTCCGCATTTGCGTCACATCCGTACATAAAAACTTGCTTTTTAACGCTAAATAGGTTTTACTTAGGTTTGTTAATGGATATGTTATACGTAACAGTCCAGTTCGTAGGGGTTAAAAAGTGAATTTTGTGTGAGAGGAAGTGTCTGCAGTGAGTACCTCGCTCAATTTGAAAATTGATAAAGAAAAGGTAAAAGAGATCCCTTTGGTGGACCTTGCCTTTATGGTGCTGAAAGCGGCTAATACGCCGTATTACTATCGTGACTTAATGAATGAGGTAGCGAAGCAGCGCGGAATGACTGATGAAGAAATCAACGAGTTTATCGCCCAGCTATATACCGAGATTAATATCGATGGCCGTTTTGCTTGCGTCGGTACAAGTCTGTGGGGCTTAAAGCGCTGGTATCCGGTAGCTGGAACAGAAGATTCCATGACGGGTGCGAAGCGTCCGCGTATCATCAACGATGAAGACGATGATCTGGAAGATGAAGACTTCGGTGAAGAAGAAGACAGCTATAGCAGCGATGAAGGCTTCGACAGCACGGATAAAGACGAAGAAGAAGACGAAGAAGAGGAAGAAGAAGACGACATCTTTGACGAAGAAGACAGCGAAGAAGAAGTGCTGGTTGAAGATGACGATCTGGAAGATGAAGACCTCGAAGAAGACGAAGAAGAGTCCGAAAACGAGGATGAATTTGACGACGATTCTGATAATCGGTAGTCATTTTTGACGTCTATAATTTACCCGTTTCCCCGGAATAGTCAGCCTTGACAGCAGACGGGGTAACGGGTAAACTATTGCATGGGCTTATGAATGAGCGACAATATATTTATGTTTTTTATAGAAGGTGCCCCGTCCTGCGGGAGTACTTTTTTTTGTATTTTTAGAGGCATAATTTTGCAAAATGATTTTTTTCCGTATGCTCCCGGCCAACATTTCGTGGCCCGTTTTTGTATATCAAAAACACCAAATGGAATGAAGGCCATCGGAATATTTGCACCATTTTTTGCTGTAGAACAACGTGTATTTAAACCGTCTTCGCAGAAAGAGCAGTTCGCAGATGCAGGGAATTTCTGCCATTGCTCTTTTTAACGATGATTACCTGGGAAACAGGTTACGATAACACCATATATCGCCTGAATTTCTGTACTTATATTAGGAGGGTAATAACAGTGACAAAGTATATTTTCGTGACGGGCGGAGTTGTGTCCTCCCTGGGCAAAGGGATTACGGCTGCTTCTCTGGGCAGATTGCTGAAAAACAGAGGGCTTAAGGTAACGATCCAGAAATTTGATCCATATATTAACATCGACCCGGGAACAATGAGTCCTTATCAGCACGGCGAGGTTTTTGTAACGGATGATGGCGCGGAAACGGATCTGGACCTTGGCCACTATGAACGTTTTATTGATATTAATCTCTCCAAAAACAGCAACGTCACGACTGGTAAAGTATACTCTTCCGTCATCAGCAAAGAGCGGCGCGGGGAATATCTGGGCGGAACGGTACAAGTTATTCCACACATTACGAACGAGATCAAAGAGCGTGTATTCCGCGCTGGACGTGAAGCGGGTTCGGATGTGGTTATTACGGAAATTGGTGGAACAGTGGGCGACATTGAGAGTCTGCCATTCCTGGAAGCTATCCGTCAGATCAAGAGTGATGTAGGTCGCGACAATGTGATGTACATCCACGTAACACTTATTCCTTATATCAAAGCAGCTGGTGAAGTGAAAACAAAACCAACGCAACATAGTGTTAAGGAATTACGCAGCATCGGTATTCAACCGAATGTGATTGTATGCCGTACGGAGTATGAATTGTCTAAAGACATGAAAGCCAAGATCGCTCTCTTCTGCGACATTGATGAGAATGCCGTGGTTGAATGTCGTGATGCAGACACGTTGTATCAAGTACCTTTGAACCTGCGTGAAGAAGGCTTGGATGAGATCGTGGTAAATCACCTGAAACTAACTACTCCTGCACCGGATATGAGCGAGTGGGAAGGGCTGGTTGACCGGATCAACAAGTTGGAGCATACAGTTGAGATCGCTATTGTTGGTAAATATGTAGCGTTGCATGATGCATACCTGAGTGTTGTTGAGTCGTTGTCTCATGCAGGATTTGCATCCAATGCTGATGTGAAAATTCGCTGGGTTCCTTCTGAAGATATTACGGATGAGAATGTAGGCGACCTGTTACATGGTATTGGCGGTATCCTTGTTCCTGGTGGATTCGGAGATCGTGGTATTGAAGGTAAAGTATCGGCAATTCGTTATGCTCGTGAGAAACAAATTCCGTTCTTCGGTATTTGCCTGGGTATGCAGGTTTCCGTTATTGAGTATGCACGTTCCATCGTTGGCTTGAATGGTGCGAACAGTTCCGAAATTAATCCGGCTACGGAATTCCCTGTGATCGATCTGTTGCCTGAGCAAAAAGATATCGAGAATCTGGGTGGCACGATGCGTCTGGGTCTGTATCCTTGTAAGCTTCAGGAAGGTTCTTTGGCGATGGCTTGTTATGATGACGAGCTGGTGTATGAGAGACATCGTCACCGGTATGAGTTCAACAATGAATACCGTGAAACGATCGAAAAAGCAGGACTGGTTATCTCGGGTACATCCCCGGATGGACGTCTGGTTGAGATCGTGGAACTTCCAGGACACCCATGGTTCCTGGCGGTACAATTCCATCCGGAATTCACTTCCCGTCCGAACCGTCCGCAACCATTGTTCCGTGATTTTGTAAAAGCTTCTCTGGTGAATGCGCAGAAGTAATAAATTTTTTTGTGTTAACGTAATAGATATTGGGGATGTTCCTGGCAACCATAGCGGATGCCGGAACATCCTTTTTTTTTGCGTAGAAAGCAGGTGGAAATGCTTTTTGTCATTTTGTGAAGGTAGCAGGATTTTAATGGAAGAGGTAGAATACTTATCATGACGACTATGGGATAGTTATCCAGATTCGAAGATGTGCATGCTTTCCTAATTCTAGGAGGTTACAGAGTGGAAGATAAAAAAGTTTTGATTGTTGATGACCAGAATGGTATTCGAATCCTGTTAATGGAAGTGTTCAGCAGTGAGGGGTATAACACGTTTCAAGCACCCAACGGCAAGGTTGCTCTGGAGATTGTGAATAATGATAAGCCTGACCTGGTATTGCTCGATATGAAGATTCCTGGGATGGACGGTCTGGAAATCCTGAAGCATATTAAAGAAATTGATCCGGGTATCAAGGTGATCATGATGACCGCTTATGGTGAACTGGACATGATTAAGGAAGCCACGGATCTCGGAGCGCTCATGCACTTTACGAAACCGTTTGATATCGACGAGATGCGAGTGGCTGTGAATATGCAACTTCGCAACGGTACCGCCAATAAATGCAGCTGAATCCTGTTGATACAGGATTTTTTTGCGTGTGGAGAACATAGAAGGTACGTGGTGGGAAAATGAGGTATTTCACTCCTTCATCCGGGGAATATTGGAAATGGGGAAGTTATAAAGCGGTGTCTATGAAAACTGTGCTGCAAAGCACAGCATTTTTGCAAATGCTTGTTTAGTATTTGACATGGGATGTGGTATAATAAGCCCGTATGTGATTTCGGCTAAAAACCATAGACACAACCCAAACCCCTAGGAGGATTGAAACCATGCCATTAGTATCTATGACAGACATGTTGAACAAAGCACTTGAAGGAAAATATGCAGTTGGTCAATACAACATCAATAACCTTGAGTGGACTCAAGCGATTCTTGGTGCTGCTGAAGAAGAGAAATCCCCAGTAATCTTGGGTGTATCCGAAGGCGCAGCACGTCACATTGGTGGCTTCTACACTGTAGTTAAAATGGTAGAAGGACTCATTCACGACATGAAAATCACTGTTCCAGTTGCAATTCACCTGGACCACGGTTCAAGCTTCGACAAGTGTAAAGAAGCGATCGACGCTGGATTCACATCCGTAATGATCGACGGTTCCCACCACTCTATCGATGAGAACATCGAAATGACTAAAAAAGTTGTTGAATATGCACACGCTAAAGGCGTTTCTGTAGAAGCTGAAGTAGGTACTGTAGGCGGACAAGAAGACGACGTTATTGGCGGTATCATGTACGCTGACCTGAACGAGTGTATCCGTATCGTTAAAGAAACAGGTATTGATACATTGGCACCAGCTCTTGGTTCCGTACACGGTCCTTACCATGGCGAGCCTAACCTGGGCTTCAAAGAAATGGAAGAAGTTCGTGACGCGGTACAAGTTCCACTCGTATTGCACGGTGGTACAGGTATTCCTAAACACGACATCGACAAAGCCATTTCCCTGGGTACGTCCAAAATCAACGTAAACACAGAGAACCAAATTGCTTTTGCAAGAGTGGTTCGTGAAGTGCTTGCAGCTAAACCAGACGCTTACGATCCACGTACATTCATCGTACCAGGCCGTGAAGCAATTAAAGAAACCGTTAAAGGTAAAATCCGCGAGTTTGGTTCTAACAACAAAGCGTAATTTATCTTTACCAGTTCCATACTGTGAAATGGAAAAACACCGCCTAGCCGGTGTCTTTCCATTTTCACACCTTATTTCTACATCGGAAGCCAACAGCACGTATTGCCGTTCATCGGCTGCAAAACACGTAGGGGGACATTAAGCTTTATGGAAAAATTGATGATTAGTGGCGGACGTCCGTTACAGGGAACTGTAACTATAAGCGGCGCCAAGAACAGCGCCATTGCGCTTATTCCTGCAGCATTGCTTGCCGAGTCAGAAGTCGTGTTGGACAACCTGCCGCTTTTGAGTGACGTGGCGGTTTATGCAGAAATTTTGGAGGAACTCGGAGCACATGTGACTTGGGAAGGCAGTCAGATGAAGATTGACCCTTCTGACATCAAATCCATTCCTATGCCGAATGGTCCCGTGAAGAAGCTTCGTGCTTCGTATTATATGATGGGTGCATTGCTAGGGCGTTTCAAAGAAGCGACCATAGGTTTACCAGGGGGCTGTAATTTTGAGCCTCGTCCAATTGATCAACATATCAAAGGGTTTGAAGCGCTTGGCGCAACCGTAACAAACGAACATGGCTCCATTCATTTGCATGCCAAAGAGCTGCGGGGAGCAAAAATCTATCTTGATGTAAGCAGTGTCGGCGCAACCATTAATATCATGCTGGCGGCTACTCGTGCCAAAGGCTCTACAATTATCGAAAACGCGGCTAAAGAGCCTGAGATTATAGATGTAGCAACACTTCTGAATTCCATGGGTGCCAGCATCAAGGGTGCAGGTACCGAAACGATCCGTATTGAAGGGGTCTCGGAGCTTAAAGGCTGCCGTCATTCCATCATTCCGGACCGTATCCAAGCAGGTACGTATATGATCGCTGCAGCGGCAACGCGCGGAGATGTTCTGATTGACAATGTGATTCCCAAACATCTGGAGGCTTTAACGGCAAAGCTGCTAGAAATGGGTGTTGGCATTGAGGAATTGGATGAAAGTATACGTGTCATTGGTAAACCAAGCTATAACCATGTGGACGTGAAGGCACTTGTATATCCTGGTTTCCCAACGGATCTACAGTCACCCATGACCAGTGTTTTGACACAGGCAACCGGTGTGAGCGTCCTGAGCGACTTTGTATACAGTAATCGATTCAAGCATGTGCCTGAGTTGGTGCGGATGGGCGCAAAGATTCGAGTAGAAGGACGGTCAGCAATTATTGAAGGCAGTGCATTAAACGCGGCCAAAGTAAAAGCATCCGATCTTCGCGCTGGAGCAGCGCTGGTGATTGCAGGTCTCACCGTCAGTGAAGGTGTGACTGAAGTAACGGGGGTCGAATATATCGACCGCGGTTATGATCATCTGGTGACTAATCTGCGCCTGCTCGGTGCAGATGTATGGCGGGAAACTGATTAATAGGAAGCATTATGCATGATTCAGTCCTACACATGTTTATTTTAACTGAACTGCATATCTTTTTGATGATTAGGTAAACCTGTTTTAATAGAGTTCTCAGTCTCTCCGGCATAAGACGAAATGTTTCTGTTTCCTTTACCGGAGGGTCTTTTTTTGAAATAAACTTCATATGGCTGTAAGAACATCATTTCTCATCCCCAACCCCCGGTTTTGTTTGAACTGCGCTCCATAGCCGGTCTATCCGGATTGATCGCCTCAATGCATCGTTCACTCAATAGCGGATCTTGCCGAATGTTGGCCATCCCACCCGGAAACTTACACTCAAAGACAAGTATTTGCATTATAACGGTTACATTCCGTACAATGGACAGAAGGGATTGTGGCAGACGCCACTCTCTATAGCCGGAACATCTAGCGAAACTATCCATTTCACACGGACTTATTAATTGAATAGGTGGTTATTATATGGATCTACAAATTTCCGATTTGGAAGAAATGAAACTAACGGACCTCTACAAACTGGCCAAAAAATATCAGATACCTTACTATGGTACGTTAAAAAAGAAAGAATTAATCTTTGCTATACTACGTGCACAAGCTGAACAGAGTGGCCTGATGTTCATGCAAGGCGTACTCGAGATTTTACCTGAAGGTTACGGATTCTTAAGACCTATCAACTACTTGCCAAGTACGGAAGACATCTACATCTCAGCTTCTCAGATTCGCAAGTTTGACCTAAGAACAGGTGACCTCGTATCTGGTAAGTGTAGAACGCCTAAGGAAAACGAGAGATACTTCGGTTTGTTGCAAGTCAACGCTGTAAATGGTGAGAATCCATCGGCGGCTGCAGAGCGACTTCACTTCCCGGCACTAACCCCACTGTATCCGCAGAAAAAACTGGTTCTCGAAACATCCCCCAACCATTTGTCCACACGCATTATGGATGTGCTCGCCCCGGTAGGATTGGGACAGCGCGGATTGATCGTAGCACCTCCCAAAGCGGGTAAAACGCTTCTCCTCAAAGAAATTGCCAACAGCATCTCAACTAACAATCCTGAAATTGAACTGTTTGTCCTGTTGATTGATGAACGTCCAGAGGAAGTAACGGATATGTCGCGTTCGGTAAAAGGGGAAGTTGTGGCTTCGACATTTGATGAACTGCCTGAGAATCATATCAAGGTGGCGGAATTGGTGCTTGAGCGTGCGCTTCGTCTGGTTGAGGCCAAAAAAGATGTTGTTATCCTGCTGGATAGCATTACACGTCTTGCCCGTGCATATAACCTGGTTATTCCACCATCCGGTCGTACGCTTAGTGGTGGTATTGACCCAGCTGCATTCCATCGTCCGAAACGTTTCTTCGGTTCTGCCCGGAATGTGGAGGAAGGCGGAAGCTTGACCATCCTGGCAACGGCATTAATTGATACCGGATCACGTATGGATGACGTCATTTATGAAGAGTTTAAGGGTACAGGTAACATGGAGCTCCATCTGGACCGTCGTCTGGCAGAACGCCGCATATTCCCGGCGATCGACATTCGTCGTTCGGGTACACGTCGTGAAGAAGTGTTGCTCAGCAAGGAAGAGTTGGATACAATCTGGGCAATTCGTAAAAACATGAATGATTCCCATGACTTTGTTGAAGGATTCCTGAAAAAACTTCGTAACAGTAAGACAAATGCAGAGTTCTTGGCGGCATTTGATTCGGCTGGTAACAGCCCGACAAGCAATTCGGGTACAACAACAACTCGTCGCTCACCTAGACAGACAGCAACGTCAGGTACATCGACTTAAGTGTCGTTCGACCAATAACATACTTTTACAGCGTTGCTGTGAATTTTACAATACACTCGTCGTTAGGTTTAACCCATTAGATGTGAGGAGAACATCATGTATTTAGTATACGCAGATGAAAAAGGTAATGTATTTGATCATCCTTCCCTGTACGGGCTTGCCCGCAGTGGAGATATGATCGTGGAGATTATGGAGGATGAGTTGATTCCTCTGCCAGAAGGTGCAACGTTGGTTGGACTCCCGAGTACCCGGCCCATTGGTATGGACCCGGACACCGGTGAGATGCTGCCGATGCCATCAGACACACAGGCTGTAGGTGCATTGCTTCCACAGGGATTCACTCGTTTGTGTCTCCCTGGTTATGTGAAGACGGATAAAGAGTATAAATTGCCGTTATTCGGCTATTCCGCAGTAGTCTGGAAAGATGGCGGTTTCTATGTCACCGCTTCGAAGTCGGATAGTCCTGAAAAATGGAATCCACTCAACTGTGATCGTGACGATGTGCGTTCCGGGGTCAAACGATTGACGGAGCAATACCCCGAGAACCGTCTTTACACCCATCTATCCAACTGTGCGCTTGGATATGAATGTCTAACTTCATCAAACACGTTCCTGAATCGTTGGGAAGGTGGAGTGCCGGTATCCTATTCTTGCAATGCGGGCTGTTTCGGGTGTATCTCCGAGCAACCGGATGATAGCGGCTTTGTTTCCCCGCAGACACGTATGAACTTCCGACCACGTGTGGATGAGATTGTGGAGGTTATGCTGGAACACCTGAAGACGCCGGAGTCCATCATTAGCTTTGGACAAGGTTGTGAAGGGGAGCCTTCCACGCAGGCCAAGCTGATTATTGAAGCGATTCGCGAAGTGCGTTCCGTAACGGACATGGGGTATATCAACATCAATACCAATGCGGGTCTGAATGATCACATTAGAGGTATTGTAGATGCTGGATTGGATCTGATGCGCGTAAGTACAATTAGTGCACTGGATGACCATTATAACGCCTACTATAAACCACGTGGTTATACCTTAGCCAATGTTGAGAAGTCGATGAAATACGCAGCGCAGCAGGGTGTATACACGTCCATTAACTATCTGATCTTCCCAGGCGTAACAGATCGTGAAGAAGAGATTGAGGCGATGATTGAGTTTGCAAGAAGAACCGATCTACGCTTGATTCAGATGCGTAATCTCAATATTGATCCAGAGAGCTATCTGGAATTAATTCCTCCTGCTCAAGGTGATATCTTGGGCATGAAGCAGATGATTGAGATTTTTGAAGACGAGTTGCCTGGTGTTGTGATTGGATCGTATACCCATGTTCCACCCGCTGGAATGGCACGTCCAAAACGGTTGATTACCTCTTAACAATAATGGATTGCAACAGGCGCAAGGTCGTGTTATAATCTCAGGGTTGTGCCATTTACTCTGGGTCCGCTTGAGGCTCAGGGCGGAAAGAGGTGAAAGGTAATGAAAGAAGCAATTCATCCTAATTACACGATTGGTCAAGTATCTTGCGCTTGCGGGAATACTTTTGAGACAGGTTCGGTTAAAGACGGACTTCGTGTAGAGATTTGCTCCGCGTGCCACCCGTTCTTCACAGGTAAACAGAAGTTTATCGATGCTGGCGGCCGTGTTGATCGTTTCAAAAAGAAATACGGAATCTAATTGGACAATTCTTGGAGTTGTCTGCTAATTGCATCCAACACACCCCTGCTGATCTGGCAGGGGTTTTTATATGTTATATGTTAAGCATAATCGCATTCACGTTCCTCTGGTTGCAATTTGGATAACCTTACGTTATACTATTTCTTACCGTGCTAGATGGGGAGGTAGCGGTGCCCTGTAACTCGCAATCCGCTATAGCGAGGTTGAATTCCTGCTAGAGGTTTTGCCGATGTGAGGTTTGGTCCCTAAACGTGGTGTTGACGGTTGGGTCCTCCGCAATGAGTACTCATGAACCTGGTCAGGTCCGGAAGGAAGCAGCCATAAGTGAGATCACTCTTGTGCCGGAGGGTTGCCTAGCCCGAGCTATTGTTCAGGGGTGCCACTTGGATCGCAAATATCGATAGCAGGTGCACGGCTTACCTTTTAAATGTAGAGACCTTTGCAGTTGTATGTATGCAGAGGTCTTTTTGATATGTCTTAATAAACCACGCATGAATGAGTCAGATAAAGTTTGGATTCACCCTAGAATATAGTATAATAGGGGAACGACAAAGGACTCGAATGCGAAGTGGAAGGAAGGTAACGCATCATGGAGCATATCGCGTTATACCGGGCTTGGCGTCCCCAGTCGTTTCAAGATATGGTGGGGCAACAGCATATTATTCAGACCTTGCAGAACGCGATTCGTGAACAGCGGACTTCCCATGCCTACTTATTTAGCGGGCCCAGAGGAACGGGAAAGACAAGTGCCGCCAAGATTTTGGCCAAAGCTGTGAACTGCGAACGTGGGCCTGCGCCTGAACCTTGTAACGAGTGTGAAGCTTGCCGCAGAATTACGACTGGCGCTGTGATGGATGTGCAAGAGATTGATGCTGCATCCAATCGGGGCGTTGAAGAAATCCGTGATCTTCGGGAAAAGGTTAAATATGCGCCAACCGAAGTCCGGCAGAAAGTCTATATTATTGATGAAGTGCACATGCTGACAACGGAGGCATTCAATGCTTTGCTCAAAACATTGGAAGAGCCACCACCACATGTGATGTTTATTTTGGCAACAACGGAACCGCACCGCCTTCCGGCTACCATTATATCGCGCTGTCAGCGATTTGATTTTCGCCGGGTATCCCTAGAAGAGCAGACAGCAAGACTTACACTGATCTGTGAACAGGAAGGCATGGAAGCTGACCAGGATGCGCTCCAATACATTGCCCGTTTATCGGACGGTGGAATGAGGGATGCACTTAGTGTGCTGGATCAGATCTCTTCATTTACGGATGGACGAGTAACGTACCAGCAGGTTATGGACATGACGGGTGGAATTGCTTCAGAGCAATTTGCCAAACTGGCTGCTTCGCTGCTCAAAGGTGATGTTGGTCATATTTTGCAGATGATTGAAGGTTTCATGCATGAAGGAAAGAGTGCAGACAAGTGCATGGAGAATTTACTGTATTATTTCCGTGATTTGCTTATGATTAAGATGGTACCTGATGCAGATAAACTGACGGACCGGGTACTTAATCCGGAGTCTTTCCGTGATATGGCGGAGTCATTCACCAAGGAACAACTGTTCCACATGATTGACACCCTTAATCGGTACCAGAGTGAAATGAAATATGCAGTACAACCACAGACATTATTTGAAGTTGCATTGCTTAAACTGTGTAGTATTCCAGCTCAAGGTGAGGCTTCTGTTCAGGTGGGAGCTTCAGCTCATGCAGCACCTGCTGATGGGGGAGAGATCAACCGCTTGAAGCAGCAGCTTGCTGAGTTGGAGAAGAAGTTGGATCGTGCACTGAAAAGTGGTTTGTCTGGTGGAGAAGGTTCATCGAGTGCTCCATCTCGCCCGGCAACAAGAGCGCCGGTATCGAGAGGCAATTCACCTGCGAAGCTTCCTGCACAGTTGGATCAGTATGTTGCGCGCAAGGGAGCCCCTGAGTTCGCAGAGATCAGCAAAAAATGGAGTCAGATCCTGCAACGAGTGAAGGAAGAGCGGGTTACCGTTCACGCCTGGTTTGTGGATGGTGAGCCGGTATCATTGCTTGAAGACAATGTGTTGGTTGCTTTTAAAAACAATATTCACCGTGAAACGACGGAGAAGCAGGCTAACCGCGAAGTCATTGAGCGGGTATTGTCGGAACATCTTGGGCGTTCGGCACGATTGGTGACGATGATGCTCAAAGATTGGACCGGAGCAATGGAGGGAGCTTCTGAAGCGCCAAAGGAGGACTTTAAGCTTGAACCTGAGCATGAAGACGGCGGTTCAGGCAACAAACAGCCTTGGATTGATGAAGCCATCCAGCTCTTTGGTGAGGATCTTGTAGTGATCAAAGAATAATGCGCATAGCGCGATAACCATAACAAAGGAGATGAACAATTATGAACAACATGAACCAAATGATGAAACAAGTGAAGAAAATGCAGGAGCAAATGCTGAAAGCACAAGAGGAACTGGCGGACAAAACAGTCCAAGGTACTTCTGGTGGCGGTGTAGTGACGGCTGAAGTTAACGGACACAAGAAATTGCTTGCTATCACGATCAAACCTGAAGCGGTAGATCCGGAAGATGTTGAAATGTTGCAGGATCTCGTTATGACAGCTGTTAATGATGCTATGGCCAAAGCCGATGAGATTGCCAACAAGGATATGGGCAAGTTCACAGGCGGCATGAATATTCCGGGATTATTTTAATTAAAAAATTGATCCTGTCAAAGGAGACACAATCGATTGTATTATCCCGAACCAATAGCCAAGCTGATTGATGCCTTCACCCGGTTGCCGGGTGTGGGTCCCAAGACGGCAGCGCGTTTAGCTTTTCATGTGCTTAACATGAAGGAAGATGACGTTATCGATTTTGCCAAAGCGCTCGTAAGTGTGAAGCGTAATCTTCATTACTGTTCTGTATGTTGTAATATTACTGATACGGACCCATGTCGCATCTGTCAGGATAAGTCCAGGGATGTATCTGTTATCTGTGTAGTTCAGGATTCGAAAGATCTGGTGGCCATGGAGCGCACCAAGGAATTCGATGGGTACTATCATGTGTTACAGGGCGCGATTTCACCTATGGAGGGAATTGGCCCAGACGATATTCGTTTGAAGGAACTCCTGGTTCGATTAAGTGATGAACGTATAAAAGAGATCATCTTGGCAACGAACCCCAACATTGAGGGTGAGGCTACAGCGATGTATATCTCCCGGTTGGTGCGTCCGTTTGAGATCAGTGTGACTCGTATTGCGCATGGATTGCCTGTAGGTGGCGATCTTGAGTATGCGGATGAAGTGACCCTTTCCAAAGCGTTGGAAGGTCGCAGGGAGATGCGTTAGTGTGATCGATTTGTATTACGCAGCGGACTTCCTTGGAAACTTCGGATGCTAAATAAGTTTCGATATGCAAAGAGAGCCTTAGGGCTCTCTTTTTTTATGGAAAAAATGAATGTCCGAGTTCTAAGTTTGTCCTTTCCCTGATAAGTATGAGAATATGCTGTGCTGATCAGGAGGGGGAGAGATTATGTTTTTGTGGCGAAACACACGGAACTCGGTAGAGAAACACAACAGAATGTTGAAGGAACTTGAGGCGGATCAGATCTATGCAGATATTCAGATGGCTAAGCAGGAATGGGAACGGGCTATGAGACAGTTTGAAGATGCACAGGGACAGGATGAGATTGATTATGCTATTTATGTATTGGAGGCAGCTGAGCGGAAGTACCAGATCCACTTGAGAAGAGCAAAGCGAGCCAGAGCTAATGATGATGTTACATCACAGCGAGGGGTTAGTATGTAGAGTCACGTTTACATTAAACACGGAGGTGAAACATATGAAGAGTATTATACTGGGAAGTGTATTGGTTATATCGTTACTGGGGCTTATCGTTATTTTATTCAGAAAGCGGATAGGGTTATCGTTTTTCACGTCATTTGGAATTCATCTGGTGCTGGCTGCAGTAGGGATATATATCGTGAATTATTCCGGCTGGATTACAGGGACCTACATCCCGCTGAACCCTGCAACGATAGGGACGGTAACTGTTTTGGGATTGCCAGGTGTGGGGCTATTATTAGGGTTGAAAATTTCTTTGTTCGGATAGTTGACTCGCAGGATATTTATATGGTACATTATATCTCGTTGCTTTGCTTGCTTGGTTAGATGCTTTAGATGAAATGAAGGAGTTCATTGCGAACTTCGAAAAATAATTTCAAAAAAACACTTGACCAAAACAAACGAAGTATGATATATTATAAAAGTCGCCGCTGAGAGAAAATGGTGACGAAAAAACGAGTTTGATCTTTGAAAACTGAACAACGAGTGAGTAAACATTCTGCTTGCAGAATGAACGCGAAAGTTTGAAACAAGCCTTGGCTTGGATCGACTGGAGCACAAATGAGATTTTTAATCTCGTCAGATTCAAAATGAGCTTATCGCTCTTTTCAATACTTTATTGGAGAGTTTGATCCTGGCTCAGGACGAACGCTGGCGGCATGCCTAATACATGCAAGTCGAGCGGAGTTGATAGGAAGCTTGCTTCTTTGATACTTAGCGGCGGACGGGTGAGTAACACGTAGGCAACCTGCCCTCGAGTTTGGGACAACTACCGGAAACGGTAGCTAATACCGAATAATTGTTTTCTTCGCCTGAAGGGAACTGGAAAGACGGAGCAATCTGTCACTTGGGGATGGGCCTGCGGCGCATTAGCTAGTTGGTGAGGTAACGGCTCACCAAGGCGACGATGCGTAGCCGACCTGAGAGGGTGATCGGCCACACTGGGA
>NZ_PJFA01000027.1:0-32118 GCF_002843485.1 Paenibacillus sp. BGI2013
TCCCAGTGTGGCCGATCACCCTCTCAGGTCGGCTACGCATCGTCGCCTTGGTGAGCCGTTACCTCACCAACTAGCTAATGCGCCGCAGGCCCATCCCCAAGTGACAGATTGCTCCGTCTTTCCAATTTCCTTCAGGCGAAGAAAACAATTATTCGGTATTAGCTACCGTTTCCGGTAGTTGTCCCAAACTTGAGGGCAGGTTGCCTACGTGTTACTCACCCGTCCGCCGCTAAGTATCAAGGAAGCAAGCTTCCTATCAACTCCGCTCGACTTGCATGTATTAGGCATGCCGCCAGCGTTCGTCCTGAGCCAGGATCAAACTCTCCAATAAAGTATTGAAAAGAGCGATAAGCTCATTTTGAATCTGACGAGATTAAAAATCTCATTTGTGCTCCAGTCGATTCAAGCCAAGGCTTGTCTCAAACTTTCGCGTTCATTCTGCAAGCAGAATGTTTACTCACTCGTTGTTCAGTTTTCAAAGATCAAACTTATTTCGTTACCGAATGTCGTTCTCTTCAGCAACTCTTATATAATATCATGTCCGAACCAACTTTGCAAGCTCTTTTTTTAAGTTTCTTTCGAAGCTTATTTCATTCGCTTGCCGCACCGTGTATCTCGTGTTTTCTTGGCCGGAATTAGAATATATCATGTACAGATTTCAATTGCAAGTTTTTTTTCAATAATGATAATCAACTCACATCATCAGCACAATATGTAATCTGACGCTCCTGTACATACAAATAACTCGCAGCATCCTTATTACAGTGCTTCTAATATACATATCCATTAAACATAACCAGGGAAGCCACTTCCACTGCGATTGCAGTGAACAATTGATTGTGACTAGCCCTAGTTTTCGGAGATCTCAGTTTTCCTTTCCTTCTATAATAGATAAGAAAGTATATTCCTTGGGCACAGCTTACACATTCCGTTTCACTTCTCAGTGCTTACAATATACGCTTACCAAGTAACGAAGCGATCAGTTCCACACCAAGCCTTGCCGTATGTCTATTATGATCAAACAACGGATTCACCTCAACCAGTTCCATCGACGTAACTTGATTTGTGGAAGCAAGTATCTCCAATGCATAATGTGCCTCTCGGTAATTCAGACCACCAGGTACTGGGGTTCCCACACCCGGAGCTTCCCGCGGATCCAGACAATCCATGTCAAAGCTGACATGAATACCATCTGTCCCTTTTCCCGCTGTAGCTATTGCTTCCTCAATAACTTGCTTTATTCCCATACGGTCAATATCATGCATCGTAAATGCTCGGATTCCCAGTCCCTTAATCTGCTCTTTCTCATACTCATCCAGATCACGCAGACCAATATAGACCAAGTTGGACGGATCAATAAACGCGCCCGCTCCAGCAATGTGCGACAGATTGAATGCAGTATGCCCCAAGGATGCAGCCACACTCATCCCATGCATATTACCGGACAAGCTGCGTTCTTCCGTATTCAAGTCTGCATGCGCATCAAACCAGATCACACCCAAATTCGAATAGTGCGCTGTTAGACCGGCAAAAGTACCAATCGCTACACTATGATCTCCCCCAAGCACAAGTGGGAAAGCCCCCTCCTCTACTGCACCTGATACTTCACTACACACCTTCTCACTGACCTGACTTACCTCATTTAAGTGTTTTACACGATTTCGCTCAATAGGGGCAGCCGGTTCAGAAGGACAATCTACCCGCACTTCTTTGGAAAGCACTAGCCCAAGACTCGCAATCTCCCGCTTCAGTCCAGCTGTAATCAATTCATCTGGCCCCAACTCTGCTCCACCTCTTGCTCCACCAAGTCCAAAAGGAACCTTAATGATAGCAATATTACGTCGCACAGATGTTTGACTTGTATCAATAGAAGTATCTTTTATTCCACCATGGACATCATCATCATTTTTCATGTAGGTCAGCTCCCTCATTAGTGATCAATACCTGCTCAATTCTCTCCAGTGCCCAGTCAATCTCGGACTCTTTAATCGTCAGTGGTGGGGCAAATCGAATGGTTGTCTCATGTGTTTCTTTACACAGCAGTCCAACAGACATCAAACGCTCACAATAAGGGCGGGCTGGTTCATGCAGTTCAACACCGATAAATAAGCCTTTCCCCCGGATATCCCGTATGACTGAACTGCGAATATCTCGAAGTCTTTTCATAAAATAGTTCCCCAGACGCTCCGATCGCTCGGCAAGCTTCTCATCTTCAAGAACTTTCAGAGCTGCTATAGCCACGGCGCAGGCGAGTGGGTTACCCCCAAACGTAGAACCATGAGACCCCGGCTCAAACAAATCAAGTATCTCCGCATCAGCAGCAATAGCCGAGATGGGCATGACCCCTCCCCCCAGCGCTTTACCCATAATCCAGATATCTGGTTCAACCCCTTCCCAGTCGGAGGCAAAACGGCGACCCGTTCTTCCAAATCCGGTCTGGATCTCATCAGCTACAGTCAACACCTGCTGGCTCTTACACAGAGCAAAGGCTTCAGCCAAATATCCATCAGGCGGGATAACAATTCCAGCTTCGCCCTGAATAGGCTCTACAAGAAAACCAGCCGTATTTGGCGTAATGGCCTTTTTCAGCGCTTCTATATCTCCATAGGGAATAATCCGGAATCCAGGTGTGAACGGTCCAAAATCTTTTTTATACTCCGCTGAAGAGGAAAAGGAAGTAACCGTCAGAGTTCTTCCATGAAAGTTACCAGAGCATACGATAATTTCGGCTTGATTTTCCGGTACACCTTTTCGACGATAAGCCCACCTGCGTACCGCCTTCACGGCAGTCTCCACCGCTTCTGCTCCTGTATTCATGGCGAGAATCTTCGATTTCCCCGTGAATTGTGAGAGTTTTTGATAAAAAAGAGAAGCGGAGTTGCTATGGAATGCCCGTGATGTCAGCGTAACCTGATCTGCCTGATCCTTGAGCGCCTGTATGATCACAGGATGTCTATGACCATGATTCAATGCAGAGTATGCACTTAACATATCCATATAACGGCGGCCTTCAGGGTCTTCCACCCATACCCCTTCCGCCTGTTCAATAACAATAGGGAGCGGATGATAATTAGGTGCAGCATAACGCTCCGACCAATCAATTAACATTTTGGAATCTGACATACACACCCAACACCTTTCCAAAATATTGTATACAAAATACAATAACAATGTATGCGATACCATCGCCATTTACGACTACATCCCGCCATTTCCACAGTAGCCTACTCCCAGCCTTTCTCGAATCGAATCCTTTATCACTAGTTAGCGAGAAGTAGACAGTCTACGTTCCAACCAAGAGAGTAAATTAGACAGTGTAAATGTGATTATAAAATAGAGGCCGGCGGCAACAAGCAGCGGAGCAAGCGGCTGGAACGTAACACCCTGAATTGTTCTGGCCGTGTATATAATCTCGGCTATGCCGATCATGGAGACAAGCGAAGAATCTTTAATGATAATAATGAATTCATTACCGATGGCTGGAAGCATGTTACGAAAAGCCTGCGGCAGTATAATATAGCGAAGTGTCATACCATGTGTCATACCAAGGGAGCGCGAAGCCTCGGTCTGTCCTTTATCAATCGCTTGAATCCCGGCCCTAAACACCTCCGCCATATAAGCGGAGCTGTTCATCGTGAGAGCTACCACCCCCGACATAAATGCCGGCAAGTTCACACCTACAACCGTCAGACCATAATGAATAATAAGAATCTGTACGAGCATCGGTGTTCCTCGAATGAGTTCAATATACGCCGATGCCACAAATTTAATTGGCCATATTCGGGATATTCGCATTAATGCCATGATCACACCAAGTAACGTACCAAACAATACACCGAAGAAGGAAAGTTCAAGCGTGACCCACGCACTTCGTGCATAATCCTGCCAATGTTCTAATAGAAAGGAAAAATCTAAATTCACGGCATATCCCTCACTCGTCCGGTTTATTCGCCGAGCATCTCATTCGCTTCAACGACGAACCGTTCAATATCTCCGTTCGTTTTGAGCTTTTCCAATGTAGTGTTGATCTGATCCAGCAGCTTCTGATTACCTTTCTTCACCGCGATGGCCGAACCACCCTCATCTTCAGCCTGTTCAATCTCTACATCCGCAACAACAAGCCCCTCTTGGTTCTTCACATACTGTTCAGCCACCGGCTTCTCCAGGATGAGTGCGTCTACGCGCCCCGTCTGCAACTCCAGAATCAGTTCAGGTATTTTGGCCAGAGAAGTGAGCTTTGCTCCCTCTATTTCCTGAGCGATGCCTTCCTGAATGGAACTCTTTTGTACGCCAACCTGCTTGCCTGATAGATCATCTATGGACTTTAATGCCGCACCTTCCCCTCCTCTAACAAGGACAGCCTGTTCTGCATAATAGTAAATATCCGTAAAATCAACGTTCTTCTTTCGTTCCTCGGTAGGGGTTAAGCCTGATATTACAAAATCAACCTTATCGGTACCGAGAGCCATAAGAAGGCCATCAAAGTCCATGTCCTCAATCTTCAGCTCGGCTCCCAGATCAGCCGCAATCGCTTTGGCAATCTCGATGTCAAAACCTACGATAGTATCTTTACCATCAATTTTCTTATGAAATTCATAGGGTGCATAGTCCGCACTCGTTCCAAGTACAATGACTTCCTTTTCCTCAGAGCTACTACCCGAAGACGAAGTAGCATCCGATTCGGTTCCTGTCGTTTTTTCCTGACCACATGCGGACATGATTACAACGATTAACAACAGCATCATTGGCAACAATACTTTTCTCACACAGCATACCCCTATTCTTTTTTTAGACTGAGTAGCATAATGATAAATTTGTATACAATATACATAAGACAATATATGGACTTATATGTAAGTAATACTAACAAACATTCTGATTTATCACAATCATTTTTTAAACAATTATACACTCTAATTCCATAAAATGTTCTATATATAACACGGCATTCACATCGGCTGAAACATGAAGTTTGCTTGCCCAACTTCCCCCTCGGTGTTAAGATGATAAAAACTTGAAACGCCTGAACGGCGCGCACAGTACGGCCTCAAACCCATCTAATCATTCACTATACATAGAAAGGAGGATTCGGTATGGAGGTACCCAAATACCGGTCCTTGAAAGATCACGTATACGATTACATTGCCCAGAAGATTCAGGACGGGACGTTACTTCCCAACCAGAAGATCAACGAGGCCGAAATATGCAAAAAGCTGGACATCAGTCGCACGCCTACTCGGGAGGCCCTTTTCCAGCTGGCTTCAGACAATCTGCTGCAATACATCCCACGCAGGGGATTTATTGTCACTCCTTTTGATGCAGGCAAAAAACTGGAGTTCTCCCAAGCGATCGGTGTGCTGGAGGCGCTTGCTGCCACACTTGCAGCAGACCATCTCAGACCATCTGAACTTTTGGAGATGGAAACCCTGGTTGTTCGAATGGACGAAGATATCAGCCAGCTTGATCTTGCTGCCTACAACAAAAACCAATATCAGTTCCATAATCTGTACATCCAGCGATGTGGTAATGCAACAGTCATTGAGATGTTAAACACATTGAAGAACAGTTTCATCCGGCAATCTTATGTTAGTGATAATAAACCAAAGCTATCTGAGGTACTGCTCGAAGTTAATGAAGAGCACCGGCAAATTTTAAGTGCTTTTCGAGCCAAAGATAAGAACCAACTGGAAGCCCTGCTCAAACACCACTGGCGGATTATCGACAACGATATGTTGTAGTAGGTTCTGTCAAAACAAACTAAAGGCAACCCACACGATTGTGTGAGTTGTCTTTTTCCTATTTTTCCTTTTTGACCTCCAACGGTGCCCTAGCCGCAAAAACAGCATATCCCAACTTTTTTCCGTATTTCGCGAGCAAACGATCATTGGTTTGACTCATTCGCTGCATACGTTCATCCTCAAACCAATTCATATCGATCTCGCGATGTGGATCATGATCAACGCTCCATTTTGCCATGGATCGCGAATGTTCTTTGACCTCTACCTTGGTGAAACCGCACTGCTTGAGGCGTTTTCTCCATGCTGTGGCCGTTACCAGGGTTCGTATACCGTAAAATTGCTTTAACCTGCGACACATCAATTCGGTCTTCTGGCCTGATAGAACCATCTCCCGATCCACTAAAAGTCCTCCGGGCTTCAACACTCTTCTATACTCAGCAAGTGCACTCCGCCATGGGGTGAAGATCGTGACCGACTCTACAAATACCACATCAAAATGATTTTCCGGAAAAGGTAACGATGTTACATCCGCCTGAACAAATCGAACATCCACCCGTTCTCGTCTCGCTCGCCGAACTGCCTTATCCAGCATATTGCGATGAAGATCAATCGCCGTTACCCGATATCCACTTTTAGCCAGGTAACACGCAGTCCTCCCAGTGCCGCACCCTATTTCAAGAATATGATTACTCACAGGCAGAGATAAGCCATCCAGCAACTTCAGTGTTGCCAAAAATCCTCCAGGATGGGCACTTCCCTCCCCTAACCGAGCCAACATGTCATGATAATCCACGCGACATCCCCTCCTCACTTCTCCCAGTGTATGGAGCAGACTCAAAAACGGCTCCTCCCCATTCGTTTTTCCGGGTACTCGTCCATACCAATTGGTCTTCTTTTTACTATGATATACAAACCGTTGAATTCAAGCGGCAACCGCATCTAATGAGGAGGATTTGCATGTACAGAATTAATCGGGTATGTGAAGAAACGGTTTCTCCGCACGTTGGACGTTCCGTTTGTCTCGTTATGAACGACGGTAAGCATATGTATGGTACGCTTAGTCAATGTCGTGATGGCAAAATTTATTTGAACGGGTGCTTCGAGGGACCACGGCTGTGTTCAGTCAAATCCAAACAGCAGCTGGTAAAAAGCAGCAAGAAAAACGCTGTTGCAACAAAAAAAGTTAAATCTTCGGCCTACGGTCGATATGGTTACGGAGGATACGGTGGGGGTTACGGCTATGGAGCAGGAATCGATCTGGCTCTGGTAGCAACATTGTTTCTGCTGCCGTTCCTGTTCATCTAAATTCCAATCTGATCGTTGTAAAAATTGTAGTCATAACAAAGACCCTTTTGCTTATAGCGAAAAGGGTCTTTATCTTTTTCATATGATTCACATCAATTACACTATATTTTTCTGTTAAAAAATGATACAAAAAAAGGCATTCGCCAAAACGAATGCCGGGAACTTCATATTTAATACCCTTACCTTCGCACAGGGTGTCTATTTGATCTTAAAAAAAAACACCTCGTTAGAGGCGGGTAAGCTATGTTAAATCCGATTTCCTTTAGGCATCGTTTTCAGATTACTATTCGAATTCTCAAGCAATGGTAGCATCCTAGTCGTGCTGACCATCTCAGAAGCACATATCGGACAAGTAGGTACGTTATCAAACGCAAAATTGTCCCGCATCCATCCTTTGCACGTATCACTCGTACATTCCCAGATTGCCGCATCAGCTTGTGGAATCTCTTCCAACGGTTTTTTGCGATTATACATGACTTCTACCCCCTTTGTTATGGAAAAACATCTAACCGACGTTATTTCACAGAAGCCTACACTTAGCGGAAGTTTCACGTCCCACCGGACTCCTGCCTCGTCAACTAATGGGTCGACTTTTATATAACTGATCAAAAAAAAGAAGCTGCCTTTACCATTTTAACATGTTAAAGGCAGCTATGCTTTAATTACAGTTTTACAACTTCTTCTGCTTGAGGACCACGGTTTCCTTGTACAATTTTAAATTGTACGCGTTGACCTTCGTCCAGAGTTTTGAAGCCGTCGCCTGTAATAGCGCTGAAGTGTACGAATACATCTTCTCCGCCTTCAACTTCGATGAAACCGAAGCCTTTATCAGCGTTGAACCATTTTACTGTTCCGTTTTGCATGTGAATTACACCTCCAAATAAAAATTAACATGTTCCTTTGTTCTTTGCAGCAAGCAAATAAAAATTCACACATTGAAAAAGGTACCAGTCATAAACCTATAAGTGATCGCCCTTTACAATATATGAATTAGGTTTTCCACTCTCTACAACTTGTTTTTATTATAACTCCAATTCAGCAAAAAAGCAAATCTTTGTATTTTCTTTTCAAACAGCTTTGGAAATACATGTTATTAACACGCGCGGGGACAGGGTTTATCACACTTATGTGTGTGGCCGCTTATGTACGGTCTTATGAAAGGATATGCAGATCTAATCCATCTTATACATTTTTTATATAACATTCTGACATGCATATCCAACACAACCAATGAATCATCTTACTCCAGTATAACACACTATGTCCATGCCCACATAAATGCATCCCGATCCCAGGCGATCTGCCCACGATGAAGCTTTCGGAAAGCCTTCTTCACTTCCTTGGACAATGATGTATTGCCGTTCTCGTTCACAAAAACAAACTCTTCACCAAAATGGGTCTTAACATATTCTATGGCAGCTTCCTGATGAAGTGTTCCTGTGAATTTAATCTCCTGTACCATCCATTCCGCTACACCTTGTGCTGTCTTCTCCACTATATCACCTACTGTCTGAATCTAATGTACGGATAGGCAGACCTCGTATCATGAACATATCTGTCTTCCCGCCAGACTGAAGTATACCATGATCCAACTGCTGACGGGAAACTGTATGATAACTACTTTCAAGCAATACCCGCAATACCCTTAATGAACAACCGTATTCGCTTGCTCACTCCCTTTGGATGGAATAGACGAATTTGTTCGAATGCTCCACACTAACCATGCACAGTAAGCAATCAGTACTGCCAGTATAAACAGATCGTAAGGAAGTGTACCTGTGTCCTCCAGATCATTCCCTAGAAATTGAATCAGATTATGTATGAAATGAAACAATATAAGCGGTACGATATTTCCGTTCTTCAGCATCAATAACGCCAGTACAGCTCCCAGGAGCAGCGCATAGATCAATTGTATGATCGTATCCGTCGTATCCTGACCAGACAATGCGTTCAATAGATGTGTGATGGAAAACAAGATGCTGGAGGTCACAACTGCGGCCACTGCACTTTTTCGAAGCAATATTTTGAAAATAAGCCCCCGATAGATCGTTTCCTCAACAAAAGCTACGAGCAAGGTAAAAAAGATGAAAAAGGCTACTCGTGACAAGCTCAGCTCCCCAAATCCTTTCAGGGTAAGTGTACCCAGTACAAGGAGTAGTGGAATATAATACTTTGCGTGGCCAGCCGGGATACTTCGCAAAGATCGGAAGCCAGTCTCTCCCCACTTGCGTCTTAACGTCAGATAGATCATCAGAACAATGGCAATGGGTGTAAAAGAAATGAGTACAGGGGAAGTGTAGTCCAGTTGTTTTATCGTTGCAATGGCCCCTGCTGCAAATACGGCTAACAGAAGAAGCAGCTCAATAATCACAACGGTGAGCACAGGTTTGCGCTTGGAAAAGGAATGTTTTGGCTTGGATTGCGCATTAATCATACATTTACCTACCTCGTTTCATTTATGTTCTCCGTTGTCATAAGAACTTATATGCCAATATAGTTGTATCACATCATCCGTATATTGAATATTCCTATTATGGATAAAACTATAAAAGTAACAAAAAAGAGACTTATCCTGACTGCTTTTCCCCTAAAATCAGGTATGGCTTATACCTTTATCTGTCCATTATAGTATTACAAGAGTTCAATGCTGCAGGGGTGTGGCGACTCTTCAGCGTCTTATATCTATGAAGTACCCATAACGATAGTTTCACAATGCATAATGAAATCAGGGGGATACTATGAAAGCATTCTTTCAGCGCTGGGGGCATTTACTGGCTATTCTGTGCATACCGCTCCAAGGCTCCATTTACGTATTTCTAGGCAGCAACACCGGAAGTGATGTCTTCTACAATTATGCTTGGATTGACACACAGATTCCTTTTCTCAAAGAATTTATTTATCCGTACATTAGCTGGATGCCCATTCTGTATCTTGGATTTCTCTATCTGGGTCTGACGAACAAGTCGCTATTCTGGCGTACGTTGATTACCTATAATGTTGGTGTCATGGCTGCCAATGTCTGTTTTGCGGTGTTTCCTACCCATGTCCCGCGCCCGGAGATCGGCGGAACTGATCTGAGCAGCGTGTTAGTACAGTTTATCTATACCAATGATGCGCCCTTCAACTGTTTCCCAAGTGTTCACGTTCTGACCAGCTACTTGCTGTTTATTGTGATCAACAGACACTTGAACTTTAAGCCTCTGGCACGGATTTCTTGGTCGGCATGGCTGTGGTTGATTATTGCTTCAACGGTGTTTGTAAAACAGCATTCCTTGCTGGACATCGCTGGAGGCATTTTGTTTGCTGAGGGAGCGTATTGGACTGTACATGTCTTTGCTCTTCGTCTTGGGCAGGCACGAAAAAAAGGCAAGCAGCCACTCACAGCCTCTAACCCAAGCAGTCATGTATAACGACATATATATATGTAACAGGTGGGATGATGATCCTGCTATACAGCAAAAGAGGGCCTAGGCCCTCTTTTTTTGTACTCATTTAATTAAACCTACTTATATAGAAGAACTTTATTTGGGTTGGAGTACGCGTTTCATGCTATAGGTGGACGTTCATGAAGAAGGTCAGACGGTGGACTTCCGGTTATACGTTTGAATATGCGGTAAAAATAAGACAGATCCCGGTAGCCGAGAAATTCGGCAATTTCCTGGATGGAGAGTTGTGACTCGGTGAGCAGATATATGGCTCGTTTCATCCGTTGATCATGGACATATTGACTGATGGTCTGATTTGTCATGCTTTTGAATAATGCGGCAGCATAATTGGGAGTTTTATTGATCTCGTCCCCGAGTTCTTCCTTCGTCACTTTCTCCCGATAATGCCGCTCAATATATCGCTTCATCCGTTCAACATGATTATGCCTCTCCGGCGGGATAACTCCACGATCAAGCTCCCTGTTCATATAAATCAACACTTCCATCAATAAGGCTTGGCTCATCATGACATAATAAGACGGACGCTCCTGCCATTGTTGATAAATAGCGCTCATGCGTTGATGGATCAGCTCATAACATCCAGGTTTATGCCGCAAAGCCTCATACCGTTCCAGTGCAGGCAGAGTTTCCGTATGGTCGCGTTGCAGTTGAATTACAATCTGTGTGTGCGTTACTGTAGGAATACTCTTGCCGTAATATGGGGTACCACCTGGAATGAGGAGCAATTCACCCTTTTCCATGATCTGTTTATCACCGTTCACCCAATATACACATTTTCCATAAGTAACCAAGCTAAGCCGCCAAGTTTGTTGAGATTGCACAGCTTCTTCGTACCAACCGACACCATTAATATGTCGTACTTCAAGTGGAGTGACCATAACACACCTCATTATCGGACTATACTCTAATCATTGTACTATAGTTCATACCCTGATTCGACAGAAAACGCTACAATACACATATAAGCTTAAATATGAGGAGGAAATTAGCATGTTAAAAACAAAAATTATTTGTACCATGGGACCTGCTTGTGACTCAATCGAATTGTTAAAAGTAATGATTCAGGAAGGTATGACCGTTGCCCGTCTGAACATGGCTCATGGCGAACTGGAAGATCACGTTACACGGATTAACAATATCCGCAAAGCAGCTTCCGAACTGAACACCTATATACCGATCATGATGGACATCAAAGGGCCGGAAGTACGTATCGGTAAACTGAAAGAAGCATCCTGCCATCTGCAAGCTGGTAAAGAGTTGATCCTGACTACCGAAGAAATTCTTGGTGACGCTGAGCGTATCTCGGTAAACTATCCGGAACTGAACCTCGTTGTGAAACCTGGCGATCGTATCCTCATCGATGATGGCCTTGTGGATCTGACTGTACTGTCTGTGGAAGGATCCGATATCCATTGTAAAATCATCAGTGGCGGCATTCTGAAACCACGCAAAGGGGTTAACTTGCCAGGAATCAAAACGACATTGCCAGGTGTAACCGAGCGTGACGTTATGCACATCGGATTTGGGATCGAAAACGATATCGAAATTATCGCAGCATCCTTTGTTCGTAAAGGTGATGACATCCGTGAAATCCGCAGCATTTTGAAAGAACGCGGTGTAGACCACGTTCAGATCATCTCCAAAATCGAAAACCAGGAAGGTATGACCAACCTGGACGATATTATTGAAGCATCTGACGGCATCATGGTAGCTCGTGGAGATCTCGGGGTTGAAGTTCCGATCGAAGACGTACCAATGATGCAAAAAGAAATGATCGATAAATGTAACCGCGCTGGTAAACCAGTTATCGTAGCTACACACATGCTGGAGTCCATGCAAGTGAACCCACGCCCTACTCGTTCCGAAGTTAGTGACGTGGCCAATGCTGTACTTCAAGGTGCTGACGTTGTGATGTTGTCCGGTGAATCAGCTGCTGGTAAATATCCGGTACAATCTGTGCGCACGATGGCTGCTGTTGCTCGCCGTGCTGAAACGATGATCGATTACAAAGAGCAATTCGCACAAAAATCGGCTCAACAGATCGCTGATATTACTGAAGTTATCAGTCAGGGCGCTGTAAGTTCTTCCCTCGTACTGAATGCAAAAGCAATCATCACTTCAACTGAGAGTGGATTCACAGCACGTATGATCTCCAAGTATCGTCCAAAAGCACCAATCATCGCAGTTACACAACATGAAGAAGTATTGGCGAAAATCTGCCTGCTCTCCGGTGTTATTCCGGTTATGGGCGACAAAGTAACAACAACGGATGAAATGTTCGAGTCTGCTACGCGTAACGCAATCAAAACAGGTTACATTGAAAAAGGTGATATCATTGTGTTGTCCGCTGGTGTTCCAATCGGTCAATCCGGTAATACAAACCTGATCAAAGTTCAACAAGTTTAATTCAATAACTGAACTGAAGCTATATATCTTAGCTATAAAATAGAAATACAAAAAACCACCGGGAGCAGAAATGCTTCCCGGTGGTTTTTTGTTGATGTTGTTGCCAATGATCGTGATGTTATAACAAACGGCTTCGAGATTATAGATTCCTCGAGTAATTAACCAGATCCTGTGACATGGTGTTGATCTCATCCATTGAAGCATTTACCTGCTGTGTCAGGGCAGCCTGATTTTGTGTTAACGTGGACATATTACCGATATGTTCAAGAATCTGATCAATCAATGTTTTCATCTTCTGCATGCTATCTTCGATATTTACTGTGGCCTCCGAACTGTGATCAGCCAGTTTCCGCACTTCACCTGCAACGACGCCAAATCCCAGTCCCAGCTCTCCCGCTCGTGCAGCTTCAATGGCTGCATTCAACCCCAGCAGATTGGTCTGACTGGCAATCTCTCGAATAAACACGGTGATATTCTTCGTATCATCTGCACTGCTTTTCACTTGAATGGCCGCATCGGCGGATAACTCCTGTGCAGTAACCAGATCCTGTGCCTGATCGGTGATCGAGTTGATTCCACGTACCATCTCGCCAATGGACTCCGACAATTGTTTTGTTTTCAGATTCATGGCCTCCACGATCTGTTCCTTATTCTTCTCATGGGTAACATCTCGAATGGTTCCAGCTACACGGAGTGGTACTCCATCCTGATCCCGAATGGTCTCCCCACCCGCGTGATACCACCGATACTCCCCGTCTTTGCGCTGCAGACGATAATCCAGATCGTACGGCGTACGACCACTGTAATCGTTCATGTGTCTGGCAAATTCGTTGATCGTCCGATCATGGTCTTCCGGATGAAGTCGGCTGCTCCAGCTGCTGAACACATTCGGGAAATCCTGCTCGTCTTTAAACCCTAACTCTTTACGGAACTGGGGTGACCACCAAAATTCATTGTTTGGATTAACTACATCTCCAGCCACAACGGTCATATCCCACGGTGCCTCCACCAAGGCGCGGTTAACCAGATCATATCGGGTGACGAGTGCTTCCAGCTCATCAGACTTGCTCTTCTCCTCATGAATATCAAACATGATGCCCAGAAGTTTGACCGGAACTCCAGCCTGATTTCGGATGACTTGTCCAAGGCATCGGAACCAGCGAATTTCTCCACTTTTTGTAATCATACGGCTGATGACGTTATAGGCAGTTGTTGCTTTTGTGTCATTCACATGTTTCATAATCTCCTGCACCAGTTGGGGTCTGTCATCCGGATAGATCGATTTGGCCCAGCTTGCAAATGAATCGGGATAATCCTTGGCATTATGGAAGCCTAACATTTGGCGGAATTCATTCGAAAATGCGACGATATTATTGTTATCCAGTGGATCACCAGCAACAATTTTTGATTCCCATAATCCCACATTCATTGCCTGATTCAGCATTCTAAGGCGCATTTCCACGTCTTCGTTTTGAGCTTTCATCATATGTACTGCTTTTTTGATATTACTAGCTATTTCATCAGTATCCTGAAACTCAATGCCATCTTCAATCCCTGCGTCATAGTTGCCCTTTTCTGCGTTTGCTACCAGTTTACGACTATACTCCAGTAAATTCTGATGCGCATCTGTACGAAGGTGTTTGGTCGATTCAGTACGTTTACGAAACATGCTCATTTCTCCTCTTAGCTCATATGATATATATTTCGACATTATCAGACATTAAGTGTAGAGCAATGGTCTTAATTTTGTATAAAAACAAGAACCAGCGCTGAAACAGTACTGGTTCTTATATTAATTGCCTTTATTTTTTATGAAAATAAATCTTAAATGACTACCTCTTCCCAGCTACCAGCCAAAATTCAGTGTTTTCCCCGTCTCCACCCAAGTTTTGATACTGCTTAGAATCATCCACCAGCTGCTCTGTGCATTCGCAATGGAAGGATGGTTATTTGTAAATTGATCATTGATCAGCGTCAGCTTCGTACACTCACCTACAGTTTCCAATTGGAAGACCACTCTGGATTGAAGCTCGGCATGATTCGCATGGTACGACGGTCCAGGATGCTCCTGATAACTAAGTCTGGACAACGGTTCAAATTCCAATATATCTCCATACACATGGACAGTCTCCGCACCATCATTACCTGGCCCTACATAAGCAAACGGCTGGCCTGGTTGGAAATTGGTGCGAAGTTCGCTGCCGAAAAAACTATTCCGTGTGCCGTCTGGTGATATTAGAGCATTCCACACCTCTTCCAGTCTTGCATTGATATAGAATTCATATTTCAGTTCCATGGACTCACTCCCTTTATGTATTGGATAAGCGATCTGCCAACCTCGCACTCCTATCCTATCGTTATACCCCAAAGGCCGTATTGTAAAAACGCGACAACAGGTAAAATATAAGCTCTTTATGTTTTCGGGAATGTAATACCATAATCCAAATGGATTGCGCCCATATAGTGCTTTCCCAGAAGATCAGATATACTAAACTGGAATGAAATAACAGGAGTTGTTCAATATGACTGGAACGTCACAATCCTCATTGTTACCCTATCAACAAATGATTCAGTTGCTGCAGAAAGCGGGTTGGTATGAGAACCGATGCGTTGACATCTCGGCATACATAGAGCAGTGCCCTACATCCGCAGATTTATTTCCGGCTGCCCGATCGTTTCTAGAAGAGTTTTGGGGAATAGATGAAATTATATATTTTAAATACTATAGCCACATCTCCGGGGAAGTGCTGGCTGAAAGCCCCTGGCATGAATATGAAGTTCATTTTATTCCGAATGCTGAAGAGACACTACGTTGTTCCACAGAGATGCATTCGATCTTGAAATACGCTAATGAAGATTGTTATTGTCTTGGATTAACCGGATACTACTATTCCGCAGTCACAGCCATTGGCCGTTCGGGCAAACTGTATCTGTTACACGACTATGATCCAAACGTACATGCATTCGATAATCTGATTGACAGTATGATACATGAACTTCACATGCATAAGCTTGTTCCCCATTCACTCATGGGATGGAATCAGAAAGGAAATGAGATATGAGCCAATCAACGAATATTATGGGCATCCCTTTTCCCAATGTCACGATGGATCAAACCGTTGCGATCCTTGATAAAGTCGTAGATCAGGAAAGCAATGAACTGTTCCATGTCATCACAGGTAATCCTGAGATGGTTATGTCCTGTCAAAAGAATGCATCTCTTCGGAACGTCGTCGATCAAGCCGGGTTGGTCACAGCTGACGGTGCCGGTATTGTGATGGTATCCCGTTTTCGGGGCGGACAATTGACCGAACGGGTAACCGGTTGTGATCTGCTGTTTCGTTTATTGGAGGAAGGCGATCAAAAACACTGGTCATTCTACATGCTGGGAGCAGAGGAAAGCGTCAGTGAACAGGCAGTAAAGATCATTGCGCAGCGTTACCCCGGAGTTATCGTAAAAGGTAGACACCATGGTTATTTCCAGGCAGATGAGGAACAACAGATTGTGGAAGAGATTCGTACTGCTCAACCAGACTTTCTTATCGTGGCTCTTGGCGCACCCCATGCGGAACACTGGATTAACAAGTATCGCCACCAGTTGAACGCTCGTGTAGCCATAGGTGTTGGAGGCAGTCTCGATATCGTGGCTGGCAAAACCAAACGTGCCCCTGCGATATGGCAGAAGCTTAACCTGGAATGGCTCTATCGCCTCCTCAGTCAACCTTCGAGATGGCGCAGGCAACTCATTTTACCCCGTTTTGCTGTGCGGGCATTGTTGTTCAGAGAACCTAAATAATGTGAGATGAGCAGGAGGGATGATTCGGATGCAACAGGTAGAACAAGGAGACAGACCAAGTATGGGCCTGCTGAATCTGAATGAAGGTGATCATAAATATCAACTGACACGCCATGCTCCTTCCGAAGCACTTCGCCCTTTTGTTAAACATTACTGGATCGTATCGTGGGATCTGACTGGACTTGAACCGTATCCCCAACATGTCGTGCCTAACCCCTGTGTCAATCTGGTTGTGGAACGGAACAATACGTTTTTCTTCGGACCATCGGGACGTAAATTCTCCTATCTTGTGAGCGGGAAAGGTCGTGTATTTGGCGTGAAGTTCAAACCAGGAGGATTTTATCCCTTCCTTCGGGTTCCTGTTTCTTCATTGTACGGACAACCGATGAATGTATCCAATATTCTTGACGTCACAGCGGAGTCCTTGGAAGACCGGCTTCTTGGGGCGGGGGATGATGCGGATAAAACCAGTTACATCGACCAGCTATTGTGTGCACACCTTCCTGCTGAAGATGCTCAAGCGAGAATGGTTCATGATATTGTGCAACAGATTGAACAGAACCGAGAGATGCTGAGAGTGGATGATCTGTCTTCTTATTGGAATATGCATACCCGAAAGCTTCAACGGCTGTTCAATCAGTATGTGGGTATCGGACCCAAAACGGTAATCAAGTTGTATCGTCTGCAAAATGCTGCAGAATGGATGGACCGCGGTCTTCACTGTGACCTGATTAAGCTATCTCAGGATCTTGGATATCATGATCAATCCCATTTCATCCGAGATTTCAAGTCCATTATTGGCAGTACACCAGAGGAGTACCTACACTCTAAACATCCGCATGGTGAGCGCCGAGGGCTGATCAATTAGAAACCTGTCCTAATAATCAGGACAGGTGAATGATTTCTATGGTATCCCCTGTATGGATTACACCTTCCCGTTCAACCGAGCATACAATCCCACGTTTTTTGCGAGCCGCTGGCACGAACTTTTTGCGCAAACCGTCCTGTTCATAGAATTGTTCAATCATTTTTCCCGGATGTACACAGGGAAGGTTCTCCCCTTCACATATTAACCCTGTCCCGTTCGGAAATAGGAGCCGCGTTCCAGCAGGCAGTTCCGTCAATCGATCAATGCCACGAACCAGTATATTGGCACCAAGCCACTCTGGACGCACTTCAGGAATCTTCATTTTCTCAGCAATAAGAGCACATTCTTCCTCAGACACAATACTGATCTGGCGGCGATTCGCAATCGGTGTACCACGCTTGTAGATTTTCTGACGTGAGTCCGCCGGACGAAGCAGGCCATAATGACGGTCACCCGGAATTCCTGCAAGCTCAATGTCGATAAAAGGTACAACTCGGGTCACAAATGTGGCTGGATCATCAGCCAACATGACGAATTGAACTGTTCCCATAATAATCTCCTCCCTTTCCTGAGCAATATTACTTCTTTATTGTTCATTATTACCCAATGAATGGATTGTCGACAATCGGCGTATGCTTACCTTTGTAACCATTTTTTAATTTCAACATCATAACTCAACTGGAAAACGATAAATAATTTTTAATAATACGCAATTTAATTGTTACAAATTAAATTTGCTCTTTCCGTTCTTGTTGCAAACATTTATACTAGGATGGACAAGTAAATAAATTACATATCAGAAAGCAAGGTGTTTCCTTTGATTAGTATCATTTTTGTAGCTCTTGTAGCTGTCGAACACTTCTATATCATGGTGATGGAGATGTTTATGTGGACTCGTCCACGCACAATGAAAACCTTTAATCTCACGCCGGAATTCGCCAAATCCACCAAATCTCTCGCGGCCAATCAAGGTCTTTACAATGGATTTCTTGCGGCAGGTCTGATCTGGGGACTCGTATATCCGGATGCTGCCGTTGGACAGCATATTCAGATTTTCTTCCTGGCGTGTGTGATTATTGCGGCTCTTTATGGAGGAGCAACTTCTTCACGGTCGATCATTATCAAACAAGGTTTGCCTGCGATCATTGCGTTGTTGCTAGTTCTGTTCCTGTAATTTCTGTCGAATGGTGCATTGCTTCGATTCATGTTAACTCCTTTATGGTAAGGTAGTGAATAGATAGCAGTGTACAATGACCAGAATCGTTCTGGAATTGGAAGGAGAACATGTCATGGGATTGTTTGACAAGCTTCGGCGGCGCAAAAAGGAGAAAGTACCTGCAGGTGGTGCTGTCGAATCGACGAATTACAGTGAAACCATCGTGGGTTTTGTCCTGCTGGAGCGTGAGGATTGTGATTTTGACCTCTTCATCAGGAACATGAAGAACGAATGGGATATCGAGATTGAAGAACGCCCAGAGGAGGGCAATCTCTTTTTCGAAGTGAATGGGATGCAGGTGGTATGTGCTCACATTGCCGCGCCTGTACCCGACCGTGAAGTTGAGGAGAATGCCAAGCTAAACATCCTTTGGCGAGAAGCGGAACAAGTTACCTCACGGCACCAGTCTCAGATTATTGTCTCTGTTCTGAACGCAACAGATGCAATTGAAGGACATGTTCTGTTCACTCAAACAGCGAGTGCTTTGTTACAGTTGGATCACGCGCTTGCCATATACATGGCCCCACTTGTTGTTGAAGCCAGTCAGTATGTCGAAACCAGCCGTGGGATCAAACATGATGAGTTGCCAGTCTCGCTCTGGATTTTCATCGGATTATTCCAAAATGCCGAAGGCGCTTCAGCTTACACTTACGGACTACGTAACTTTGGAAAAGAAGAGATGGAGATTATGCAATCGTCGGAATCCTTAAGCGATGTATTTGAGATGATGTTCATGACCACAACGTATGTGGTTGAGAACGACGTCACACTGCATGATGGGGAAACACTTGGTTTCTCGGCAGAACAAAAGCTGAGCATTTCCCTTTCCAAAGGTGTAGCAACGGAAGGTAACAGTTTGAAGATTGGCTTCTAATTTACGTAGGATTTTCAATTTATCATGTTACAGTTATAGAAGCCGTCTGGAGTTCATTCTCTGGGCGGCTTTTAGCTATTTAACCTTCCTTCCAATGAAGATATGATAACAATCCCTGAATTTAACTTCCCTAGGAATAAGTAGTCCATAAGAACCACTTAATTATGAATTTAGTTTTCATTCTGGTTATAAAAAGGTATAATTAATAGGCTTATAGTCTCATATATTACATATTATTTTATTATCGAGGAGTTGCCTACATGTCTGTTAGACGTTTGGATTCAACTAAACCTATTATTGAAATTATCTGGGAAGGTATTGTTTCTCCTGAACATGTCGAACAAACGAATACAGAAATCCAGAGAATAGCTGAACAATTGGGAAACTCGTTTGATGTGCTAGTAGATATGCGGAACATGAAGGCTTTCCCTCAGGACACCAAAGAAAAAATTGTGGAACACCAGAAACTACTGACACAGTGGGGGATGAAGCGAGCTAGTGTAGCCGTAGGTGGTGCGATCGCCAAAATGCAATTGAATCGGATCTCCAAAGAGTCCGCGCACCAGACTGAATTCCAATGGGAAACGTATGACGAGGCTTTGGCATTTTTGTTGAAATAATATTGAAGTGCTACGGACTTAGTATAATAAGAGAGATACCGATGCTGTACATGGCACACAGAAAGAGGCGTTCCCATGAGGAAACGCCTCTTCTTTTGCAGTTCCACGTGGTTTACTCAGTTTTGCCAGTGATCCGAACGCTCATCATTTAAGATTCAAGTTTACTTACACGTACCATCGTTACTGATGTACCATTTAGGGACTCCTCCACAAATCCTAACCGCTTATATAAGCGAATCGCTTGGTTATCCGGGTCAACACTGAGCGAGACTACTGCAATTCCCCGCCGTTCAACCTCATCTAATGCGGTCTGAAGCAGTAAGGTACCTACTCCTTTTCCACGTGCATCTTCCGTTACAGCCATCCCCATCTCTGGCGTAGCTGCATTCACATAACCGTATCCCGCATTCTGATCCGTATAGAATCTTAATGTTATTGAACCTAGTCTCTTGCCCTGCTGGTCAACTGCAACATACCCGAAATCCCCTTCTCTTCCCCAGTCTTCAACGTATTTGGACAGTCCGGGAGTATGAATACTTTCGATTGGAAAAGGTTCATCACCTTCTCTTCTATGCAGGGATGCGTATAACATCTCCCACAGAAAGGGGATATCCTGTTCTTCAATAGGGCGTACATAATAGTTGGTTATGATGGTCATGTTTGCTCCTCCTTCAGCTTTTCAAAAAGGCGGTCCATCTCATTCAGATTAAACTCATTGGTAATCTCGTAGTCCTGAAATTTGTCTCTTGTTTTTGCCTCGCTGTAGATTGAGATGGACTTTTCATTATAAAACGTCAGTCCAAATCCATCGGTAAAGCGACCTTCTTTATTAATGGTAAGTCGCCACTCATAGTAATGCGGATTCCTTTCGGAAACGTCGAATTCCCGTACTCTTTTAAGATCAACATCCTTTAATAGCTTCAGCATATCTCTAATCTTATTGGGATCTGTAATCGTCACTTCATTATCTTCATTATACGGTTCATTGTCGGAGATTTTCCTAATCGTCAGTCGATCCAATGTATCCAGCATCGTCATATGATCTGTGACCTCTGCTCGAAACGTCGTGTGTTTGCTGGGGATATACTTAGTATATTGACCAGAGGTATACATACGCACTGCAATAGCTAAAAAAACAATAATCATGACGATACCCATAATCATCTTGATTTGTCTACTCATCCCAATCCCCTCTCTAGATCTACATAAAACATATAAATTGGTAATTATTGATATATCCCAGTATAACATCTCACTCCTTCTGTTCCAATGTCATTTCTTATCTCTGGTCCCTCAATTACGATGACGTTTTTGGGCTACACTAAAATTGGAACATTTAAATGAACAAGCCGCGTTCTCCCATAGGGTGAGCGCGGCTTGTTTGTTACTTTGTTATATTGTTTTATTACCTATTCAGAACAGGTAAGACGATAACCCTTATCCCGAGCATGAATATGACATACGTAGACTTGACCTCACATCTGTTCAGCGTACGCCGAAAACTATTTGTTTTCAGCTCAATACACGACCTGCTGATTCTCGGATAACCAGCTCAGGCTTCAGCACAATCTTCTGTGGCTCTTTTTGTTCATCCTTTAACTCTTCAATCAACAGATCTACAGCGCGATGTCCCAATTCTTCAATTGGCTGGGCAACGGTCGTAAGCGGTGGACTGGTTACCGAAGCCAGAATGGTATTATCAAACCCGATAATCGACACATCCTCTGGCACGCGTAGCCCCAGCTCTTTGGCTGCCTGAAGTGCACCAATGGCCTGAATGTCATTACAACAGAACAAACCTGTCGGGTGATCCTTCTCACCGAGCAGCAGTAACGCCTCTTTTTTGGCCGAGCTCAGGTCAGCTGCCGATTCTCGGATCTGATTCTGTTCCAGCGTATGGCCTGCCTTAATCAGTGTTTCACGGAATCCACGTACACGTTCCTGACTGCTGCTGACTTTGGACGGTTCCGACAGAACCGCTACACGGGTGTGCCCCAGTTCAAGCAAATGCTCCGCTGCGAGTGCTCCGCCAATTATGTCGTCAATGGTGACTGTATGAACCGACAGGGATGGCATATGACGGGCAATCAGAGCAACAGGGATAGACTGCTGCAAGAGGGGTGACAAAATTTCTGCATTATCGATCCCGGTTCCGATCATCATGCCATCTACCCTTTTTTGCTGAAGCAGATTCAGATAACGCTCTACCCGCTCGTCCTTATTATCCGTACTGCAGATGACCACGCTGTAACCCAATTGACGGCTTCGATCCTCCACGGCTCTTGCGAGTTCTGCGAAATACGGGTTTGAGATGTCCGGTACGAGCAGCCCCAATGTATACGTCTGCTTCCCTGTAAGTGCAGCTGCGATCGCACTGGGTTGATAATGAAGGCGTTCCATGATCTCCATAATCTCAGCGCGCCGCTTCTCGCTGATCTTGCCTTTGCCATTAATGACCTGCGAGACGGTTGCAATGGATACACCCGCCTCGCGTGCTATATCGTATATGGTTGCTTTCATTGTTTTTCCCCATTTGTGCTATATATAAATTTCGTTATACATAGATAATTGTTCTCTTCTTCTCATTATGCAGGGGGAAGTCTGCATACGCAACTTGAAGCCAGCACAATGTGCGTAGCATGAACTGTTTTACTTTTTCATCAACCACTCATGGTCAGGATCGTTATGGAATTTCCAGGTCCGGGTTGGTCCAGCCATCACGTTCAGATAGTAGACCTCATACCCCGGAGGAGCGCCTACCGGATGATATCCGTCCGGAACAAGCACCACTTCACCGTTTTTCACTGCTAGCGTCTCGTCCACAGAACGATCATCCGTGTATATACGCTGAATGGCAAACCCCTGCTCAGGCTGCACGCGGAAATAATACGTTTCTTCCAGCAAAGATTCATCCGGGAGTGCGTCCCGATCATGCTTATGTGGCGGGTAACTGGACCAATGCCCATCTGGTGTGAATACCTCAACAACGAGCAGACTGTCTGCTTCCTTTTGTTCCGGCAAAATGTTGTGAATCTGGCGTTCCAGATTACCATACCCTCGCGCCTCTACCCCTACATCTTCGGGTGCAATGAGACGAGCCGGGTGCGTTCCTTTACCGGGTGCAACACATATAGCGATTTCCAGTTCGGTACGTGCTGTGATCTGCACTTGATCGGAAGTTGAGACGTAGACCGAGTACGGAGGTATTTTCTCGAAAACACTCATTCTTTTTCCGATATTATCCCATGTGTGCTCCCGGGTACTTACATTGGCGAAACCACTGAGAAGCACCACACAGAGTTCCTGATCACCGCTCTCACGGGTTAGCGTCTCCCCCTCCGCCAGCTTCGCTACCTGAAAGCCAACATATTCCCACCCCGCCGACTCCGGTGTTACGTTTATAAGTGTACCGTCTCCCTCCGGGTTCACCACGGGTTTCACAATACGTTCTGACATCTTGTCATCCACTCCTTTCTGTAATCGTCCACAACAACCTGATACTTATAAAAAACAAAAACTTGGACCATTCTTACGCTCTATTAGAAAAAAGTGACTTTAATCATCCACCTATGGCGTTGCCGTTTGCGATTCCAGTGACACCCCAGGGACTTCACTCAGCTTCACAGGTCTTCCCCGCTCCATGGACATTTTTGCTGCCAGTGCAATTCGTTCTGCCTGTACTGCATCGTGGCCATCAACGATAACCGGTGTATCATGAATGATTGCATCGATAAAGAGGGCTGTCTCCTGTACATATGCTTCATTGTAGCGTTCCAGGAAAAAGTGTAACGGTTTGTCGCGCATAAGCCCGGCCGCTGTACTGATCTCAGCCGTATTTGGATGATCATTCGCCGCTGCGGCGCTGCCCTTCGAGCCAAATACTTCAACACGCTGATCGTATCCGTATACTGCCTGACGGCTGTTATCAATAACACCAATCGCTCCATTGGCAAAAGTCATCGTTACAATCGCTGTATCCACGTCACCATGTTCCGCAAAAACCGGATTGATCAGCACGTTGCCCTGAGCGTACACTTCTTCCACTTCACTCCCGGACAGATAACGGGCCATGTCAAAATCGTGGATCATCATGTCCATGAAGATCCCGCCAGACACCCGGATGTACTCCGAAGGAGGCGGACTCGGGTCGCGAGACGTAATTTTGATAATATGTGGATCACCAATCGTACCATCCTGCACATGCGCACGTATCCGTCTGAAATTGTGATCGAAGCGGCGGTTAAATCCAATTTGCAGCTTCACGCCAGCCTTCTGAACTGCCGCTACCGCCGCTTGGGTCTGTGCCAGATCCATGCTGACTGGTTTCTCGCAGAAGATATGTTTGCCCGCCTGGGCGGCCTGTTCGATCAGCGGCACATGTGTATCTGTTGAAGAACAGATCAGCACCGCGTCTACATTAGGCATCGAGATCAACTCGCTGCTGTTCGTTGTTACAACAGGGATGCCACGACTGGAGGCCCAAGCCTCCAATTCAGGACCTGCAAACAAGTCACTGATTCCCACAATCTCGGCATGCGGGTTACGCAGGAGATTGTCTGCATGAATTTTGCCGATCCGTCCAGCACCGATGATGCCAATTCTCACTTTGTCCTTGCCCATTCCGTTATCCTCCCTATGTGCGTACATATGGGCTGGGCGTTCCCCTTAGCCCGAGTGATGCTCTGGTTGTTACCAGCGCGCCGTTACCATCTTCTTGCGAGTGTAGAATTCAACACCATCCGTACCATTGGCATGTAGATCACCATAGAAGGACTTTTTCCAACCGGAAAACGGGAAAAATGCCATTGGCGCAGGTACGCCCAGGTTAATACCCAACATGCCCGCATCAATCGTTTCACGGAATTGACGCATACTCGCTCCGCTGCGGGTGAACAGACACGCCCCGTTGGCAAAATCAGAACGGTTCGCCAGCTCAACGGCTTCCTCCAGCGTAGACACTCTTGCCACCGAGAGTACCGGAGCAAAGATCTCATCCTGCCAAATTTTCATACTGCTATCAACTTGGTCGAATACCGTAGGCCCTACAAAATAACCGGATTCACCTGTCGCCTGATCCTTACGTCCATCCCGAATCAATGCCGCGCCTTCCTGCTCTCCGGCTTCAATGTAACTGAGTGTACGCTCTTTATGTGGTCCACGGATGACAGGACCGAGGAACACGCCCTCATCCATGCCGTTACCAATGGTAATGCGGTCTGCCGCTTCCACCAGCTTTTGTACCAGTTCGTCAGCCACATCACCCACAGCTACAACAACCGCACATGCCATACAACGCTCCCCTGCTGAACCAAAAGCTGCACTGGTAATCTCTTTCACGGTTAGATCCAGATCGGCGTCCGGCATAACGATGGAGTGGTTTTTGGCACCAGCCAGTGCCTGTACCCGTTTGCCATGCTTGGATGCAGTGGTGTAGACGTATTCAGCTACAGGTTGTGATCCGACAAAGGAGATCGCTTGAACATCCTTATGTTCCAGCAACCCGTTCACGACATCATGCGCACCGTGAACGATGTTGAGCACGCCGTCCGGAAGCCCCGCTTCCTTGAACAGCTCTGCCAGGCGGCCTGCCAGCAGCGGTGTGCGCTCGGACGGCTTCAGGACAAAGGTGTTACCACACGCAATAGCCAGCGGGAACATCCAGCACGGCACCATCATCGGGAAATTGAATGGGGTAATCCCCCCAATTACACCGATTGGGTAGCGGTACATGCCCGACTCCAGTCCTGTCGCGATGTCAGGCAGTTGTTTGCCCATCATCAGATTCGGGGCACCAGCCGCGAACTCGACACATTCAATGCCACGCAATACCTCGCCGTACGCTTCGGCATAACTTTTACCGTTCTCCAGTGTCACCAGGCGAGCTAGCTCTTCCCAATGTTCAACCAGCAGCTGCTGGTAGCGGAACAAAATACGTGCACGGCGCGGAACCGGTGTGCTGCTCCAGGATTTGAACGCTTCTTGTGCTGTCTGAACCGCCAGATCCACATCCGCTTGTTCGGACAGTGGCACATGTGCAATAACCTCTTCTGTAGCCGGATTCACCACTGGCTCCGTGCGAGTTGACGCCGGGGTTACCCAGGCACCTCCGATCCAGTTTTGTACCATTGTCGCTGTTGCAGACGCTTCAGAAATTCCTTTTCCCATAGCCCTGTCTCCCTTCACTTATGTGTGATCCCTTATGTTCAACATGTTCATTGTTATAGATCTGTATGAGTACGTTGTTCGAAGTATTGCAACGTGCTTCAAGACACGGTAATCTCGCCCCGATTGCAACGTTCAATGTAGTCATTCACCTGTTCCACCGTTGGCATTGCATCCGAACAGCTGTGGCTTGAAATAACGATACTTGCTGCGCCACTGCCATACGCCATACTGCGCTCAATTGTCCAGCCCTGCATCAATCCATACAGGAACCCAGCCGCGTAAGAGTCGCCTGCGCCGAACGTTTTGACCACTTTTGCCGGATAGCTGTCCGCACGATGGGAAAGCCCTTCACGCGTATAAGCAATGGACCCTTCCTTGCCGTGTTTGATTACTACAATATTCGCTGAGAAATCAAACCATTTCTGTGCAGTTACTTGATCGCTATGATCCGGATTGTGGTCGAATGTCTCCATCATGTCGAACTCTTCACGTGTGCCGAGGATGATATCGCATTTCTCGGCTGCAAGGTTGTAATAGACCGCTGTCTCTTCGTCCGATGTCCATGTGTATGGGCGATAGTCAAGATCAAACACAATAACTGTGCTATGTTTTTTTGCATACGTTAGTGCCTGTAATACGGCTTCACGGGATGGGCTCTGCGCGAGGGCTGTGCCTGAGATTAACAGCACTTTGGAGTCAGCAATCAACTGCTCTTGTACCTCTTGCGCCTGTAATAACAAATCCGCTACATTGTCCCGGTACATCAGGATACTGCAATCCGTTGGGCTTTTGATTTCGGTAAAAGCAAGCCCTGTCACCGCTCCAGTGTCATCTGTAACTACATTTGATGTGTCGATGCCGTTCTTCTCCAAATAACTCTGGATGAATCTGCCCATCTGGTCACCCGCGATCTTACCGATAAAAGCCGTCTTCATACCCAGTCTGGACATGCCAATCGTAATATTGGCCGGAGAGCCACCTACATACTTCGTAAACGTCATCGTCTCTTCCATCGGGCGATTGATCTCATTGGCGTTCAAGTCGATGCACAAGCGGCCAATCGCGGTGAAATCCTTCTTCCTGGATACCGGAAAGGATACGTAAGTCATTGCATGTGAGCCCCTTTCTGTAGTGGGATTTTCCATGTTCTATATGGATATCTAGACTAGTTACTCATTCCATCGTAAGAACTCGTAACGGCTAGAGTAAGTCAGTTTTATTTTCCAATCGTAACGTTATACTCTTGCTGGCCTTCTTCCTTTTTCGCTTCACAGGTGTGGCCTCTGACCGCTACAATGCTAAACGAATCAGCTGTGTTGGTATAACGACTCCATATAGTTCAAAGATCGCTTCGCATACTCATATGGGTTATGAATCGCAGGGTCCTGCTCTCCTTCAAGCATCGCCCAGCCATCGTACCCTCGTGTGATCAGTTCTTGTAGAATTGGTGCAAAATCAATGCATCCATCGCCTGGTACAGTGAACACTCCTCTACGAATACAGCCGACAAAGTCAGATTGCTCCTCGCGTGCTTCATCCAGCACATGCGGGCGGATATCTTTCAGATGGATATAGGCGATCCGATCATAATGTTTGCGCAGCAGTTCAAGTGGATCGGCTCCGCCATAGTAGGCATGACCAGTATCATAGAGCAGATACACGAGAGAAGGGTCTGTCAGCTCCATCAGTCGATCAATCTCATCCGGTTGCTCTACCACTGTGCCTCCATGATGATGATACGTAAGCTTCAACCCATGTTCGCGGGCAATAGCTCCTGCTTCGTTCAATCCTTCAGCGAAGATATGCCATTCAGATTCGCTGAGTCTGAGCACTTCTTTTTCATTCGGTGTCCGTCTTGGATCAAAATGAAGTGACCCGCCTACCTCTGCCGTACTGATTACCTTACTGCCCATGGATTGCAGAAATTCCGCATGTTTGCGATAACTGTCCAGCTCCGACTGACGATATGCCGTGTCGGAGAAAAGTACGGATTTCCACTGGGAGATCAGCTTGATATTCCTTTTGCTCAATTCCTCACGCAATATAGTAGGATCGGTAGGATATTTACGTCCCATCTCTGTACCTGTCAGCCCAAGACGCTGAATGTCATCCAGAATCTGTGCACACGTTGTCGCATCACCATGCTCTTTCACATCTTCACCGACCCAATTGATCGGATGAATCCCAAGCTGGAATGGCAGCTTGCTCATTGCCCCACGTCTCCTTTGTCGTTCAACATTGTGATTCACTATATTAAACTGGATTAAATCGGTCTTGCTTTGGCACGGTTGGCTTGCATCGTGTGATGAGCATGAACTACCTTTTCTTCGGCAGATACCTCAGGTACACCCACATTCCACCATGACTCGTATCCACCTGCGTTGGTTCCAGGCACGACCGGAATCTCAATCAACGTACTCACTGTTTCGTTCTTCGCATCTCGGAGTGCTTGTTCCAGCTGTTCTGCTGTCTCCGCTCTATAGGATTTGGCTCCCATGCTTCGGGCGTGTGCAGCAAAGTCCATTGGCATGTAATCCCCGGTCAGTCGTCCACTCTCGGATTCCCGATAACGGAACTCATTGCCGAACCCGTCACTACCGTGTTCCCGCTGCAAATTATGAATACATTGGAATCCATTGTTGTTGAATAATAGAACGGTCATCTTCTTCTGTTCCTGCAAACTAGTCACAAACTCCGAATGCAGCATCAAATAACTGCCATCACCGACCATCGCGTACACTTCACGATCCGGCTCGGCAAGTGCTGCTCCGAACGCTCCACTTACCTCGTACCCCATACAGGAGAATCCATACTCCATGTGGTATGTCTTTGGTTCAGACGCACGCCACAGACGATGTAGATCACCCGGCAGACTGCCCGCCGCACACACAATAACGGAGGATGGATCAATGGTCCGGTTAACGATGCCAACTGCTGTAGTCTGTGCCAGCCCTGCTTCATGTTGAGCTGCATACAGCCGATCCACTTCTGCATTCCACTCAGCGCGGAGATCAGCAACTTCGGATGCGCCATATGCACTTCGGTATTGTCTTTCCTGCAATTCCTTCTGCAAAGCCTGCAATCCTTCGCGAGCATCTGCCAGAATGGCTTCTCCGCCTAACTTGGCGGCATCCATACTGTTCAGGTTGATGTTGATGAATGAAGCTTCCGGATGTTGAAAAGCAGAGCGGGACGCCGTCGTGAAATCCGAGAACCGCGTACCGACGCCGATCACAACGTCTGCTTCTCTCGCCAGCCTATTGGCTGCCAAAGAGCCGGTAACCCCGATTGCCCCCACATTTAGTGGGTGGTCCCAAGAAACTGCGCTCTTGCCCGCCTGCGTCTCGGCGATCGGAATACCAAATGCCTCGGCGAACTCCAAGAGTTGAACGGACGCCTCAGAGTACAACACACCGCCGCCTGCAACGAGCAGCGGTTTTCTGCCTCGGGCAATCTGCTCCGTTGCCCGTTCAATGGCTGCCTGTACCGGGGGACGACGATCCAGATAATGTACTTTGCGGGCAAAGAACGATTCTGGATAATCGTATGCCTCTGCCTGCACATCCTGCGGCAATGCGAGCGTTACTGCTCCTGTCTCTGCTGGATCGGTTAGCACACGCATGGCCTGTGTAACAGCAATCATCAGCTGTTCGGGACGAACAATGCGATCCCAGTACTTGCTGACGGCTTTGAATGGATCAGTGGCTGAGATTGTATAATCACTGCTCACTTCCAACTGCTGAAGTACCGGGTCCGGTTCCCGTGTAGCAAAGTTATCTCCAGGAAGCAATAAAACCGGAATCCGGTTCACCGTTGCAGTAGCTGCAGCTGTAATCATATTCAAAGCACCAGGTCCAATGGATGTTGTACATGCATAAATCTGTCTACGGTTCTTCTGCTTGGCATAAGCCGTTGCCGTATGCACCATACCTTGTTCGTTCTTGCCTTGCATATACGTCAGGCTTCCCGGACTGCGCTCCAGCGCTTCTCCAATGCCTGTTACATTGCCATGTCCAAAAATACCGATGATTCCCTTCACAAACTTGGTTTCCACCCCGTCAACCGAGATATATTGCTGATCCAGGTATCGAAGCAGTGCCTGAGCCATCGTTAGTCGAATTGTATTCATGAATTGATCGCCGTCCTTTCCTTTACGGGTTAAGCGCTTAATCTACGTTAAGTTTAAGCGCCTTACCCCTAAAGGTTAAGCGCTTAATTGATATGGTATTACAGGTTAATGATTTACGCAAGCTATTTTTGTAAGCGTTTTTATAAATTGTGATAAAGAAAAGATATTCTTGTGTTCAAACATGTGTTAGACCTTCTCTATTTGAACACTTCCACAATGACTAAGGACAGACTTAAAAGAGAGGGGAATATATCGTGAGGATGGGATACATGTTGGTACATGCTAATCAGCCATATAGTCCGTGATCTTTGCATACAATCATGGTCAATATGCCTGTGAATGCAGAAAAAAAGAAAGAGACGGTGAGTACCGTCTCTTTCTTTTTCAATATATAAGCGGGTGATGGGAATCGAACCCACGCTATTAGCTTGGAAGGCTAAAGTTCTACCATTGAACTACACCCGCATAACAACAATCGGGATGACACGATTTGAACATGCGACCCCCTGGTCCCAAACCAGGTGCTCTACCAAGCTGAGCTACATCCCGTTATCTATACCGGCGAGAGGACTCGAACCTCCACGGTTTCCCACTCGATTTTGAGTCGAGCGCGTCTGCCATTCCGCCACGCCGGCAAAATATGAAGTTATAATGGCGCGCCCTGAGAGATTCGAACTCCCGGCCTTTTGATTCGTAGTCAAACGCTCTATCCAGCTGAGCTAAGGGCGCAAAATATTGGAGCGGAAGACGGGAATCGAACCCGCGACCCTCGCCTTGGCAAGGCGATGCTCTACCGCTGAGCCACTTCCGCAAATAAAGGATGCGCGTGGAGGGACTTGAACCCCCACGTCAAAGACGCTAGATCCTAAGTCTAGTGCGTCTGCCAATTCCGCCACACGCGCATATAATGGTGAGTCATGAAGGGCTCGAACCTTCGACACCCTGATTAAAAGTCAGGTGCTCTACCAACTGAGCTAATGACTCATAGAAAAACTGGTGGAGGATGATGGATTCGAACCACCGAACCCGTACGGGAGCAGATTTACAGTCTGATGCGTTTGGCCGCTTCGCTAATCCTCCAGGATTACATGGTGCCGGCGAGAGGACTTGAACCCCCAACCTACTGATTACAAGTCAGTTGCTCTACCAGTTGAGCTACACCGGCGTATTACATGGTGTTATAAATGGTGGCTCGGGACGGAATCGAACCGCCGACACGAGGATTTTCAGTCCTCTGCTCTACCGACTGAGCTACCGAGCCTTACTACATTAAAAAAAAATGGCGGAACCGACGGGATTCGAACCCGCGATCTCCTGCGTGACAGGCAGGCATGTTAGGCCAACTACACCACGGTTCCAGATCACTTTCTCAAAGGAAAGTATAATTGCGGGGGCAGGATTTGAACCTGCGGCCTTCGGGTTATGAGCCCGACGAGCTACCGGGCTGCTCCACCCCGCGTCGTTATAAAGTTTATATGGTGGAGGCTGAGGGGATCGAACCCCCGACCCTCTGCTTGTAAGGCAGATGCTCTCCCAGCTGAGCTAAGCCTCCATA
>NZ_PJFA01000028.1:0-12157 GCF_002843485.1 Paenibacillus sp. BGI2013
TCGCCATAGCTTTTATGTTATTCTCTGCCGGAAACTCGGCTGTAAAAATTACATCTGAGCCCCGTGAAGAAACGATCCAATTCGGAATCGTGCTCCCGAATGCTGCTACTATCTTGTCAGCAAGATCACTTCCTGTTTCAGGACTTCCCATCATAGACACATAGGCTGTCCACGAGGAGATTCCATCCGTGAATTTGACGCCTATCGGCCCATGATCACTCTCTGAATTGGGAAGACGCAGCTTAATTACTTGGGATGTGTTGGTCGCAGGATTTCCTGGAACTTCAAGTGTACTTGAAGGTGCCCCTACTCCTGATGCTTCCAAAGCGTATATTCGAACATTTTCGTTATTAGTACCTGGCGTTTGCGATGTGAAATGTACTCGAGTCCCATCAGCATCTGCAACCCAACCCGCTACGGATGTTCCAAACGCGACTGCTATTTTAGATGCTACTTCAGCCGCTGTTTCTGTTCCCAACATGTAGATATTTTTTTGAACTGGCACTCCTCCATCTGTAAAATAAACATAATATGAACCCGGAGCCGTTGCACCGTTCTCTATCACTAGTGTTGCTATTTGTGCTGTACCCTGTAATGGCGCTGTTCCTACAGATGTAATCGAACTATCTGGCATACCAATCCCTGTGTTTAATCCCGAAAGTCTCGCCATAGCCTTTATGTTATTCTCTGCTGGAAACTTGGCTGTAAAAATCACTTCTGAGCCCCGTGACGAAACGATCCAATTCGGAATCACGCTCCCGAATGCGGATACTATCTTGTCAGCGAGATCACTTCCTGTTTCAGGACTTCCCATCATAGACACATAGGCTGTCCACGAGGAGATTCCATCCGTGAATTTGACGCCTATCGGCCCATGATCACTCTCTGAATTGGGAAGACGCAGCTTAATTACTTGGGATGTGTTGGTCGCAGGATTTCCTGGAACTTCAAGTGTACTTGAAGGTGCCCCTACTCCTGATGCTTCCAAAGCGTATATTCGAACATTTTCGTTATTAGTACCTGGCGTTTGCGATGTGAAATGTACTCGACTCCCATCAGCTTCTGCACCCCAACCCGCTACGGATGTTCCATACGCGACTGCTATTTTAGATGCTACTTCAGCCGCTGTTTCTGTTCCCAAGATGTAGATATTTTTTTGAACTGGCACTCCTCCATCTGTAAAATAAACATAATATGAACCCGGAGCCGTTGCACCGTTCTCTATCACTAGTGTTGCTACCTGAGCCGTACCTACATTGTTATAAATACTACCTTGGACAGTTATGACACTTCCACTCGAAACCACACCTGTCATAATGCTTTCAACGGTGGCTTTAACATGATCGTTGTTAACAGCTGGATTTAATGATGTAAAATAAATGTTTGCACGCTCAGCATCCACATTCCATCCTGTTAGTGCATTATCAAACGCTTGTACGATTTTAGCAGCTACCTCAGTATCCAATTCAGTTCCATCAAGCTCTACGTAAACGGTCACTGGATTGACTCCATCTGTAAACGTTGCACGCAATGAACCTGGCGCATTTGCCCCACTAGTTAATGTCAGAGTTACCACTTGAGATATGCCTAAAACATCTTTGACGCCTACGGTGGTGTTCAATATGGAGGTCTTCACTCCAGTAGTAATCGAAGGTGAACCGGATCCATTAGATGTACTGTTTGAATCTGAATTTAAACTCACAGTAGGTATAGATGGTGAAGGTATATTATCGTTATCTTCACTTTCAGTTCCTTGTTCTTGTTCTTGAATCAAGCTTATCGCTTTATCTAACATTACAACTGCCTCAGCTCGCGTAATTGGAGATGCCGGTTTGAATGAACCATTTGTATAACCAGTAATGATATATTTTGAGAATGTAGCACCTATGGCACCCTTACTCCAATATGTAAATTCTGAAGAATCCTTAAATGCTAAAGCTGCTTTTTCATTACTAGGTAATTTCAGTAAGTCTGCTACAATAACTGCAGCTTCTTGACGGCTTATCGGTTTAGAAGTACGTATAGTTTGATCTTTATAACCTTGTATGTAACCTGCTTTTACCGCTTTTTGTACTTCTAGATAGCTCCAATTTGAAGACGACAAGTCAGTGAAATGTATTTCTTCTACCTCATTAAAACCAAACTGACGATTAACCAATGCCATAAATTCTCCACGTGTAATTACATTGTTGGGTTTAAGTGTTTGACCAGAATATCCTTTAATTAACCCTTCTGAGAGCCATTTGTTAAGGGTATGTTCGGCCCAATGTCCTTGAATATCTAAATTGGTTTTCTGACCATATGCTACCCCACTAAATACGGATACCATACTGGTAGCTATTATGAATGTGCTTACTTTTTGAATTATTCTTCTATAAAACATATACTTCCTCCAGTTCAAATAAAAAGTCATTTATTCACCCAATCGAACAGATTATTCTTCCCTCCCATCCGGTTACTCTTTACTAAGGCAATTTTGAATAAGGTATAAGCTTCAACCATTTACTGTTTCTCAATGCTATATTATTATATCGGTTTACAATAGTTCACGAGTTATATTTATTAATTGTTTAATTCTTTTACGCAGCACTATTCTTTTTTTGAATTGAACGATCCTTGTCCTCAAATTGCGTTCTTGAAATGAGTTTTCAATAATATTCTATGGAGAACTTACAACTTAAGAAAGATATATATCAGGAGTCTAAGTTAGAATTAACAGTCAATGAGTTGCTATTACAATTCTTTTGTAGCGCACCTGAAGAATTCGATTTTATTCACGAAACAGTTTCATTAATCAGGAGTTATTCTGACATCCACGTATGTATCATTGTTATATAAATTAAACACAATAATAGCACCGTTCCTTTTGAAGGTGTAGGAGCAAGTATCATCAAAATGAATCCTGTTGAAAATTTATATCAACCTCTCTTAACTTGATTGTTTGATAAAATTGTAACGAGATTAATTTTATTTTTGAAGTCCTCCGATCCATTTAACTCTACTATTAATCTCTCTAAAAAACGGATGACATCGTCTACTGATATTGAACTCGATTCAATTCTACGTAAAAACATTATTGTAAGCTCTCTCACTTCTTTTAAGGCAATATCATTTCTTTTTTTTGATGCATATTTGCTTAGATAATATAAATCAATGTTCACCTTAGTTATCTTTATGAAGGGATTATTACTGTTTGCAGCTCTTAAATCTCTCAGAAAATTTAAAGCTCCACCTAATGAAAAATAAATCTCTGTGAGTTTTTTTAATCTTTTCTTCTCCCATTTTTCCCTGTATATTTGGCCTACAGTGTCAAATATAATGAAAGTCAAAAATGCTTCTTTGATTTTAGGTAAAAACTCTATGTACATGTTGTATTGATTTATTGTGTATTCCTGTCCAATCATCATACTCGCCCAGCGCATAGGGTTATAGAAAATATTTGAAAAGATTCCTGACGTAAAACCATCCAGATTTGAAAATACATACAATATTCCTGCTAACCAATATAACTCTAATCTAAAGCGGAACAGGATGTATACAATGATAAATATTATTACTGCTGAAAAGTACAAACTACCATTTAAAATTTCATTGCTTAAATTAGAGATCGACTTCATATATGTAATTAATTCTTCAAGAGTTAAGTTATTATCGACCAAGTAATCCATATACGCCTTATTTTCTTTAAGCTGTGAGAGAAATGAACTCTCCTCTGTTAAAAGCTCATGAAACATTGCTTGGGTGTTATCTGGTAGATCTTTTTCCATAACAATAAAAGTTTTTGTAATGGTATTCCCTATTTTTGTTTTAGCATCAATTTCAGGTGAGAAAAAGACGTCCTCACTATACTTGCTCTCAGTAGCATATCTATAATATGCACCCGGATCGACTATGTTAGTTATTCCGAAAAGTAACAAGGATATAACTAAAAACAATGGAAAGTACAATAAAAACATACCTAATATAATTACAGTCTTTTTTAAATACGCATTCCCCAAACGTGACTTATTCATTGAATCCCCTCTCTTTAACTAATCAAAAATACAGATCGTATTTGCTCATTGGAATCTTAATAAGCAAAAGATCAGACCCTCTTGGTCTGATCCTTCGCTTTCATGCTTCTATTGAATCAAATTCGACTTCTTAAGTAATTTTTGAAGTAACGTAGCCACTTCAGCACGTGTGATTTGGCCCTTCGGTTGAATCGTAGTCGTTGTTCTACCATTCATAATACCCGTTGCTAAACCAGCTGCTATATGACCTCTGGCATAGCTTGAAATCGATGAATCGTCTTTATATTGTCCGATCAACGTGTTTACTTGATCAGGCAATAAATCCGGATTGATACCTGTGATCTTCATCGCTTTTGCAATAATTGTCATAGCTTGTTCACGAGTGATGGTATCCATAGGAGCAAATTCAGCATCATTATAACCCTCAATTAATTGATATTCGTGAGCTGTATAGATATAATCAGCAAACCAATCGGACTTATTTACATCGATAAATGAAGTTTCGCCAGTTAACGGTACTATACCCAGCCCTCTTACAACCATAGCAGAGAACTCTGCACGTGTAATGCTCCTATTCGGTTCGAAAATATCCTCCCTAACTCCCGTAACAATCATTCGTGATCCCATGTCATTGATTGCGTCTTTTGCCCAATGGTTCGTCACATCAGTAAATTCGACTGGGTGCCAAACCAGTGTGTACAAGCTATTGGACAAGCTATTAATCACTGCGTGGTAGCGATTATCTTTCTTCTCAACATAAGTTGGTACATGATGAGTGGAACCATCCGAACCTACAACAATTCCTGTCGTAATCTGATTTGGATCGACGGTCTCCGGAAGTGGAATATACCGTTCAACGTACGTATTGAAGCGATTTATTTCCTTTCTTAAACCATTAAATTCAGCCATTAACGTAAAATGGACAGGATCCACTAAAAGTAAAGCACCTTTTGAAATTGCCGAGTCCTTTGCAATGCTTGATTCCGAAGGAAGAGCTTTTGAGATTGTTAATTCAATCGTCATGTCTGATAGTGTATCATCCGCACCAAGTTGACCCGCTACCGTCTCAATTGAGATTTGGCTCGCAGGTAGTCTATACGTGGCAAGCGGGGTGACCAGTTCTAAGACGGCAGATTGCTCTATCATCTTTTTAACAACATCCCCTGTTAATATTCCCACAATGGAATCCGATGACTCATTCACAGGAATAGTCACTACAGCATTCTGACCTTCTTTCGCCAACCATTCTAGAAGTTTGCTAGGATCCGGCGTAAGAGTTGTTATGGTTCTATTATCAACGATTTTTGTATCCAACTTGCCGATCTTCTCTGACTTACCGTTTATTACAACAGGGACACCACTTGGCTCTAGCTGAGGTGGGTTTGTTGATGGTGTTCCGCCACCTTGTGAGCCCCCTCCACTGTTGCCTGAATTTCCACCGCCACCTGAATTATTGGAAGAATTGACAGTAAGTACAAGGTTAGTTGTTGCTATTTCCCCGTCTCCATAAACAGCTGTAATCACGGAAGTATAGGTTCCGGCTGGTAAGCCTACTACCGGTCTAACGCTCCACGTATCGATACTTTCACCCGCAGCTACATTATTGCCACTTCCTTCAACCACAAATGCATTGGGTTCACTGGAAGTCAGACTACGAATGGTGGTATCAACCGCCCCGGCATTCGTGATGATTAATTTCTTTGCTGAAGGTTGCTCATAACCAACCGTTACAGGTGAAAATAATGGAGCCACAATACTTAAAAAAGGTATCGTCTCTGAAATATCTTCGAACTCTGCGCTAATGGTAACATCCCCGCTTGGCATGATAAAAGTTTCACCCACGATCGGATAACCTACAGAATTAAAGATATACTTCAGCGTTCCTATTTTTACTCTCTTCCCGAAATCCGGTAGAATGTCCAAGCTAATTAAGTTACCGGCTGGGGAGATCGTAGGGGCAGCACTAATTGTGCCACCTACCAAATTGTTTATTGTCACAGTGTATCGTTCAATTTCAGTAACTACGTTTATTGAAGCGTTGCCCGATTTACTGCCGTTGACCGTTGAGATCGCGGTAATCGTATATGGACCAGGTGTTGTGTTTGGAGCGACACTTACCAATCCATTTTCATCCACTGTGACATTTCCGCTCGTATCACTGCTGCTCCATGTAACGGTTTGGGCTGCTCCACCACTTACATTCACAGTAGCTGTCAGCTGCTGTGTGTCACCTTGCAGCACACTTGAAAAGGTAGGACTCACTGTTACACTGTTGACTTCTGGTGCAGAAATCACTGTAATCGTTGCACTACCTGTCTTGGTACTATCAAAAGAAGAAGTTGCTGTAATTGTATACGGACCAGGTGGGGTATTTGCTGCCACACTTACCAATCCATTTGCATCTACCGTGACATTGCCATTCGTGTCACTACTGGTCCACGTAACAGTTTGGGCCGCTCCACCGCTGACATTCACAGTGGCCGTTAGTTGCTCTGTATCTCCTTGCACCACATTAGGGTTAGACGGACTGACCGTCACACTGTTTACTGCCGGTGCCGAGGTAACCGTGATCGTTGCACTACCTGATTTAGTACCGTCAAACGTTGAAGTTGCTGTAATTGTATACGGACCAGGTGGGGTATTTGCTGCTACACTCACCAGTCCGTTCGCATCTACCGTAACATTACCGTTCGTGTCACTACTGGCCCACGTAACAGTTTGGGCCGCTCCACCGCTGACATTCACAGTGGACGTTAGTTGTTCTGTATCTCCTTGCACCACACTAGGATTAGACGGACTGACCGTCACACTGTTTACTGCCGGTGCCGAGGTAACCGTGATCGTTGCACTACCTGATTTAGTACCGTCAAACGTCGACGTTGCTGTAATTGTATACGGACCAGGTGGGGTATTTGTTGCTACACTCACCAGTCCATTCACATCTACCGTAACATTACCGTTCGTGTCACTACTGGTCCACGTAACAGTTTGGGCCGCTCCACCGCTGACATTCACAGTGGCAGTTAATTGCTCTGTATCTCCTTGCACCACATTAGGGTTAGACGGACTGACCGTCACACTGTTTACTGCTGGGGCAGAGGTAACCGTGATCGTTGCATTACCTGATTTAGTACCGTCAAACGTTGACGTTGCTGTAATTGTATACGGACCAGGTGGGGTATTTGCTGCTACACTCACCAGTCCGTTCGCATTTACCGTAACATTGCTGTTCAAATCACTACTGGCCCACGTAACGGTTTGAGCCGCTCCACCGCTTACATCCACAGTGGCGGTTAATTGTTCTGTATCACCTTGCACCACACTAGGGTTAGACGGACTGACCGTCACGCTGTTTACTGCTGGGGCAGAGGTAACCGTGATCGTTGCATTACCTGATTTAGTACCGTCAAACGTTGACGTTGCTGTAATTGTATACGGACCAGGTGGGGTATTTGCTGACACACTCACCAGTCCGTTCGCATCTACCGTAACATTGCCGTTCGTGTCACTACTGCTCCACGTAACAGTTTGCGCCGCTCCACCGCTGACGTTCACAGTGGCCGTTAGTTGCTCTGTATCTCCTTGCACCACATTAGAGCTAGTCGGACTGACCATCACACTGTTTACTGCCGGTGCCGAGGTAACCGTAATCGTTGCACTACCTGACTTGGTACCATCAACTGTTGAAGTTGCTGTAATAGTATATGTGCCTGGTGTAGTGTTTACAGCCACATTCACCAATCCATTCGCATCTACCGTAACATTGCCGTTCGTGTCACTACTGCTCCACGTAACAGTTTGCGTCGCTCCACCGCTGACATCCACGATTGCTGTCAGTTGTTCTGTTTCCCCTTGCTTCACACTTGGGTTAGCTGGGGTCACAGTCACACTATTCACGTGTGGGGCGGGAGCAGACTTTATATGACCGTCATATGTTTGACTGTCATAACCTACTGCAACTGCTCGTCCTCCACCTATAATGACGTCGGCAAAATCCATGGATGAGGATAGATTACTCCATTCCTCTTCCCAAACAACCCCATTTATCGAGGTTGCAACTCTTTCATTTGCGCTAACGGTATAAAATTTACCTGCAGCATAAGTCACTGAAGCTAAACTAACGTTGCTGTAATTCAATACGGTCGTCTTGCTCCAAGTTACTCCATCATTTGAAACGTATGCCTGTCCAGCCTCACCAACCGCTACAAATGTATTGTTTCCATAGGCAACATCGAAAATGGCTTGGGTCGGATTAGTTGTATATACCTCACTCCATGCTAACCCATCGGAAGAACGGTAGATTTTAGCCGCTTGTCCTTCATTATAGGTCGTTGCGATAAACACCCCATTGCCGTACACTACTCGGTAAAAATCAAGGTTTGTATTCGTATACACTACCTCCGGGGTACCATTTTCTGTGAATGAATATAGTTTTTCTTTTCCTGCTAACACATAACGGTTAGTAAGGGAACTATAAGTGATATCGTTGATATGCTTGTTTTGGAAAAATGAATTCACAGGCGTCCAACCGGTTGTGGGTTCAGATGTCTTATAAACTCCGTCCGAGGCAGTAATGAACCAAGTTGAATTTAAAAACTTGACGTTAGTCGGTTCAATGGAAATCTCTAGATTGCGGTTATCCCAGGTTACGGAATCTGTCGACAGATGATAATCTAGAAAATAACCTAAAGACAAAAATGTACCATTGCCATATTCCACAATAGTTTGAAAACTTGAAGGAACATGATGTACAGGACTCCAAGTCGCAGCGTTCGCTTTAGAAGAAAAAATCCCACCACTAAAAGAACTAATGAGTAAAATACTTGCCAATGTAGTACGGAGTATACGATTCAAACTCCTTTTTCTCGAAAACAAAGACATATCCGGCCCCCTAAAATTGGATTTAATCGGCAATTATTATTGCCTATCTATTTCCCGATGAAGTTTGTCAAATGATGAAATGGAAATTACTCTCATCATAAACGAGACTTTGGTATAGGTAAATATAATTTTAGGGACTTTTTTCATAGAACAATGACTTTCAACCCATTTCAAAATTGATCTAGCGTGTTTTTTTGAAGTTTTGTTATAAATTTTCGTCACCATTCGATTTGAAACTGCAAAATTTTTAATGACAGCCCTTCTTCCATCTGTTATAAACAAATTATGACAACTATATCTAGCCATCACCTTGGAATTAAAGGAGAAAATAAAAAGTGATTGATACAGTTGCTGCAAAACTCGAAGATGAAGCGTTTTTGTTTCAGTTGTATTCATTAACCCGCCAAGACGAATTACAAAGTTGGAACTGGGAGCTAGAGGAACAAGAACTATTTTTGCGTATGCAATGGAGAGCTCAAACCATGTCTTATGCGGCCTCTTACCCAGATGCAATTCGTATGATCGTTCGTGACAATAATGTTCCTGTCGGTCAAACGTACGTACTTGAACAAGGGCAAGAATGGGTGCTCATTGATATATCTCTACTTCCAGAGTATCGGAATCGGGGAATAGGTATGAGCATAATTATGGATCTACAACAGAGGGCAAGTCATGCTGGCGCAACTATTCGTTTAAGCGTACTTCCCATGAACAGGGCAATGAGGCTGTATCAGAAGCTCAACTTCGTTCCTGTACACAGCACAGGTTTATATCAACTAATGGAATGGTATCCTTTGAGAACAAATGAATCAACATCAGAATTTAGTGAGGTGAAAACGAATGAGTGAAGCTTATTTAGGTGAGATTCGGATGTTTGCGGGGAATTTTGCTCCTCTTGGATGGGCTTTGTGTAATGGACAAACAATACCCATTGCTGAAAATGAGGCTCTGTTCGTTCTACTTGGAACAACGTATGGCGGAGATGGACAAACCACGTTTGCTTTGCCTGATTTGCAAGGTAGAGTGGCTGTACATCCAAACCCTACGTTTATTCGTGGGCAAAAAGCAGGTAATGAGACGGTTACATTGGTATCTAATCAACTCCCTGTACATACGCATTCGGTGTACACAGCATCGGATTCCTCTACAATTACATCAACACCAAGTAATGCAACCTGGTCTAACTCACCACGAAAAATCTATTACACTTCAGATAAAGCCACTACTGTGAATATGAACACTGCAGCTGTATCTTCTGTCGGTGGAAACCAGGCTCATGACAACATGATGCCTTCAACTGTCATTTCGTTCATTATCTGTCTAGAGGGCATATTCCCGTCTCAACCTTAAAAAGAATAAAAATATAGAGGAGGTCACCTCATGTCAGAACCATTTTTGGGCGAGATCCGATTGTTCGCCAACAACTATGCCCCTCGTAACTGGGCTTATTGTGAAGGACAAATCTTGCAGATCAACAGCAACCAAGCTCTCTACTCTTTGCTTGGCAACGTCTACGGAGGAGATGGTATCACTACTTTCGCACTTCCAGACTATCGTGGACGAGTACCGATACATGTGTCAAATACAATTCCTCTGGGCACTAAACAAGGTGAAGCAGCTCACACGTTAACCATTAATGAGATGCCGATACATAACCATCAAGTAACAGCTTCAGAAACCAATCCATCGGTGGCAACTCCACTAAATAACGTTTGGGCAGCTGTCCCGAATTCATTCGGATCCACCCCTGGACAAGAAACTATGAATTCAGGAAGTCTCTCAGGAGCCGGCGGTTCTCAACCGCATAACAATATGCAACCATACACCGTATTGAATTACGCCATTGCGATTCAGGGAATTTTCCCTTCTCGCAACTAATTAAGGAGGACATGACTTTGGCTGATGCGTATATCGGTGAAATCCGAATTTTTTCTGGAAATTTCGCACCAAAAGGCTGGGCATTATGTAATGGTCAATTGATGTCAATTAACCAAAATACAGCTCTATTTTCTATACTGGGTGTACAGTATGGTGGAGATGGAAAAACGACCTTTGCATTGCCCAATTTAATGGGTTCCGCTGTTATCCATCAAGGTTCTGGAACGGGTTTAACTCCTCGTACTGTTGGACAACAGGTTGGAGATGCAGTGGTCACGCTAAATCAAACCGCGATCCCTGCTCATACGCACACACCTCAAGGTATTGTTGCGACAGGGAACCAAACATCACCTAAAGATGCGTACTGGGCCCAAGCTGCCAAACCCATTCCCACAGCACCGCAGCCCCCATTGTACAATAACACACCAAGCACAGATATGACGCCTATGGCTGTAGGAGTGACTGGTTCATCTCAGCCACATAACAATATGCAACCTTTTATTACACAGACTTTTATCATATGCTTGCAAGGCGAATTTCCTTCACGTGGTTAAGGAAATAAATATAAGAAAGAGGCTGTCCATAAGGATAGCCTCTTTTCCAATAGGGATATTATAATCGGATTAATTTAAAAGTTATAGCGTTCTTAGATTTACTACAGGGTGCGTCCATTATCCGTTGATGGGATAGGAATTTTTCCCTTGTCTGTCGAAGAGACCATAGTTTGTAAAGATGACTCTCGACCTTTTCTCCATGTCTTACTATACAGAGGATTCACCTGGAAAGAGTTTATAATCCACGTCAGAGAGTCTATGTTATTCTTTTAATACCGCACGCATAGATAACAATGAGCCATGAAGGGCTCGAACCTTCGACACCCTGATTAAAAGTCAGGTGCTCTACCAACTGAGCTAATGGCTCTTAATAAAATGGCAGGGGCAGCAGGAATTGAACCCACACCAACGGTTTTGGAGACCGTTGTTCTACCTTTAAACTATGCCCCTAAAAAATGGTAGCGGCGAAGGGGATCGAACCCCCGACCTCACGGGTATGAACCGTACGCTCTAGCCAGCTGAGCTACACCGCCTTATTATGACCCGTAGGGGATTCGAACCCCTGTTACCTCCGTGAAAGGGAGGTGTCTTAACCCCTTGACCAACGGGCCTTACTTACTCCTGATGAAGAATTTGAAGCTGCCAATTGTTCTCACCACTTAAATTCTCAAGAAAAGTCAAAAAAAATACCCCAGCGGGGTTTCGCTTGGCGGCGTCCTACTCTCCCAGGACCCTGCGGTCCAAGTACCATCGGCGCTAGAGGGCTTAACGGTCGTGTTCGGGATGGGTACGTGTGGAACCCCTCCGCCATCGCCACCAAACGCATAGCTT
>NZ_PJFA01000029.1:0-2231 GCF_002843485.1 Paenibacillus sp. BGI2013
AGTACGTGGACGTAGACCCGAAACCGGGTGATCTACCCCTGTCCAGGGTGAAGGTGCGGTAACACGCACTGGAGGCCCGAACCCACGCATGTTGAAAAATGCGGGGATGAGGTGGGGGTAGCGGAGAAATTCCAATCGAACTCGGAGATAGCTGGTTCTCCCCGAAATAGCTTTAGGGCTAGCCTCGGAAAACAGAGTCGTGGAGGTAGAGCACTGATTGGGTGCGGGGCCCGCAAGGGTTACCAAGCTCAGTCAAACTCCGAATGCCATAGACTTACTTCCGGGAGTCAGACAGTGAGTGCTAAGATCCATTGTCAAAAGGGAAACAGCCCAGACCATCAGCTAAGGTCCCCAAGTGTGTGTTAAGTGGGAAAGGATGTGGAGTTGCACAGACAACCAGGATGTTGGCTTAGAAGCAGCCATCATTGAAAGAGTGCGTAATAGCTCACTGGTCGAGTGACTCTGCGCCGAAAATGTAACGGGGCTAAACACACCACCGAAGCTATGGCTTGATGCTTTGCATCAGGGGTAGGGGAGCGTTGTATAAGGGTTGAAGGTGTACCGTAAGGAGCGCTGGACATTATACAAGTGAGAATGCCGGTATGAGTAACGAAAAGATCAGTGAGAATCTGATCCGCCGAAAGCCTAAGGGTTCCTGAGGAAGGCTCGTCCGCTCAGGGTAAGTCGGGACCTAAGGCGAGGCCGAAAGGCGTAGTCGAAGGACAACAGGTCGAAATTCCTGTACCACCGTAAGCCGTTATGAGCAATGGGGGGACGCAGTAGGGTAGTGACGCGGACTGATGGATGTCCGTCTAAGCAGTAAGGCTGATGTGTAGGCAAATCCGCACATTGTAAGGCTGAGCTGTGATGGGGAGCGAAAATTATAGTAGCGAAGGTCATGATCTCACACTGCCAAGAAAAGCCTCTAGCCAGGTGATGGTGCCCGTACCGCAAACCGACACAGGTAGGCGAGAAGAGTATTCTAAGGCGCGCGGAAGAACTCTCGTTAAGGAACTCGGCAAAATGACCCCGTAACTTCGGGAGAAGGGGTGCCCCGGTAGTGTGAATAGCACGAGGGGGCCGCAGTGAAAAGGCCCAAGCGACTGTTTAGCAAAAACACAGGTCTGTGCGAAGCCGTAAGGCGAAGTATACGGGCTGACGCCTGCCCGGTGCTGGAAGGTTAAGGGGAGTGGTTAGGAGCAATCCGAAGCTGTGAACCGAAGCCCCAGTAAACGGCGGCCGTAACTATAACGGTCCTAAGGTAGCGAAATTCCTTGTCAGGTAAATTCTGACCCGCACGAATGGCGTAACGACTTGGGCGCTGTCTCAACGAGAGATCCGGTGAAATTTTAATACCTGTGAAGATGCAGGTTACCCGCGACAAGACGGAAAGACCCCATGGAGCTTTACTGCAGCTTGATATTGAATTTGGGTACGATCTGTACAGGATAGGTGGGAGCCTTTGAAACGTGAGCGCCAGCTTGCGTGGAGGCAACGTTGGGATACCACCCTGATCGTATCTAGGTTCTAACCTGGTACCGTAATCCGGTGCGGGGACAGTGTCAGGTGGGCAGTTTGACTGGGGCGGTCGCCTCCTAAAGAGTAACGGAGGCGCCCAAAGGTTCCCTCAGAATGGTTGGAAATCATTCGAAGAGTGCAAAGGCATAAGGGAGCTTGACTGCGAGACCTACAAGTCGAGCAGGGACGAAAGTCGGGCTTAGTGATCCGGTGGTACCGCATGGAAGGGCCATCGCTCAACGGATAAAAGCTACCCTGGGGATAACAGGCTTATCTCCCCCAAGAGTCCACATCGACGGGGAGGTTTGGCACCTCGATGTCGGCTCATCGCATCCTGGGGCTGAAGTAGGTCCCAAGGGTTGGGCTGTTCGCCCATTAAAGCGGTACGCGAGCTGGGTTCAGAACGTCGTGAGACAGTTCGGTCCCTATCTGTCGTGGGCGTAGGAAATTTGAGAGGAGCTGTCCTTAGTACGAGAGGACCGGGATGGACGTACCGCTGGTGTACCAGTTGTTCCGCCAGGAGCACCGCTGGGTAGCTATGTACGGACGGGATAAACGCTGAAAGCATCTAAGCGTGAAGCCCCCCTCAAGATGAGATTTCCCAGTATGTAAGACCCCTTGAAGACGACGAGGTAGATAGGCTGGGGGTGGAAGTGCAGCAATGCATGGAGCTGACCAGTACTAATCGGTCGAGGGCTTATCCAATAGCAAGT